>CBDUIJ010000378.1:0-5418 GCA_965367215.1 uncultured Granulosicoccus sp.
GGGTGTAACGGGCAAGACCTGGAAGGCCTATCTGTCCTCCAGTACGGAAAACGCCCGTGATCGCATCGGTTCCGGCCCCTGGTACAACGCTGATGGTGTGATGGTGGCGAGTAGCGTCGATGAGCTGCTTGGCGACAGCAACAACCTGACCAAACTGACGGCTGTCAGTGAGAGTGGTGAGGTAATCAATGGTCGTGGCGATGAGCCCAACCGCCACGATATTCTCACGGGGTCTGCGGCCAATGGACGTTCCACTGGCAGCACATGCGAGGATTGGACCAGCGGCGGTGAGGGTACGGCTACTGTTGGACACCATGATCGCACCGGCGGTGGTGATGACCCGACTTCATGGAGCTCGGCGCATGGTTCTCGTGGTTGCAGCATCGAAGCTCTGCAGGCTACCGGCGGTGACGGACTTTTCTACTGCTTCGCGCAGTAGGCCCCTGGCGGTTTTCGGTACCGTCGAGCAAGCCTGATTCATCATCAGGCTCTCTTCAGCTTCAGCGTTGCCCGACAGCAGGGCCTTGATCAGGCCCGGTCTCGTTCATGTCGTTCATCAACGATGCCGGGTCATCAACCACGATGATATCGAGTGGCTCGCCGCGTCCACGCACGTGAACGGTATGGCCTGGCAGTGCATGTTGCTGGTAGCCTGCATTGCGCAGCGCCACTTCCGATATGATGAGCCCGGTATCGAATTCCTTGGTCAGCGCTTCCAGCCTGGCCGTGATGTTGATATTGTCGCCAAGCGCGGACACCGTCGGTGAATCGGGCGGCCCCATGGTACCGACGATGGCATCACCGCAATGTATTCCAATGCCGACCCTGAGAGGCTCTTCCAGTTCATCAGCCAGCCAGTGGTTGAGTTGCTCCATTCTATGCTGGATCTGCACGGCCCCCTCGAGTGCCTTGCGACAGCCCCTGGCCAGGTCTCCGTCCAGTCCGTACAGCGCCATCAGACCATCGCCGTTGAATGTGGCGTAGTGACCTTCTGTTGCGCGCAATGCTTCATCGAGCTGGATGAAGAACTGGTTGAGTATGAAAACGACGTCGTAGGGTAGTTTCTGTTCGCCCAATCGAGTAGAGCCGCGCAGGTCGACGAACAGGCAGGCAATCTTCTGCTCATGGCCCATCACGCCTGCGGATACGCGCGCGGCGGGGGCCGAATCGTTCGCTTGCAGCAGTGGGGTGATGGTGATGTCCCGCTGTGGTCTGAGTT
The DNA here is from genome assembly GCA_965367215.1 of uncultured Granulosicoccus sp. Taxonomy (GTDB): domain Bacteria; phylum Pseudomonadota; class Gammaproteobacteria; order Granulosicoccales; family Granulosicoccaceae; genus Granulosicoccus. The sequence continues at coordinate 1,220 of CBDUIJ010000378.1, forward strand.
GACAGGCGAGACGCACATTGGGGCCGGCTCTGACCCGCTGCAGTGCTCGGCTCTCCAGCTCATCAGGCTCTGGCAGAGTCTGGTCGATATCGACAAGGCGCACACGGCACGTCGTGCAACGACCACGGCCACCGCAGATGGATGTATGTGGTATTCCGGCTTCACGCAGGGTTTCCAGAATCGTCTGTCCCTTTCTCGCCGGCAACTGTCTGCCACTGGGTGTATGTGTGATGAAGTAGCCGCCGCGCTTTCGATCACGGCGGGAGCGGTGGGTTCGAAGTATCAGCACGCCCAGCAGCAGCAATGCAAACAGCCAGAGCAGTGATTTTTCAACGTAGCCGAGCAGCTCGAGCCTGGCCGGGTCTACGCGACTCATGGCTTGCTGATATTCGAGCAGCGCTGTGGCATCGACAGGCAACTGCAGGCTCTCCAGTCCCGCTCGCAGGAAACCGAGACCTGCCAGCAGCGGCATGATGAGGCACAGGGGGTAGAGCACGGGTATCCATCGCGAATACCCTCGCTTGTGGCGTAACCAGTAGTGAATGCCGATGGACATATGCGTCCAGACCAGAATCAGCAACAGATATTGCCGCAGGACACCTGACGGATTACTCCACAGGCTGTGCACGACGACCGTGTAGTTCTTGTAGACGTCGAGGATCTCGTTGCTTCCGCGCGTGCCGGCAATATGGGCGAACAACAGAATGGGCAGTGCCAGTGCCATGCCGAACTGAGTCAGATTCCAGGCAGGCAGCCGCAGGCTTCGACGCCGATACAGGGAGACGAACATCAGGCCTATGTGAATGGTGAAGGCGGCGTACAACAGCAGCTTGGTACCAGTCATTGACCAGAACGCGGCCAGAGCGTCGCCCATGGCGTCCATGGCGGACAGGGAGAAGATGCCAAGGCCGGCGTTGAGCAGGTGCAGGCAAAGAAAGAATGCGATGATCAGTCCGCTGGAGAGTCGCAGGCGATGTTCCTGTTTCGAGTTCACTTGCTCTCCAGCATGACAATGACCTCTCGTGCAGGGTTACGGGACAAACGCAGGTTCATGATGACAGATCGCCGCCCGGCTTGGGAAGTGTGGTTTGCAAGCATGGGACCAGGCGTTCGACAGAGGCTGGCAGTCGGCACGTCAGTCTCTCGGCAGAGCCATTCGTACCTCGTGTTGACATTGCAGAGTCAGGTCGGCAGTATTCCCCGGAATTCGTAGCCCACAGACGCAAGTCTGACGCCTGCCAGAGGGAATGATCGATGCACGCCAAGACATCCGGACATAGCACACACGATGCCTCCGAGGATGATCGCAATCGCGATATCCGGATTTATGTCAATGGCGACATCGTTCACCGGGATGAAGCCAAGGTGTCCGTGTATGACGCCGGCTTCATGCTGGGAGACGGCATGTGGGAGGGCATGCGGCTCTACAACGGCAAGTGGGCGTTCTTCGATGAGCATATGGATCGCTTCTTCAACTCCTGCAAGGCCGTGTCACTCGATGTCGGCATGGACAGGGACGGAATTCTTGATGCCTTGACTCAGACTGCTGCGGCCAATGGCATGAGCAATGATGTTCACTGCCGGCTCATGCTCACACGCGGTATCAAGGACAAGCCGTTTCAGCATCCGAAGCTCAGCACCAGCGGATCGACTCTGGTCATCATCATGGAGCATTCGAAGCCGGCGAGCAGTCTGCAAAGCGCCGGAATCACGCTGGCCACCGTGCCTCAGGTGCGGGGGCTGCCGATGAGTCAGGACGCCAAGTTCAACAGCCATTCCAAACTCAATTGCGTCATCGCCTGTCTGCAGGCCGAGCAGGCGGGCGCCGATGAGGGTCTGATGCTCGATCCTCACGGCTTTGTCAACACAACCAACGCCTGCAATTTCTTCGTGGTGCGGCGCGGTGAAGTCTGGACGTCGACCCCGGACTACTGCATGAATGGCGTGACCCGACAGAAGGTCATCGACCTGTGCCGGGCGAACGACATTCCCGTTTTCGAAAAACACTATTCACTCTATGAGGCCTATGGAGCCGACGAGGCCTTTCTCACTGGTACCTTCGGTGCGCAAACCCCGGTTGCCTCGATCGATGGCAAGGCCATTGGCAATGGAGAACGCCCGATGACGGCCCGGATACAGAGTCTGTACAAGGAGCTGATCAGGGAAAATACCGGAGCCGACCTGTCGTGATCTGAACCGGTTGCGAAGGCTTGCCACTGGGCATGGTTGTAGCGATCTTGCCGATGGTCTGTGAAAGCATGCCTGAGTCAGTCCGGGTGTCCTGACTGCAGCGTCACTCTTGCAATAAGGTGGGTGTGGCTGTCATGTCCTGCACTCAAGCAGACAATACTGTGTCAGTCTTTGCCTGACAATATTGCCTGAGAGACTTCATGGAAACGATTGCCGACGATCTGGATACGATGGTTCGCGTGCCGCTTGCCGACGATCATGTTGCCGCCATGCGCAACGCCGGTGAGTGCAGTTGGGTTGAGGCGGGCGAATGGCTGGTGGAGCAAGGCGAGCCAATCGACCGCTTCTGGTACGTCGAATCCGGTGAAATCGAGATCGTCGATCCGGCAAGCGGCGAACGCTATGGGCAGGCGACTCTGGGGCCGGGTCAGTACCTGGGGGAGATCTCCTTTCTCAATGGCGGTAATCACATGCTCGGCGCTCGTGCGGTGTGTCGGAGCCGCATGATCGGCGTGCCCAGAGCGAGCATGTTCGAGCTCATGAGCCGCTTGCCGGAGTTGAGCGATCGCATCATCACGGTATTTGCGGCTCGTCGTCGTCGATTTCTCGAGGCGAATGACATCGGCCTGACCCTGATCGGGGCTGAGGCTGATCGCGACGTCAGACAGATCGAAGCTCTGGCGCATCGTAGCCGGCTACCGGTGCGTTCACTGGCCATCGGCGATCCCGCGGCTGTAAGGCTGTCTGCGATGTGTGGCGTCCGCGCAGACCAGGCAGCCGTCATCGTGGGCAAGGACCAGGTGGTCACGGACCCGACACCCAGAAAGATTGCCGACCTGCTGGGTCTGGGTCTGAATGTGGGCAGGGACGAGGTGATCGATGTGGTTATCGTCGGTGCGGGCCCTGCTGGTGTCGCCGCGGGTGTCTATGCCGGTGCCGAAGGGCTGGTTGCGCTTGTTGTCGAAAGCCTGGCCGTTGGTGGTCAGGCAGGGGCGTCAAGTCGCATCGAGAACTACATGGGCTTCATGACCGGCATTTCCGGTGCTGACCTGGTCTGGCGTGGCGAGGTTCAGGCCTTGAAGTTCGGCACACGATTTACCTTGCCACGGCGTGCGGTGTCGTTGAAGCAAGGCGCTGACAAACTGTTCAGTGTGGAGCTGGAAGAGGAGCGCAGCGTCAGTGCACGCTCGGTCATCATTGCCACCGGCGTCAAATACCGAAGCCTGGGTATCCCGGATCTGGATCGACTGGAAGGCTCCGGCATCTTCTATGCGGCGACTGACAGCGAGTCTCGCTGGTGCAGGGAAACAGAAGTCGTGGTCATCGGTGGTGGCAACTCTGCCGGACAGGCCGCCATGTTCCTGTCGCGCACGTCCGATCATGTGCATCTGTTCGTCAGAAGTACATCGCTTGCCTTGTCCATGTCCGACTACCTGTCGCGACGCCTGGAGAGTGATCCTGCCATCACCATTCACTATGAAACAGAAATGACCGGCGTGCATGGAAAGGACTATCTGGAAGCCATTGATGTGGTGCATCGTCCCTCCGGCAAGACCCGGCAGCTGAAGACCCGTGGTGTCTTCATCATGGTGGGTGCCGCGCCGAACACGGAATGGCTCAATGGTTGCGTAGAGCTGGACGACAAGGGGTATGTACTCAGCGGAGCCGAGGTGGGGAAATCGAATGCCTATGAAACTTCACACGATGGCATCTATGTCGTGGGCGATGTTCGATCCGGTTCCGTCAAGCGTGTTGCATCAGCTGTCGGTGAGGGCTCTGTCGTGATTTCGAGTGTCTGGCAGTATGTCGATTCGTTGAGACAGTCATGACTTTTGTTCATCAAGTACAGGTTACAACGGGCGTTTGCGGTGTTTAGCAAGTGCAGTCGTCTGCCGTTATATGCAATTGATTCCTTGCGCCATGTACCATTTTCAAAGCAAGGCAGGTTAAGATACAGGCTGTCCCATCCAAGCGCAGCTCGATTCCGCCGCGGGTCGTGCAGCATCAAC
>CBDUIJ010000379.1:0-5395 GCA_965367215.1 uncultured Granulosicoccus sp.
TTGAGAAAGGAGGCATTCAACAGCAGGGCAAACAGCAGACCCAGAATCATCCGGCAGGTCACCGACACGGCTGTCAGCCAGAACACCGTATTCAGGGCAATATCGAAGAAGGAACTGCTTCTGAGAAATTCCCAATAGTTGGCAAGACCCACCCAGTCACCGCCCTTCCTCAGTTTCAGCAGAGTGATGTCGGTGAAACTCAGCTCCAGGTTATAGAGCGTCGGGTAGATATAGAAACCCACGATCACGAGGAACGTGGGAAACAGCATCCAGAAGATCGTCAATCGCTCACGCGCACCGGGTGAGAGTCTCATCGAAGGTGCTCCGCAGCTCTGGCACATTGACCACCGGTTCGCCGCGCATGCCGCTCTGGCATGACGGAGAACCGGTATCTCATATCGTTCATGATGGAAAACAGAATCAAGCGCTAGTTACCCAGCATCCTTTCCAGTTCGGACAAGAGTTCGGCCGCGGCCTCCTCAGAACTCTTCTGACCTGACAAGGCCGTGGAAAACGCGCGGGATGTGGTATTCCACAGTTGTCCCATCTGTGCATTACTCTGGGCATAGGCGCCCCAGGTACGAGTGTAATTGGCCAGCTGATCGGCAAAACCGGACTCCTCGGGACGGTAGTCGATCTGCGCCAGCAGGGATTTCTGTGCGGGAAACTGATTGGTGTAGTACTTCTCGAACAACTCGGCAGATGTCAGAAACTGCACCAGCTTCCAGGCTGCCTCGGGGTTTTTGGTACTGCTGTTGACCACCAGCGTGCGTCCTCCCAGATGGGTCTGCGGCTCACCGCTACCGGCCATCATCGGACCGGAGGCAAAGGGCACCGGCTTGCCGGGGTTGGCTTCTTCATAAGCGCTCAGCAATTGGCGGAAGGTATTGGTAGGCATCAGGGCTGCGGCCTGATTGCCATCGAGCAGCGCCTGCATCAGCGTCGGATCGTGCGGCTGGTCAATCGTGACGATGGATTCCGGTGCTTCGCCATCGGTAATGAAGCTCTTGAAATAATCCATGGCTTCAGCCAGTTGCGCCTGGCTCACTCCGATCTTGTAACCACCGTTGCCATCCTCGACCACGAAGCCTGCACCGTTCGACCACAGGTAATAGTTCACAGGGAACCAGATCTGGTTGGCTGCAGCAAAGGCAAAACCACTCTTTCCCGTCTTCTCTTTCACCGCAGTACTGGCAGCCTTCAGCTCACTCCAGTTGGTAGGCAAGCCGTCAACGCCGGCAGACTCCAGCACATCGGTGCGGTAAACCATTGCCCAGGTATCCGCGCTCCATGGCACACCGTAGGCCTTGCCCTCATATTCAGTCAGATCGGTTGCAATGAAATCATCGAAGCCATTGGCAAACTCACCATATTGAACCAGCTCCTCAACGGGCATGACCACTTCGGCCTCGGCCATTTCCTGCGTCCACACGAAGGCGATATGTACGACATCCGGCCCCTGCCCCACTGCCGCTTCGCGCAGGAACTGATCACGGGCATCCTTCCAGGATATGGTCTGCAACTCGACCTTGATATCCGGATTTGCGCTTTCGAATTCATCCAGTGCTGCGCGCATTTCCTCACGCTCACTGTCATTGAAACGAAACTTGATGACCGTCTCAGCCAGCGCCGAACCGGCACCCGATGCCAGTGCCAGGGCTGTAGAAACAGCGACTACGATACCTTTCTTCACGAACATGGTGTTCTTCCTCTGGTGGTATTAGTGAATGTCACACTGCGCGACGCTGAAGTCGGCCAGTGACTGCGGATCGGGCTCGAAGCCGATTCCCTTGCCTGTCGGTACGTTCAGGCAGCCTTCATTGACAGTAAGGTCCAGCTCACCCAGCGCCGTACGCAGCGGGTTCGGATTGGCATCCAGCTCGACCCGGCCATCGCCCCCCATGGCAGCCAGACAATGCAGTGATGCAGCCAGTCCCAATGCCGTTCCCATGTAATGCAGACAGCATCGAGATCCTTGCGCCAGGGCATGAGCACCGACATCGCGGGCGCCGGAGACACCGCCCCATTTGGCAACGTCGGGTTGCACCACGGCCAGCGAGCGATCATCGATATGCTGACGAAACCGGGCTTCGGATGTGATGTTCTCGCCGGCAGCCAGCGGTACTGATGTGGCCTGCGCCACGGCCTGCCAGTCGTGGGCTGTGGCGTCGGCGGAGATGGGCTCTTCCACAAACTCTACCGCCTGTGCTTCGAGTCTTTGCAGAAATTCGCTGGCCTGTTCGACGTTCCAGTTCTGATTGGCATCCATGCACAGACTGGTCGTCGCCGCCGCGCTGGTACGAAATCGATCGATGACACGAAAATCGCGCTCGCTGTCAAAGCCCACCTTGAGCTTGAAGCAATCGTGCCCTGCTGCCTCGAACTCGGGAATCAGGCTCTCCAGTCGTTCGACATCCGGCGTGCTGCAATAGACTCGAACCGCACTGGGTGGCGCACCGCCCGGCGACAGGAGTTCGCCTAGCGACTTGTTCTGCATACGCGCCGCGATATCGGCAGCCGCCATATCCAGTGCTGCAATACAGTGAGTGAATGGCCCGTATTCACCGGTATGGATCATCATTCTGGCAAATTCCTGCTCCAGCTCAGGTCGCAGTGCATCCCACTGATCCACGCGCCGCCCCAGCATGGTCGGTAAGACGACATCCTGCAAGAGCAAGAGCTTGGACACATTGCCTCGCGGTGGGTAGTTGCACCAGGCCTCCCCCCAACCACTGACACCTTCGCGGCTTGTCACTTTCAATAAAAGCCCATTGCGGGTCGGCATGGGGGCCAGGGAGGATTTCGGTCCGCCATCCACCGCGCGTGACAAGGCAAATACTTCGAACCGATCCAGTGTGAACGAGGCAGTCAAGCAGTCTCCCGTGCGCCAGAGCTGCGCACAACCGTGTGATGGGAACTGATTTATAACTGATTGATCAGTGGTTGACAAGAAATCATTCACCGACGATCATGCCCTACAGCCTTGGCTGCCCTGTTTGGCAGACAATGGTCACCACCCTTTATCGGAAGAGTTTGCCTTGGCCAATATAAGATTCTCGGATGTCAGCAAGGCGTATGGACGCCAACCCGTTATCCACGGTATCGATGCCTCGATTGAAGACGGTGAATTCGCCGTACTGGTCGGCCCGTCCGGCTGCGGCAAGTCCACCTTGCTGCGCATGCTGGCGGGACTGGAGAGCATCACCGGGGGCGATGTGCATATCGGCGATGTACGCGTCAACGACCTGCTGCCCAAGGAGCGCAACATCGCCATGGTGTTTCAGAACTACGCGCTCTACCCGCACATGACAGTGGCCGAGAATCTCGGATTCTCACTACGACTGGCCAAGGCTCCAGCCGCTGAAAAGGAAGAGAAGGTCGGTCATGCCGCCCGCATTCTGGGCCTGAGCGATCTGCTGGATCGTTACCCCCGGCAGCTGTCTGGCGGTCAGCGACAACGTGTCGCCATGGGGCGTGCCATTGTCAGAGACCCCGCGGTATTTCTCTTCGACGAACCCCTGTCGAATCTCGATGCCAAGCTGCGTGTGCAGATGCGCACCGAGATCAAGGCCCTGCACCAGAAGCTGCAATCCACCATTGTCTACGTTACCCACGACCAGATCGAAGCCATGACCATGGCCGACAAGATCTTCGTGCTCAACGCCGGGCGCATTGCCCAGGTCGGCTCCCCGCTGGAATTGTATGATCGACCAGCCAATCGTTTCGTGGCCACCTTCATCGGCTCACCCTCGATGAACATACTGCCGATAACCGTTGCCAACGAGTCGCAGGTGGTACTCGAGGACGGACAGCACGTCACACTGACCACGCAGCAGCCGCAGGGTCGCAAGCTGTTGCTGGGACTGCGACCTGAACACACCACGCTGGCTGCCGATGAACAGGGCTTCAATGCAAGGGTGGAAGTCGTTGAACCCACCGGTGCCGAGACCCATGTAAGCCTGACCGTTGCCGGCAGCCCATTTCTGGCCGCACTGCGCGATCATGTACCACTTGGTGTTGGTGATTCCGTGAAGCTGACCGGCCCCGTGCAGCGCTACTACCTGTTCGATGCCGAGACCGAGCTCAGCCTGCCGCTGCCTCAACAGCCGTGATCAGCCTGCCCCGAATATCATTCGGCACGGCTGCCATCGCCGGTATTGTCGAAGGCGTGGATGAGGAACAGGCCAACGCCGTCCTCGAACATGCATGGGCATCGGGCTTGCGTTATTTCGATACCGCGCCTCATTATGGACAGGGCTTGGCCGAGCGACGCATCGGTGATTTCCTGCGCTCACGCCGCAGCGATGACTGGATACTGTCCACCAAGGTAGGTCGACTGCTGAAGCCGGACCGCAGCGTGCGTGGCCCTCTGAACAAGTTTGTCGAGCCCCTGCCCTTCAGCCAACACTACGACTACAGCTACGACGGCATCATGCGCTCGGTGGAGGACAGCTTCCAGCGCCTCGGACTCTGCCGTATCGATATCCTGTATGCCCACGATCTGGGTACTTACACACACGGCGACAAGGCTGACAGGTATCTTCGGCAATTCCTCGATTCCGGCGTCAGAGCACTGCAGGAACTGAAGTCACAAGCCGTCATCAAGGCCTTCGGTTTGGGGGTCAACGATACGCAGGTGTGTCTGGATGTACTGCATGAATGCGATCTGGATCTGCTGTTGCTTGCCGGCAGATACACCTTGCTGGACAGAACCGCCGAACGCACACTTCTACCCTTGTGCAAGGCCAGAAACACCGGCCTTGTCATTGGCGGTGTTCTGAATTCGGGCATTCTTGCCACCGGAGCTCGCCCGGGTGCCTTGTTCAATTTCCAACCCGCCAGCGAGCTTGTGCTGGAGCACGTGCGTCAACTGGAAACCCTGTGCGAACAATACGGTATTCGCCTGCCGGCAGCTGCCATGCAATTCCCGCTGCGCAACCAGCAGGTGCTCTCGGTACTGACAGGGCCCGGTCGGCTGGAATATCTCGAGGAAAACCTGGCATTGATGAATCAGGCAATCCCCGATGCATTCTGGGAAGCTGCTGACGCGCTACAAATCACAAGCTGACGTCGGCAACCTTTCGTCAGGACAGCAGACCGGCACATTCCGGATGCGCTTTCACGAAACGCTGGTCCGATGGTGGGTTGTTCAACAGCTTGTCTGCCGGACGAATGGGCCGTCTCAGCAACTCACCACCGCAGTTGGGGCAGGTGCTGTTGAATCGATCTTCAGCACACGACTTGCAGAACGTGCATTCGAACGTACAGATGACGGCGAGCGTGGAGTCCGGTGGCAAGTCGGTATCGCAGCATTCACAGTTCGGCTTGAGTTCGAGCATCGGTGTCTCCGGTTCATGACCAAGAGCAAACGTTATCATTGCCGACCTGGCGAAGA
>CBDUIJ010000380.1:0-5342 GCA_965367215.1 uncultured Granulosicoccus sp.
TTTCAGGTCAGGATTTACATCATTCAGAAGCCTTTCGACTGGCATGAAGAAAATGACAATCGCCTTGACCTCAGGCACTGAACTGAATCTCCGCCTGATCGAAACACGGTTGTGGTTTCCCCGGAATATCGGTGGTAAATCCATTGCGCATCTCGATGACACGATCAGCGGACGCGATGGTTTCCGGCCGATGAGCAATGATGATGCGCGTGACTGACAATTGCATGATGGCGGCACTGACCAACTGTTCGCCAGTCACATCCAGATGACTGGTGGCCTCATCCAGAATCAGAATACGAGGTCTCTTGTACAAGGCTCGCGCCAGGAGCAGTCGTTGTTTCTGCCCCCCGGACAATACGGAGCCCATGTCGCCTATCATGGTGTGGTACTGCAAGGGCATACCGACGATCTCTCGATGGATGGCTGCCATAGTGGCTGCCTGCTGCATCAACTGCATATCGGGGGATGGATCAAAGAACGTGATGTTGTCACTGATTGACCCGGCAAACAGCTGATCGTCCTGCATCACGGTGCCCACTTGCTTTCTGTAGTCTGTCAAATCGATTTTCTCCAGCGATTGACCTCCTACGTAGATGTCTCCTCGCTCCGGCTCCAGAAGCCCGAGTAGTAATTTGACCAAGGTTGTCTTGCCGCAGCCGGAAGGTCCAACCAGGGCAACTGACTCACCGGGTGAAACATGCAAGCTGAAGTCGTCTATCACCTTTTCTTCATTATCGGCGTACCGATAGGAAATCGAGCTGACGCGTATATCCAGCTTGTCTTCGTTTGCCAGAGGTTCTGCACTGTTATGTACAGGCTCCACTTCGCTCAGTGCAATGTCAGCTACCCTTTCCGTATGCAGGCTCAGCATTTTCAAGTCGATTCCCTTTTCGACAAGATTGGTGGTTCGTGAAATGAACTGCTGCTTGTAGGCAAGAAATGCGAACAGCATTCCAACCGAGAACCGTCCATCCAGAATCATCATCCCTGCAATCCACACAACGACGATATTCTCCAGAGAAAAGATCAAACCGTTGATGCACTGATAGACCAGCCCTAGACGCTGTACTCGAATACCGGCATTGAACTGTTCCACCATCAGACTCTCGTACTGAGTGCGACGTAGCACCTCTCTACCGAACAGCTTGATACTCTGAATACCGCGCGCCGTTTCCAGAAAATGCGTATGGCGTTTGGCACCTCGCGTTATAGCCTCCTCCTGTGCTTGCCTCAGAGGCCTGTACAAGACCAATCTGACCAGTGCGTAGGTCAGAGCTGCAGCCACAACCACTGCTGACAGGCTCGTTGCGTAGAACATCATCATTGCAAGTGTCGTTACGACCATAAGGCCATCGATCATCGCGGTAAGAAAGCTTCCAGTCAGCGTTGACTGGATAGTGCCCATGGAATCGAAACGTGAAATGACATCACCCAGATGACGTTTTTCGAACCAGATCATGGGAAGGCGGACAAGGTGACGGAACAGGTTGCTGAGTAGCTGAAGATTCAACTGGTTACTGATTACCATGATCACCCATCCGCGCAACAGGCTGACGCCGACTTGAATCAAGCCCAGCAGCAGAAAGCCGATAGCGAGCAGAGTAAGCAGATCCCTGTCGTTGGAGACAATGGCGCTGTCCACAACCAGCTGCATGAAAAGAGGTGCCGCCAGAGTAAAAACCTCAAGGGCCAGGGCAAGCATCAGGACCGTTGTGACGGCTTTTGACAGGCCTTGTATTCGGCCCAGCAAATGCCGAAGACTGATCTTGCGACGTTCTTCTCTGGCAACAAAATCAGCCTCAGGAAGTACTTCCAGAGCAATGCCGGTGTAGTGTTTTGAAAACTCCTTGAGTGCCAGACTCTGTTTTCCTTTACCAGGGTCATGAATTTCCAGGCTTCTGGATGAAATTCGTGTCAACACCACGTAGTGGTTGAAATCCCAGTGAAGGATTGCCGGGAGTTGAAGTTTGTGCAATTCATCCAGATCTGCCTTGACCGGGCGTGCAGCCAGTTTCAGCTGGCCGGCCGTTTGCATCAGGTCAGACAGACGCGCGCCCCGTGATGTACCCAGGTTGCGTTGGTGCAGGCTGGCAAGATCGGTTTTGTAGCCGTGATGCCCGGCAATCATCACCAGACAGGCAAGGCCACACTCACTCGTTTCATTCTGTAGAACGACGGGAGTCCTGGAGCGGCCGACAAATTCCAGCAGGTTGATGAGTGACATGTTCAGCTCCTGTTCGTCAAACTGAACAGAGGATCGAACATCCACTGGATGATGGTTCGTCTATCCAGCAGCACATCGCCATCGAATGACATGCCAGCCTGCAATGGAAACTCCTTGTCATAGGCTGCAACCGACTGCTTTTCCAGTTCGACCGTGACCAGATAGGCCGGTGTGGTCAGTGGCGTTGGCGAATCGACATCACCAGGCAACAGCAAGGTTCTGGCGATTGAATCCACAACACCTCGGTAATGGCCGAACCGTTGAAACGGAAAGGCTGCATAACGCAAGGCTACTTCCTGCCCTGGTGTGATGAAGCCGATGGCGTGGCTGGGTACCAGCAATCGAGCCTCGAGCCGTGCCCCTTCCGGAATGATGCTGAGCAAGGGAGCATCTCGTCGGGTCTGCTGTCCGGGCTGAATCAGTATTGTTGTGACAATGCCATCAGCCGGCGCTGCTACCACTATTTCATCGTTGGTCTGGTACTCGGATTGCTGTTGCTGCAACTCCATGATGTGACGTTTCAGCGCTTCCTGCTGCACCCGGGAATCCAGCTGGATGCTGACCATTTCGTTAGCAAGTACCTGCTGACGTCCAGTCAATGCAATGCGGTCTCGTTCGAGTACCTGCAGCTTTCCGCGAAGTTCCATCGAGATATCCTGTTGCCTGTAGACGTCCGAACTGGCTATGAATCCGGATGTATTCAGATCCTCGAATCGTTTGCTTTGTGCGCGGGATTTTTGCAACCGCTGCTTGAACGTGCGGATAGCCATATCCAGTTGCTCCAGTTCGTCGGCCAAGCTGCTGTGTTGGCTTTCGATGGCTGCTTGCCGCAAAGCGTCTTTCTCATTCTGTGCGACGAGTTCATTCTCCAGGCTATCGAGGCGAGCTTGCAGAAGTCGAATGGCTTCACCATTCGCATCGCGCACCTGCAGACTACCCCGCTCTGTTGATATCACCGCCAGAATCTGGCCCTTGGTCACGGACATACCTTCTTCGACCCTGCGTTCACGCAGCGTGCCGATGACCTGCGGAAACACCTTTACAAGACCCTTGTCAGGCGATAGATATCCCTGGACAGTTGCCTTACGGTTGAATTCTCCGATGCTGAGGTACGTCAGCAGGGCAATGGCGATACCAAAAGCCATGAATGTCAGTACGCTTACGCGTGGTGATGCCGCAATCAGTAGCGTACCTTCCAGCGGCTGCTTCTGTTGTTCCAGAGCTTCCTTGCGAAAGAGTGATTTCCGCATGTTCAGGCAACTCCGACGGCGGAGTTCCTCCATTCGGATTTGCGAATCGGCCATGCAACCTTGTTTGTCTGTCTGGCAGACTGCCCCAGTTTTTCGTACCAGTTGATGAAACCGACGTTGTTGTCGAGTTCAATCGATTCATACAGCCTGGTGCTGAGTCTGTGCAGTTCAGGGCCTATGCTGTTCTGCCATCCACTGACCATCTTGCTGATACGGCAGTCTTTCAGATTGCCCAGTGAATACTGTCTGGGGAAACCATACTGGAGCGGTACGACTTCACCATCGGGTTCTATCACCAGCACCGAGAGCAAGTCGGCAAGTCTGCCCTTCAGTGGCGTTGCATGATGACCAAGGAAAAACTGATCAGGATTCTGTTCAAGAGCACGGGTATGAACCAGGTCCAGATGAATGTTCAACCGTCCGGCCAGTATTTCCTTGAAATGTTCCACCAACGCCCATGCGTGAGCACTTTCAATGGAGTCAGGAGATTTTCCCGAGAGTTGCGCCGCAGCGTTACCGGCATCTTCGAGCGGGTGTATGAGCAGACCGCTTGCACCTGTCTCCAGGCAGAAATTGACAACCCAGGGCAGTTCATCAAGATTATTCTGGGTCAGAGTAAACAGAAAACCGAAACCTGTTCCGCGTCGACGTATCTCTGGCAGGTTCCTTGCCATACGCTCGAATGCATGGGGTGAGTTACGCATTCTGTTGTGGGAATCCGGCTTGCCATCAAGGGACATGACCAGTGCATCCAGTTTTGTCTCAATGGCGTCCAGTCTGCGTCCGTTGAGTAGCATACCGTTGCTGACAAGCGTGGTTTGCATGTGAAGATTTCTGGCATGCTCCAGTAGTTCTGGCAATGGTTCGTATACCAAAGGCTCCCCTCCCGAGAAGCTTGTCCAGTCATAGCCTTCATCAGCGAGGTCAGTCAGCGCGTCTTTCAACAGGGCTGGCTCAAGTGCTTCATCTGCATGTGGCGAGGAAGATGAGTAGCAATGTTTGCAACTGAGATTGCACTTTCGTGTTGGATGTATCTGAACGATTCGCGTCTTTCCAGTAGGGCCCATTGTTCTCATCTCCTTCGCCTTTACTTTTCAGTTTGCTGGTAGTTCTGGATCAGTAGCCTTTGGCATTGGAAATGCGGTCAGGTCTCTTCCAGGTGCTGATCAGTCAGCGGCGGTTGAGCAGACCGCTGCGATCAACCAGCTGCCTGAACAAGTCAGGATTGACTGTGCCAAGTGGAAAACTGTCGCCAGGCCACACCACGTCGATCGGCTTCACCAAATCGAACGGCTTCAGCAGAACATTTGGATTCACGGCCCCTGCTACCTGAGATAGCTCTTCCGCTGTCAGTGAACACAAGCCGCCTTCTGCATCCAGTAGTTTTTCGGATCCTCGTTTTTCTGTAGTCATGTCTGTTGTTCCCTTGATGATGTTTCGTGAATGGAAGTACACCGGTCCTTGAGTCAATCCGTTGTTCGGTGAAAGATTGAATATGTTTTCAATCTTCCAAGTAGTGACGTCTGAACCCGTTGGATATCGAACGTACGCCGTCGGATATTCCCGGTGAGCTGGCAGTCATTCGTTCCGCCAACGAAGCCAAGATAAGCGCGTTTCCATTCTTCATTCAACTAATCAATGGTTGTGTCAATATTCAGATGACCCTGTAAAAACAGGTGTTTTACGCGTAAAGCGCTATCTGATGCGCTATTGACTGTCATGGGAATTGCCTTGCCTGGTCAAGATCGGATGTCGGCCTGAACGAAATGATGGTGATCTGGATGATGTTGATTGCCTGGCATCGTCAGAGTCGTATCAAGGAAATGTATGGGACAACACATGAACCTGATCTATTGACAGGAAACTGT
>CBDUIJ010000381.1:0-5314 GCA_965367215.1 uncultured Granulosicoccus sp.
TATTGTTGTTCTCTGCCTACTCCGCCTGCGAGGCCTTGTGGCGGCCAATCAATGTCGAGGATGCAGAGTTCGAGGAGCAGCTCGAGTAGGCAAGTAGCGCCAGCTGACCGCCTCAGCGCAGGATCTTGAAACCAGCTGGGCTCGATACAGGCTCTGACGTCTTGTCATCATCAGGAACAAACGATTCCACCCGATCCACCCGCGCGCCCGGTGGACCCTGTTGTAACCATTTTTCGAAGGCATCCAGCAAATCGCCACTACCGCTGGCCTCCGCTTCCACCGTGGAGTCCGGACGGTTGCAGACCCAGCCACTCAGTCCAAGCCTTTTCGCTTCCTGCTGTGTCCAGTAACGAAACCCGACGCCTTGCACGCGACCGCTGATGCGGAAGTGTCGTGTGGATACCGTCGTCATCTCAAGAATGTCTTCGCATGAATCGGTTATCGCCAGATGCCACGTCAGATCATCGGAATCTCAGATGCACTGTCGTCCACCGTATCCATTCGACAACTGCAATCAGGGCACTCACAGCCCTTACCCTCCATACAACCAATCGAACAGTATCTGCGGCCATCGTCGGCCTTGAGCCCGCCTTCCGGCCCCATCGTGCACTTGCACGGTTCATGCGCACAGTGTTGAGAACCTGACATGGAATATCTCCTGTTGCTGAACTCGGGTCAATTATAACCACTAGCCAAGTTTCAGTTTACACCTTGCAAACGGTTCAGGTGTAGGGGGAGAGCACGGACTGATGTGCGTTATGCAACGAGCCGTAATCAGCATACCAAAAGCCCGTCATGGCTCCGGTAAAGTCACCCCAAGCTCCGTGAGCACCTCTGCCGGAATCGATTTCTCCAGACTGAACTCGACCTGCATCGGTCCACTCTCTTCAAAGGACTCCACGCTCACCAGACCAATATACAACGCAGGCGTGTGGGAGCGTGGCTGGACAAACAGTCGCAAACTGCGACCTTCCGTTTCCGCGTCCAATACATTACGCCCTGCCTTGTTCGACGGTTTCATCTGATTCTGGCTTGTCCAGGAGAAACGATCCCCCGACAGAAACCGATTCATGTATTGGTGCCTTTCCACGGCACCGGAGGTGTCCAGCTTGGTGATTATGGCCCCCTCATTGCCGAACCAGAGGATGCCTTTGTTATGTTTTGCCGGATCGTAGTGCACACCGAAGAAACGCACGATTTCAGGCCGCGTGTATTCTGCAAAAAGATTGAGCTCTGCCGGTGTGCGTAAAACGCCCCCATGACGTGTCTGATAGTCCCGCGCAAGCGTGTACAGGAGGCGCCCTTCAACCTCATCGAGCAGTGAATCGCCGAGCACTGAAATGACCGACTCGGCCAGTCGTTGACCCACGAGCGCATCCCCCAGTTTTTTCTTCAAGGCTTGCCAGCCCCTGTCACTATCAGGCGTCGCCTCTTCCACTCGCCACTGCGGCCAGCGCTCGAAGAACTGCTGATACCCTCGCTCAGGATCTTCCGGAAATGCGCACAGACCCCAGAGCAAGGCGTATGGCCACACTCGTTGAGCTTGCCAGTCGCTCTCGACAGCCTTGAGGAAAGTGCAGACCAGATGTTCAGCCGAAATGCCTTTCGACCAGGCAGGTGCATCATCATTGGCTTCCTGGCATTGCAGCCAGGTCTTGTAGGCGGAGCGAAACTCATCAAATGCAGGAACGTCAGAGCGGTTCCACAAGTCAATCGGCTGAAGCGGCCTTTCAATCTCCTCGGAGAGGCGTTGATAGGCGTCAGCGCAGGCAGCCTTCTTGGTCGAGAAACGTTTGACCTTCGCCAGAATCTCACGTGTTCTCGGCTGCAGCACCACCTCACAGGATTTCGGGGGCTTGATGACGAAGTTGTCAGTGATGACGGTACGCCTGCCACTGCCATGAGGGTCGTGCAATGCCTGCAATGTGAGCCAGGCGGCTCGATGATGTCCGACGAAGTCGATAACGGTGAGCACCTCGGTCCCCGGGCTCAAGCGCAAACCACGTCCAAGCTGTTGCAGAAACAGGGTAGATGATTCAGTGGGCCGAAGAAACAGGACACTGTTGATGGCAGGGATATCCACACCTTCATTCAGAATGTCGGCAACGAAGATCCATTCCAGCGGATCTGTCACATCGGCCAGCCGAGCGTAGATGGCTTCGCGATCATTGACCGCACTATCTCCCAGTACGGCCAGTGCCGTGTGGCCACGTTTGCAGAATTGCTCCGCCATGTACGAGGCGTGAGCCCTGCCCGCACAAAACCCCACTGTTGCACGCCTGTCCCCATCGTAGCCACGCTCGAGCGCATGCTGCAGCACCTGCTCTACGCGAGACTCGACAGACAAGGCCGATTCGACTTGCTGCAAGTTGCGCCAGGGAATCTGCAGGAAGTCGACGGTTTCATCCGCGATGCCGAAGTAATGGAACGGCAGCAGCCACTCTCTATCGATGGCCTCAGTCAGACGGACCTCATAGGCGATATTCCAATCACACCATTCAAGCACGTCACGCCCATCCTGGCGCTCGGGTGTCGCGGTGATACCCAGCAGAAAGGCACGCTCACGAACAGGTCTGAGCGCCTGGTAGCTATCAGCTTCCGCGTGGTGAAACTCATCGATCACCAGATAATCCCAGGCACGAGCCACCAGATCCGGACGGTTTCTCAGACTGCCAACGGTGGCAAAGACGATATCCGCCGTGTGCTGATCGCGGCCACCGCCCACCAGACCCAGCGTGTGAGAATGGCCGAGCACACGGCCAAAAGAGCGGAGAGCCTGTGTCAGGTGTTCAAGACGATGGGAGACATACAAGACGTTTCTGACACCAGCCTGCAACACATCGAAGGCGGCAAGGTAAGTCTTGCCGACACCGGTTGCGGCGATCACCGCTGCACGACGCTCACCCCGTTGCCGCAGAGCAGCCAGTTGGCCCAGCGCCTCTACTTGCGCCTCATTCGGAGTAATGACATCCGTGATTTCACCTGATGATAGCCACGGCGGCCGACGATCCGTGCTGGCATTGTCTTCATAAATCTGCCGATAGCGTTGGATCAACTCCTCGGTGACCGGGCTGACATCACCCCGCGTCCAGAGTTGCTCGAACTGGGATCGGGTTGTGGACAGATCCGCACTGTCGATGGAACGTAGATTCCACTCCAGATTCGTGGCCAGGCCACCCTTTGACAGGTTCGAGGAACCGGCCCAGCACTCGCCTTCGTGCTGGCCCTTGAACCACCAGAACTTCGAATGAAATCCTATGGGTCCGTGCTGAATACGGGCCTCGAGGCCCGGCAGTATGGATAGCGTATCCAGAGCGGCTGGCTGAGTAATCGACTGGTATGTGGATGTCAGCAACCTGATACGACCACCCCGCTCCGCAAGCTCCTTGATGGGGTCAACCAGCAAACCCAGACCACTACAACGGGTAAACGACACCGCGATACAGACATCGTCAGCAGAGGCAAGGCCTTCGCGAACGACGTCGAGCATTCGTGTGTCGTCGGGCAGATTGAGTACGGAGTTCTTCACGGGCGCCAGGTTGCCTGGCGAGCAGGTGTGAGTCAACTGTTTGTCAGTAAGCTCTCACTGTCACCTACCTGACCGGCTTTCCAGATACATCGATCGGTTTGTCGCTTAAAGAACGACAATCGCAAACTGTGTAACGCAGTCACCCGGGAACCAAGCGCAAGGTATCGAGGTCTAAAGCGCGTTGACACAGGCTGCCTCTCAACACGGAACGGAGAACTGTTATGGCCAGATTGTCCACGTTCAGATTATCCAGTGCATTTCTGTTGGGACTCACCTCCTTCGCGCCTCCTACCCAGAGTATGGCCTTTGGTCTACCCGATGGCGAAGGCCGGGAACTGGTAAACGGCGTCTGCACGGCTTGCCACCAGACCAATCAGATCACGCGCAGTTCCGGGTATGAAGCCGAGGGCTGGAAGGAACTCACCAGCACGATGGTCGACCTGTCCGGCACTCCACAGCAACGAGACGATATCGTGCAGTACCTGGCGGAACACTTTCCGCCTAATACAAAAGGGCACCGACACTGATACCCGGCGACGTGAACATAACCTTCGAGGAATGGCAGGTCCCGACACTGGGCCAGCGATCACGTGATCCGGTCGAGGCGCCGGATGGCACGATCTGGTGGGCCGGACAATGGGGCAATCTGATTGGCAGAATTGACCCTGCAACTGCTGAGATGAAGGAATATCCCCTGCCGACTGGTTCCATGCCACACAGTGTGACTCTCGACCAGGCAGGTGATGTCTGGTACACAGGGAACAAGAACGGTACGGTCGGCAAGCTCGACGTTGAAACCGAGGAGATCCGTATCTACCCGATGCCGGACCCTGCAGCAAGAGACCCGCATACGGCAATCTTCGATGACCATGGAACGCTGTGGTTCACGCTGCAGCAAAGCAACATGATCGGTCGCCTGAATCCCGAGACAGGTGACATCAAACTCGTGACCCTGAAGACGCCACGGTCGAGACCTTATGGCATCAAGATCGACGCTGAAGGCTCCCCCTGGGTCGCCTGCAACGGCAGCAACTGTCTGGTCAAAGTCGACCCGGTGACGATGGCGCTCAGCGAAATCAAACTGCCAATTCCAGACACGACGGTCCGGCGCCTCGACATCGCCGACGACGGCATGATCTGGTACGTCAACTCGTCGCAAGGTCGCATTGGCCGACTTGACCCAGAATCAGGTGATATCAGGGAGTGGCCATCACCCAGCGGGCCAAAGTCTCACCCCTACGCCCTGGTGGTCGTGGATGGCATCGTCTGGTACAACGAGTCAGGCATGCGACCAGATGCACTTGTGCGGTTCGACCCGGCAACAGAGGACTTTCAGAGTTGGCCTATCCCGTCAGGCAACGTCCATGCTGGCATTGTGAGGCACATGCGATCGACCCGAGATGGGGATCTTCTGATCCATCAGAGCAGCACCAACCGGATCATGAAGGTCAAGCCGGAGGTTGCCTCCACAATGCCGTGAGTCCCGCTCAGTCTGCCCCCTTCATTGACGGGGATACTGATCGATATTCGAAAGTCGAGGCAAAACAGCTCCCGGGGCCAGAATAGCGCCGGGCGCTATGACAGAATTCGCACCGATTCTGACACCGTCGCCGATCAGTGCCCCGAATTTTTCCACACTCGTATCAATGACTTCCTCGTTCCACAGTATCCGGATTCGCTTGTCGGATAGTTCATTTCGGTAGTTTGCCACGACTGCGCCAGCCTCGATGTTGACTCTGCTCCCTATGACGGAATCGCCAACGAAGCTCAGATGCGCAACCTTCG
>CBDUIJ010000382.1:0-5298 GCA_965367215.1 uncultured Granulosicoccus sp.
GATGCACTGGCGAACGCCGCCACCAGATCCCTGCGTGAAAACGGCTTCTGCAACATGGTGACACCTTCATCCAGCCGCCCCTGGTGAATGATGGCGTTTTCGGTATAACCCGACATGTAGATGACTGCTGCATTCGGGTAGATCGCCTGCAGACCCGCCACCACCTCTGGCCCCTTCATGCCATTGGGTAGAATGACATCGCACAGAATCAGATCGATCTTCGGGATACCGGGCGCTATCCGGAATACGGCCTGACCATCAGGCGCGCTATGCACAATGGAACCCATCTGCTCCAGTTGCATTGTGAATGTCTTTCGAAGGTCCTCGTTGTCTTCCACCAGGAACACCTGCAAGCCGTTGAAGTGCGCAGCTGCAAGTCCTGGCAATTCCGAACGTACCGCATCCTCAGATGCATTCATGCGTGGCAAGTAGAGCTTCACCGTGGTTCCACGACCAAGCTCCGAATAGATCTTCAGATGTCCACCGGACTGCTTTACAAAGCCGTAGGCCATCGGTAAACCCAGCCCGGTGCCCTTGCCAACATCCTTGGTCGTGAAAAAGGGTTCCAGCGCCTGGTTGATCGTCGCTGCGCTCATACCGCAACCCGCATCAGTGATGGCAATGCAGACATATTGCCCAGGATTCACCTCTTCATGAATTTCGGCATAGTCTCTATCCAGCCTTGTATTGCCAGCTTCGATTGTCAGCTTACCTCCTTCCGGCATGGCATCACGTGCATTGATGACCAGATTGAGTATCGCCGCTTCAAGCTGCGTTCTGTCCACTTCCGTGCGCCAAAGCCCGCCGTCCGAGACGAAATTCAGATCGACACTCTCGCCCACCGATGTCCGCAGTAGTGAGAGCGATTCTCGTATCATCCTGGCGATGTCCAGCACAACAGGGCGCAGTGGCTGCTTGCGGGCGAATGCCAGCAGTTGCTGAGTCAGGTCAGCGCCAAGCTGAACGGCATGTTGGGAGGTCTGCAAGTAGCCGTGTGCAAGCGGGTCCGTAATGCTTTCTTCAAGCAGCTCCAGATTTCCGGAGATCACGGCCAGAATATTATTGAAGTCGTGAGCCACCCCACCCGTCAGATTGCCAATGGCCTTGACCTTCTGTGCCTGAATCAGCGTCGCTTGCAAACGGTGCAGCTCGGTTACATCCTGAGCAACCGTCAGTACCCGCATTGGCTGCCCCTCCATTCCCGGGGAAGTACTGAATAACTGTCTTATATGCCGGTAGGCACCGGTGGATGTAGCCACTCTGAATACACCTTCAGCGGCTTGGCCGAGCTTGAGCTGCTGTCTTATGTCTTCAGCCTGATGAACATCATCGGGGTGCACTCGTTCTGCAACAATATCCCGCCGTATATTGAAATCCAGCATGGCTTCAACACTCTGGCCAACCATGCTTGCAAAGATTTCATCGCAATCGATTATCCGCTCGCTTTCAAGCTCGAATGTGGCGTAGCCGATTCCGGCAATCCTTGCAGCGCTGAGCAGACGGTCGTCCTTCGACTCGATGATATGGTTGGCCATCAGAATCTGATCCCGCATGCCGTGAATCGACTGAACAAGGCGATCAAGTTCATCCCGTTCACGCTTGTCGCGACTCTCGCCCCTCCCCAGATCGATCCGGAAATCGCGCCAGTCTCCGAACCAGTTATCCAGACCGTTGGCTATTGCAAGAACGGGGGCGATCAAACGCTTGTTCAGCAGATGCTGGATGATGAAGGTCGTCGCCAGTGCGGCCAGCGATGCAACGATCAGCGTTGCCATGACGCTGAGTCGCACCAGATCCCAGACCCCCTCGCGACTCATCTCCAGCGTCATTCTGCCTATCTGCCGAACCGAGCCATCTTCCCTGTGCAGCAGGTCGCGTGAGAGCAGAAAGGCTGTAGGCTCCAGCTCATCACTACCTGCCCTGAGTTCTTCAGGGAGGCCTGTATTGATATGTGCTGCGCTGACCGCCCCCAGTGCCACATATTCGTCGAGCAGGACCTGAAGAGTGTCGTAGTCCATCTGCCAGAGCAGATCTTCAAAGAGAACCGCACTACTTTCAGACAATGTCTGAATGCGTTGTTCCAACTGGTGATTTCCCACATGGTAGGTAACGGTGCCTACGACTACAACGGCAATCAGTACCAGCGAGAATATTGGTAGTAGCAGACTCTTGTTGAGAGTAGATCGAATACCCAATTTATCGCGATTGTCCTGACATCGATCAGCCTTCGGAATCGTAGCCGACCAGTATCGACTCCATCGTGCCGTCGCCCTTCATCTTCACGAGCTCTTTTTCCACTACTGGCACCAGTTCGGCGTGGCGTATATTGAAGTGTAGATACAACTGCCTGGCTATGTGGAAATCCGATACCTTCAGATTTTCCAGACCCATCTCGTTGGCGATGTATCGCCCCGGTATCGTTGGAAAAAACACGACATCCACACGCTTGCTGGCCAACACTTGCATCAACGAAGAGGGATTGCGCACTTTCATCACGCGATCGTGATCCTTGAACAATTCCTCGGTAGCGGCCCAACCATGTAGATAGGCCAGGCGATAGTTGAAGAAATCGTCGACCGAAGATATGGAAATATCATCCCGCGTATACAAGCCCGAGATATTCGTTGACAAGAGCGGCTCGGACATGAGCACCAGATTGGGGAAACTGCCTGCCAGTTCAGGGAACGGGAGTAATACTGCATCCAGAGCCCCCGAATTGGCATCCTCCACACCTCGGGGAGCCGGGGTTGGAATCAGCCTGAATTCCGTGCCGCTGTTCCCGAACAGGGTTTGCAGAATCAGATCCAGATAGCCATCGCCTTCAGGCGTCATGACTGGAGGGATCATGGAAACCGAAATTCGCAGTGGTGGTTTCACAGAGCCTGCAGGCTGCTGCTCCTGCGCCATGCAAACAACGGAAAGACACGCGAGCAACAGCAGGGCAGATACCCGGATAATTCCACATGATATGGAAAACAGCTGCGACATGATTCCGGGGCTTCCGATGTGAACGTCCGGGCGAGCGCCGTCCCTGTCAGTAACGACAGATTCCGCGCCGCCATGTTAGTGGTTCTCGGACACCGATGTAAAGCATGGGTAAGTTCCGTACCGGGGTCAGCCTTGTCGGCTGTAACGCCGATATGCTCTCCCATGGAGAGAAATCGCATGAATGACTTCGGGGTTCTTCGCAGCAGCGGTATCAACGAACATCATCGGGAGCCAGAAGGCGTACAACCGATATCGGGTCAGGCCTGAGCCTGAACGAGTTCGAAATGTGCTGGAAAGGAAATTGGTGGAGCTACGCGGGATCGAACCGCGGACCTCTTGCATGCCATGCAAGCGCTCTCCCAGCTGAGCTATAGCCCCTCAACGGAAGCGCAAAGTTTACGGCTTCTTCCAGCACTCGTCAAGCACCCAGGTGAAAAAAATTCAGATGACGATGCCGAGATGTCAGAACGGGATGATTGACAAGCCGCTCCCAGCAGCCACACTACCGCCATTCCCCCCTTCCCCTTACGTCCGGGAGCTTTTCTTGCCCATCATGCACCAACCTTCGAAAACCCTTCTGCCGAGCATCGGCCTGGCCCTCGCCCTGCTGCTCAGCTCCGTGCTCACAGCCCATGCCGCCGGCAATGCCCCCGCAGCGCCCTCCAATCTGGAAGGCAGCATCAGCGAGGGCACCGCCTCCCTGAGCTGGGATGTGCCCGACGACGATGAGGGTGTCGAGGGCTACAACATCTACATCAACAACGCCTACACCAATACGGTACGCACCAACAGCTTCTCGACCGCGGTGATTCCCGACACACTCTACTCATTCAAGGTCGTGGCCTTTGATGCCGAACCCAGGAGATTCTCCGCCGCATCGGAGGCATTGACCCTGCCCGAATCCCTGGTACCCGATGACCTGACCATACCTCCGTCCATTCCCACCGGGCTGACCGGTAGCGTCGATGAGAGCACCGTATCGCTGAGCTGGCAGGCATCCACGGACGATGAAGCCGTACTCGGCTATAACGTCTACCGAGACAACCAGTATCTGACCACCGTTCGCAGCCCGCAGTACACGGGCAACAACGCAGCCGGTGAATCCCATTCCTGGTATGTGGTCGCCATCGACATTCGCACCAATTTCTCCGCCCGCTCCGAACGTATCGTGCTGCCGGATCCCGGACCGGTTGATACTACCCTGCCGCCCAGCGTGCCCACGGGGTTGAGCGGTGAGGTCAGCGTCGGTGCGCCCAACGACACCGTGACCGTCAACTGGCAAGCCTCCAGCGACGACCAGGCCGTGGCCGGTTACAACATCTACCGCAATCGTCAGTACATCGGAACGCGTTTCGGCACCACTTATACCGGTCAGGTAGAGGCTGGCAGCAGCAATCGTTTCTCGGTGGTGGCCTTCGACTTCGACGGCAATTTTTCCATCTCCTCCGAGTCTCTGACCCTGCCCCTGGGTACCGAGGAAACCAATCCCGGCACGCCGCCTTCCGTACCCACTGGCCTTACAGGCGACACGACGACTTCGGCCGGCCAGACGCAGGTGCAACTGAGCTGGACCCCATCCACCAGCAGCGTCAAGGTGGCCGGTTACAACATCTATCGCAACAACGAATACCGTACCTCGGTCTTTACCAACAGCTACAGCGATACCGTCGCTGCAGGCACCGCCTTTTCCTACAAGGTCGTGGCCTTTGACTCCTTCGGCAATTTTTCCGCAAAATCCGCTCCGCTGAACCTGCTTGGCGATGCCAATCAGCCGCCGTTCTTCAGCGACCTGGCCGATCAGTACCTGAACGTGGGCGAAGATTGGGAGCTGGTACTGCGACCGGTCGACGTCGACGGTGGTGCTGCCGGCATCCTGATCAGCAACCCGCCCGAAGGCGTGCAGTTCGTCGACAACCGCAATGGCAGCCGCTCCCTGAAATGGCAGCCAACCGCTGATGACATCGGAAGCTACGACATCACCATCACCGCCTTCGACCTGCAGGACACTGATCTGCGCACCAGCCAGACCATTCAACTGATTGTCTCGGGCGATGAACCACCCGCCGCCGTGCCATTCTCTCTGGCCATCGCACCTGCCGCCTACGAGCTGATCGAAGGCAACGACACTGGCGTCAGCGTGCCGGTCACACTCAGCCGCGACGCCGGATTCGACGAACCGCTCACACTGAGCGTCAGCGCCGCCAATGCTGCTGATGAGACGGGCATCTCGACAGACTTTTCCATCGAGACTCTGACCTCAGGTGAGTCGCAAAGCGACCTGACGCTGAAGCTGGCCATCGATGCACTGCC
>CBDUIJ010000383.1:0-5266 GCA_965367215.1 uncultured Granulosicoccus sp.
GAGCACGGTTAGTACGGCGACACTGGGCCTGTTGATCATCGGCATCGTTGCCGGCCGACAACGACGACACGTCGCAGCGGCCGGTGCATTCACTGAAAGGCTTGCAACAAGTAACAATGATCTGGCAGCTGCAAATATTTCCCTGAGGCAATTTGCGGGCATTGTATCGCACGATCTGAAGACTCCTGTTCGATATATTCATACGTTCAATAGAATGATCGCCGAGGATGCTGGGGATGCACCGGCGGTTGAGCAATACGTTGACGACATCGATCAGCAAGTGCAGCACATGGACCTGATCATCGACAGCCTTCTTGATTTCACGAAGGTTGGCTTTACCAAGCCCAAATTGGAAAATGTTGCCATCAACCATGTGTTCGCTGATATCGAACAGCAACAGCATTCTGAAATCGAAGAACACGGTGCATTCATCGAGTTCAAGAGCAACCTCGAGACTCTGGTGCTCGCAGACCCCGGACTGCTAACCCGTGTCATCGACATCCTGATCGGCAACAGCTTGAAGTACGCCAGCGAGAACACGCCTGTCAGAATAGCGGTCCGTGCCGAAACAGACGATGAGCAAGCGCTGGTGTCGGTAACGGACAACGGCATTGGCATCGAGCCTCGCTATGCCTCGAATATTTTTGAACCCATGACCCGTCTTCACGGACCACATTCTCGGTACAAGGGAGTCGGTATCGGATTGTCTCTGGCAAAAAGTATTGTCGAAAATCATGGCGGCCAGATCTGGCTGGACACGGAATTCACGCAGGGCACACGGATTGTATTTTCTCTACTTCTCGCGCAATTCGTCGACCAGAAAAGGGCTGCATGAATACAAGAAAACAGGATCTCGTTCTGCTCGTTGAGGACAGTGATATCGATGCAGATCTGCTGCAACGTGTCTTCAGGCGTCTGAGGCCTGAGGTCAGGCTCATGCGCAGTGAGGATGGCATCATGGCCCTGGAAGCACTTGAGCATTGCCGTCCGGATCTGATCATCATGGACATCCGGATGCCGCGAATGGACGGACTTGAAACGTTGGAGATGATCAAGAAGGACAAGCAACTGAAAAGTATTCCGGTCATCATGATGTCCTCATCGAAAGACGAAGACGATATCAACGAAAGCTATAATCGGCTGGCAAATGCCTACGTAGTCAAGACCTTTGATGCGAGAGAAGGCAGCAAGATAGAGTCTTTACTGCGTTTCTGGCTGGAGACAGCAGAGCTGAAAGTGTGCTCAGCTCTGCAACAGGCGACAAGCGCCAGCACACAAGGCCCATTCAACGAATAGAACTACGAGCCTGCTACCCTCCTCGCCATTATTGACAGACCTTTGGTGGATCTCCTTGAAGGTGAGACTCCTTGACACCAGAAGTGCTTAACCGTCGTCACACGTATCGACTGGAGTGACAATGAACGCCTGTCAGCAGCACACCATCTAATCCGTTCCGACAACCACCCCCTTTATCCAGTTATTGAAATACCGCTCGCGCAGTCGGGACGTTCGCGCATACCAGCGCGTATCACGATACAAGGCATTGGCAAGATGATGGCCGGCCGTCGGCAGATGATCGCTCATGACCATACCCGTGTCCGGATGCAAGCCGATGTAACGAAAGGCACTGTAGCGCAAGGGACCATATGGAATCAGTCTGGCCACGTGAGCCAGCCTTTCAGGGTGCAGTGCAAAGCGCAGGAACGACAGCGTGGGCGAGTTGTCTGCCGTGGATGTCTTCGGCATGGCCCACACGCTACGATCGATGATCTGCCCATCCCAGATCATGTTGATGGGCGCACCACGACTCCAGGCATCGAAGAAACGACCGTTGTAGCCAGATGCCATGACGACATCGCCTTGCTTGAGTAGCGCGACCGCTTCTGCCGGATCGTCCCACCAGATCACTTGATCTCTCAATACTTCGAGCCGTCGAGTTACCAGACGCAAACCACGTTCCGTGCTCAACAGATCATAGATCTGACCAAGGGGTACACCTTCTGCCATCATTGCCCATTCGAACAGGGCTGCCGGGCTACGTTGCAAGGCACGCTTTCCTGGAAAACGCTCCAGATCGAAAAGATCCCCGATACGAACGGGCTTCTCCCCGGTAAACGCCTTCTCATCATAGGCAATCAGAGTCGAGTATGTGAGATGAGCAACACTGCACCGGCCAAAGACACCAGGGTAGAAGTCCTCTATGGAAAAGTCGTCAGTCTCCCCGAGTGCCTGATGTTGCAATTTCTCGTCAATGCTGACTGCCACCAGACTGGCATGGCTGATCGGTTTCAACAGGCCGGCCTGACAGGCAGCCTCTGCCTCGTCTTCCAGCATATCGAGAATGTCCGGCGGAGAGTTCTCCGTGAAAACCTCCAGGCCGCCCGTGTACTCAGTCGTCTGTATACGGATATCACTGACTTGCTCGAACGGTTTGAACAAAGCAGCTTGCTGAGCGACTTCGTAAGCACCACCCCATGTACCGATGCGCAAGACCTTCTCTGACTCGTCCGCATGAGCACTGACACTGGCCAGAATCAGCAATATCGACAAACCCGCGCTACAGCGCATCATTTTCTTCCCGCCGCGCTCGGTGCACCGTTTGCATATAAGACGTGATGATGGCGCCTTCACTCAGAACGCCCAGAAACTGATGATCGTGGCGTGAGAGCACCGGTATGGACTCACCGATGAACCCCTTCATGTCATTCATGGCATCCCAGAGTGACGAATCCTCAAAGAGAACCAGACTGTCTGAATGCAGTTTTTCTTTCACTGAACAGCTTGATGCATTGTCCAGATCCTGCAGACGCAGCAATCCGACAAACCGGTGCCTTGAATCAACCACAACAGCTTCTGCTCGCTTTTCACTGATCATTCTTGCATGCGCCGTGTTCACGGACTCATCCGGGTGGACCGTCACGGCCTCTGACAAGTCCAGCGATGACAGTCGCACATGTTGCATCTGCGCACGATCGCGACCACCAGACAGATCCACGCCACGCGCAGCCAGTTGGATATCGAACAGCGATCGTCCGGCCAACCGGAACACGATGAGGTTGGCAAAAACCACCGACACCATCGCGGCAATGGTCAGCTCGTAGTTCCGTGTCAATTCGAATACGATCAGAATCGCTGTCAAAGGAGCACCTATGATGGCGCTGGCCAGGGCAACCATACTGCTGATCGCGTAGACGGCAATACCGGAGGTTTCAACACCTGCAGTGCCCAGCAAGTTCCAGCACAAGGCACCAAACAGGATGCCGACCAATAGTGATGGACTGAAGATGCCACCCGCAAAACCGAAACCCAGACAAAGTGCTGTCAGCAACAATTTTGCAATGACCAGAGACGTCAGTTCAAGATTGCCAAAGGCCCCCTCGATGGTGGCAAAACGCAGCAATTCGGTACCGATACCCAGGATGTCGGGGAGTTTCAGCGCAACGACACCAACTACAAGACCGGCAACAGCCGGGCGCAGCACCGGGTGAATTCGGCTGACGCTTGCCAGTCTTGCGCTGGCAATGACACTCTTCATGAAGACGACGGCGAGCAAGGCGCAGGCGATACCCAGTAACGCGAACAAGACAAACTCGTAGGCGTAATTGACGCCTTCAAAACTGACGAGAAACAGAGGTGGTCGATCGAACAGCACATTGGCAACGATGAAGCCACTGGCAGAGGCGACAGTCGTGGGTGCAAACGCCTGTAGGGAGTAGTGCCGCAATATGACTTCATGGGCGAACACGAGACCGGCAATCGGTGCGTTGAAGGCGGTGGAAATCGCGGCAGCGACTCCACAGGCGATCGCGATCGAACGTGCATTGGGAATTCGCAATTTGAGCCTATCGAGCATGCTGGCTTGTAGTGCCCCAAGATAGACCAGAGGTCCATACTGACCTACCGACGCACCGCAGCCCAGTGACACCACCGAAGCAACACTCGACACCACTCCTGAACGAACATCGGGCATCGGCTTTCGAAGTTGCGCTGCAAGAATGACATCAGCGGGCCCCAATGCACGCTGCTCACGCGTGAGCTTGTGCAGCAGGAAACCGACCAACAAGCCTCCCATTGTCGGCACCAGCACGGTCAACATCGCCAGAAGCTCTCGATCGAGTACCTGCACACGAGCGCGAGGCGAGATCAGCAGCCAGGTATTCAGCCAGGACACACACTCGACAAACAACAACGCCGACAGGGACACCAGCGTGCCAAGCCCGCATCCCATCAAGGTGAGAACGACAAAGCGATAAGGCGTACTACTCGGGGCTGAATCCGTGTCCATCCCACACGGTAGACTCTCCAGCGTTTTATCGCAAATATGAGACACTACGCGCGACTGCCACAGGGCACGCTGAGGTCAGCGCTTCATGTTCGCATCAAAGGCGATTAACGAATGACGGCAACCATACACACACACCGATGGGCACCTGCCGCTGGCACGACTGAACGCCCTCTGGGCATCTACCTGTTGCATGGCACCGGCGAGCACCTTGCCCGCTATGATCGCCTGGCTAGTCGACTGGCACTGCAAGGCTGGCATGTCGCAGCACATGATCACATCGGACACGGACGCTCCGAAGGCCAGCGAGGCCTCGTCTATCCCGAGACCATTCTGTCTACCGTGGCGGCCGAGTATATCAACGCATTTGCCGAGGAGACCGGCGCTCTGCCCGTCCTGTTCGGACACAGCCTGGGCGGAGTGCTGGCTACGCAGCTGGTGATAGAGCAGTCACTTCCCGTGGCGGGACTCATGCTTTCCGCGCCCGCCTTCGCGCCGGTCATGCGCCCCATTGACCACATGAAGCTGCGCCTGCTTTCCATCGTCGCCCCGAAGCTCTGTCTGGATCTGGGCTACGATCCCAGCCGATTGACAAATGATGTCACCGAACAACAAACGGCCTTGGCGGACAAGCTGCTGCATGGCTATAAATCGGCAACGCTCGTGAACTGGTTGCTACGTACCGGTCAGCGCATGCTCGACAAGGCGTCCGAGCTGCACGTGGATACGCTGCTGATGATCCCCGGAGCCGACACGGTTGCGGACCCTGACAAGACACGTCAATTTGCCGCTGAAGCGCCGCCGCAGTATCTGACGGTACGAGAATACGAGGGCTATTTTCACGAACTGCTCAATGAATCGCCGGAACGGCGAGATCGCGTCATGTCCGATATGGATCGATGGCTGGAACGCTTTCATTGAAGCCGGCGTAAACCGGCATGGCCTCGCCTGCCGGGCGGCAGCCGAGTTGTCCCGAAGCCTGAA
>CBDUIJ010000384.1:0-5248 GCA_965367215.1 uncultured Granulosicoccus sp.
CTCCAGGTCGTGGGGACAGCGCTGAAAATGCTCAAGTGAAAGCAGAACCGCAGCGTCAGGAACAGCGCCGGGAGCAGATCAGCGAGCAGGTCACTGACGAGGATCTGAGAAAGCTCAATCAACAGATTCCGGCTGCGAACAGACCGACCGGGGCTCGTAGTTACCTCGAGGGAAGCTGGTCCGGTTTCCCGGCGTCGCTGGTGTATTCAATGACCTTCGTACTGGAATTTGCAGATGGCACCCAATTGACCTGCAGTGACTGGGATCCTCTGGCTGTTTCCTCTGCGGCGAGCCTGAAGAACGAAAGTGGATGCAAGTCTGACAAGGAGGATGCCAATCCGGTGAAAGCATTCAAGCCCGGCGAACGCATTCAATTGGTGTTTGGCAGAATCAGTGCCTCCGGTACCGACGGGCTCAGTGCTTCCTCATCCTCACTGAGCGGTGGTGATCTGGTGATGAGCAAGGACGGCCGAATTGCCGTGGGTCGTTGGAACGTCAACCATATCGCGGTGGAGGCCGCCTCAGCCAGAGCGACCTCAACACGCAGGAAGGGATTGGTCGGGCGCTATTACCTGGATGGCAATACCATCACCATCGTCTCAGAGGAGGGTGAGGTGACTCATGGCTTCATTGGCTACAGTACCGATGATGAAGACGGCAGAATAAGCGCCGTCTATCTGAATGGCAAACATTACTGGGACAGGAACAAGAAGAAGTAGTTGACTGATACGTAATGGTGGCCGTTCATGTCACGCAAACTGTCTTCTGAATCGCCACAGGCCCAGCGCGAAGTTCAGGCCGCCCAGTACGCACATGCCCAGTATCTGTGGTGCCAAAGTGGTAAAGGTTGCACCCTTCAGTAGTACGCCATAGCCCGCATCGATGAAGTAGTGCAATGGTGACACCATCATCAGCCAGCGCATGACTGTGGGCATGGCTTCTGGCGGTGTCCAGGCGCCAGAGAGGAAAATCATCGGTGCTATCAGCAGGATGATCAGCATACCGGCCTGTGCCATGTTTCGGGAGAAGGTGGCAATGACAAGACCCAGCCCCGAGGTGGTAAATACATACAGCGTGGCCAAGCCCAGGAACAACCAGGGACTTCCCTTGAAAGGTACACCGAAAAGACCACCGATAACCAGGAACAGGCTGATGGATGTCAACAGGACGATAACCAGAGTCATGGCCAGCACCTTGGAGAACATGACCTGAAACGCACTCAAGGGTGATACCAGCAGTTGTTCGATGGTGCCGCGTTCCTTTTCGCGCACCATGGCTGCGGCCGGTAGCATCATTGAAAATACCGTGATGATGGTCAGCAGCTCGGCGATGGACATGAACCAGCTGTCTTCCTGATTCGGGTTGAACCAGACGCGATGTCGATCATCCAGTATCGGACCCGAGATGCCGCCGTCGGCGGACAGGCCTTGCTGTTTCATGGCAACCTCCAGTCCATAGCGCCCGACAATCTGCTGACCGTAGGAACTGGCCAGCAAACCCAGCACCGGATTGGTGGTGTCCACCTGCATCTGCACGGTACTTTGCTCGCCACGCAGCAAGGATTGTTCAAAGCCTTCGGGTATGTCCAGAGTCACCATGGCCTCGCCCTTGTCCAGTACATCATTGGTATCGCGAGAATGACTCAGTGAACCGACGTTCTGGAAGTAGGGTTCCCGAAAGCGGCTTGTCAGCTCGCGTGAGGCATAGCTGGAGTCGCCGTCGTATACCATGAGGGCGGCATGGTTCAGCGACAGGCTGACGCCTGAACCTGCCCAGTAGATATCGAAGGTAAAGGCATAGATGGTGAAGATGATGAGGACCGTGTCTCTGAGCAGCTGCATCAGCTCCTTGGAGGTCATGACCCGCATGCGAGTCATCCATATGCGAAGCGTCTTCATGAGCGTGGCCGTTTGCTGAACAGGCTGTATCCGACCAGGAAAAGGCCTGCGGCGTAGAGAGTCAGTATGAGCACGTCCTGCCACAGGTCTGCCATTCCGGTGCCTTTCAGGAAGGTGCCTGTGAGGATGTTGGTGTAGTACATGGCGGGCAGGGCATGGGCGATGACTTGGGCCTGACCCGACAATGAGGGGATGGGCACCAGAACGCCGGAATACAAGGCTGCGGGCACCACGGTGGCAATGGCTGTCACGACCATGGCGGCCACCTGCGTTTCAACCAGTACCGATATGACAAGTCCGATACCGGTGGTGCACATCACGTAGATGCAGGTTGCCAGCAGAAAGAAGATGAAGTCGCCCTTGAAGGGTGCGCCAAACAGAAAGGTGGCCAACACCCAGAGAATGATGGCATTCACCACCGACATGAGCACATAGGGGGTGATCTTGCCTATCAGGAATTCTGCACGAGACACGGTGGATGCGTAGATGTTGTAGATCGATCCGCGTTCCTTTTCGCGTACCACACCCAGTGCGGTGAGAAAGGGCGGGGAGACCATCAGGATCACCATGATCAGCTTGGGCGCGATGGACCAGGTGCTCAACAGGCTCTGGTTGTACAGGTAGCGCACACTGACGGAGACTGGTGCCAGAGCCTCGGCTGCAACTTCTGCACTGACCCCTTTGATCTTGCTCAGGTAGCTGGCCAGCAGTTCGGATGAGTAGGCTGTGTTGATGGCTGTGATATAGCCTTTACTGGTGGCTGCCCTGGCGGGGAAGGTGCCATCGAGTATGCTCTGCACCGACGCCGGTTTTCCAGACATCAGGTTCTTCTCGAAGTTCTCGGGAATCACGATATAGGCACGCAGCTCATTGGTCGACAGCTTTTCGCTCAACAGTGATTCATCCTGAGAGTAGCCCTTGAAGTCGAAATAGCGTGAGCTGGTATAGCGAGAGGCATAGTCGCGACTGAGCTGGGTATTGTCATAGTCGACGATGGCGAAGGGGATATCCTCGACATCCAGCGACAGGCCGTAGCCGAACAGCAGCATGAGCATGGCGGGCACGACAAAGGCCAATGTCAGGAACAGTCGATCACGGACAATCTCGCGCCACTCCTTGGAGATGACAGCCTGAATTCGATAGAGGTTCATGCCGCGTTTTTCTCCTTGGCCTGCTCTTGCTGCAACACCCGGTAGACGAACACATCTTCCATGGACAGCGTGCGAGCCTGTATGCCGAGCACGGTGATACCGGCGTCAGCGAGTAGTGATGTGATTCTGCTGCGATTGGCCTCATCATCCGGTGCCCACAAATGGATCTTCCTGCCGAACAGGGCGGCACCCTTGTATTCCGACTCTTCCAGTACACCAACGGCAACAATGGGGTTGTCCACCGACACCTCCAGCAAACCACCGGCTTCGGCAGTGACTGCAGCTTTCATGTTGTCAGGCGTGTCATCGGCAACGACACGTCCTGCATACATCAGAGCCAGATGGTCGCAGTGTTCGGCTTCACTCATGTAGTGCGTGGTCACCAGAATGGTCACGTTCTGCACGCGTGCCAGATTGAACAGGATCTCCCAGAAGCGTCGTCTGCCCAGCGGGTCGACTCCGGAAGTGGGTTCATCGAGAAACAGTATCTGCGGCTTGTGTACCAGCGCGCAGCCCAGTGCCAGGCGCTGACGCAGGCCCATTGGCAAGCTGCCGGCCAGTTCCTTTTCATATCCCTGCAGGCCTGCCAGTTCGATGATCCAGGCGCCGCGTTCGCGACGTGTCTTCGGGTCAAGCCCATAGACACCGGCGAACAGGTTGATGTTTTCACTCACGGACAGGTCCAGATACAGCGAAAAGGCCTGTGACATGTAACCGATACGTTGCTTGATCAGCTTCGCTGCGGTACTCATGTTGGCACCAGCCACTTGACCCTCACCACTGGTGGGCAGCTGAATGCCGGTCAGCATCTTGATGGCCGTTGTCTTGCCGGCACCGTTGGCGCCCAGCAGGCCGAAGATTTCGCCCTTCGGTACCGTGAAGGAGATCTTGTCGACCGCCGTGAAGTCGTCAAAGCGTTTGCTCAGTTCGTGGGCTTCGATGGCCACGCCTGTCTTGTCATTGCTGCCAGCTTCGAAAGCGGGCAGATCTGCCACCACATTGCCTTCCTGGCGCAGCTTGGCAACGAAGACATCTTCCAGTCCGGGGGTATCGCATTCAAGATGCTGGATGGTGAATCCGGCCAGAACATCACGTAGTTGCTGTTCCGCCAGCGTTGCATCGGCTTCATCTACCCAGATTCGCAGTCGACTGCCGACAGCTTCGATCTGCTCGAACTGTTTGCTCAGTGCCAGCAGTGCGTCGGCCTGCGCATCGACATCGATGGTGATCATGGTGCCCTGGGCCAGGTTGCCAATGACATCCGGTTCGCCTTCGGCCAGTACCTTGCCTTGATACATCAGGGCGGCACGCTGAAAGCGGGTGGCTTCATCCATATAGGCGGTTGATACCAGGGCGGTAATGCCTTGCTCACGCAGCAATCTGGCGAGGATGCTCCAGAAATCCCGGCGAGAAACCGGATCGACACCCGTGGTGGGTTCGTCGAGGATGATCAGCTCGGGTTCATGAATCAGCGTACAAACCAGACCCAGCTTCTGCTTCATGCCGCCGGACAGGTTCTTCATGGGGCGGTCGCGGAAAGCCTCCAGGCGAGTCATGCCCAGCAGGCGATTCTTGCGAGTTGTCAGTTCCTTTTCCGGAACCAGTCGCAAGCGCGCGAAGAAATCGATGTTCTCTTCAACGGACAAGTCGGGGTACATGTTCAGGCCAAGACCCTGGGGCATGAAGCCGATGCGTTGCTTGATCAGCTCTGCGCTGGCTTCGGAGTCCACCTGGGTGTCGAACACGTGCAGGGTGCCTTCTTCGAAGGACAGTACACCGGCAACCGCTTTCATGAAGCTGCTCTTGCCGGCACCATCAGGGCCGATCAGACCGTAGATCTCGCCCTTGTGGATATCCAGATCGATGCGGTTGACCGCTGTGTCCTTGCCATAGCGCTTGCTGAAGCCCCGGGCACTGACAGCCAGGGAGGCAGACTCCTTCGCCTCGTTCTTTTGGACATTTGCCGTCATCGCCGTCTCTCTATTGCTCGTTGACAATCGATTTACCAGCGAGGCTTTGCCCATTCGGCACTGTCATCCCAGCGAATGACGGCATCGGCCGGAATTCCCGGAGTCAGACTGTGATCGGTATTTTCATTGACGGACAGTTTCACGGCATAGACCAGCTTGACGCGCTCATCGGGAGTCTGCACTTCCTTGGGCGTGAATTCTGCACGGCTGGAGATGTAACTGACCGTTG
>CBDUIJ010000385.1:0-5241 GCA_965367215.1 uncultured Granulosicoccus sp.
TTTCTATCTGGGGTATGCCGAATTGTTCCGCGATGACACCGGCAACCGTCGTCGCTTCAATACGTCCATTCTGGTATCTGCCGATGGCGACATCGTCGGTAAATACCGAAAGGTGCATCTACCCGGCCATGCGGAGAATGAACCCTGGCGTCCATTTCAGCATCTCGAGAAACGTTACTTCGAGCATGGCAATCTGGGGTTTCCGGTGTTCGAGACATTCGGGGGCGTCATGGGCATGTGTCTGTGTAACGACCGACGGTGGCCGGAGACCTTCCGGGTATTGGCTCTTCGTGGCGCGGAAATGGTCATGCTGGGTTACAACACCCCCGTACACTATCCATTGGCCCCTGAGCACGATCATCTGCAGGACTTTCACAATCATCTGTGCATGCAGGCCGGTGCGTATCAGAACGGTTGCTGGGTAATTGGCGTTGCCAAGGCAGGTCGCGAGGAGGGCTGCGATCTGATTGGCGGCACCTGCATCATTGCGCCTACCGGCGAGATCATTGCCCGTGCGCAGGGGTTCGGTGATGAACTGGTCATGGCTGATATCGATCTTGATCGCTGCGCGGAGATTCGACGGAATATCTTCAACTTTGCCTTGCACCGTGAACCTGAGGACTACGCGCCTATCTGTGAGCCGAAAACAGAAAATTAGCCTGCTTCGGGAGTCACCAGCCGACCGGTTGGAACATAAAATGCCTGTTGTGCACACTCCGGTATGATGACGCTTTAGCGAACGGCAGGCACCCTATGCATTATTCAGGCAGCGCTCTGGTTTACGCTCCGACAGACCTATCTCGCTGGCTCAGCAGTCCGTATGCGTCATGGATGGCGCGTTATGCCGCCGAATGTCCGGACGAGGCGCCTGCCAGCGATGAAGCTGACGATATGCTGAGTCGGCTTGCGACCCGTGGTCTGGAACACGAAGACGCGCTCGAACAGGAATTTGTGGCTCGCGGTTTGTCGGTGGTCAATGTCATGGAGCGCGTAGGTGCGCAGCAACACGACTCGATGGACGATGCCCGTGTGGCCGCACTGGCCCTGACTCGTGAGCTGCTGGCAGAGGGTGTCGATGTCGTTGCTCAGGCAATGCTCGAGCGTGGCTCATTTCGTGGTTATGCCGATTTTCTTGTCAAGGTGGACGGGGCTAGTGAGCTGGGCGATTTTCACTACGAGGTCTGGGATACCAAGCTTGCACGTCGTGTGAAGCCTGGCATGGTGCTGCAGCTGTGCTGCTATGTGGACATGCTGGACGTCATTCAGGGGGTACGA
Organism: uncultured Granulosicoccus sp.; assembly: GCA_965367215.1. Classification (GTDB taxonomy): domain Bacteria; phylum Pseudomonadota; class Gammaproteobacteria; order Granulosicoccales; family Granulosicoccaceae; genus Granulosicoccus. The sequence goes on from CBDUIJ010000385.1 coordinate 1,276, forward strand.
GCCGAGCATCTGGTGGTGGCGCTGGGCAATGGTGTGAAGGAGAGAATTCCGCTGATTGATTGCTTTGACTACTACAAGGCCGTCAAGCAGACATTTCAGGCTGCGCAGGATGCCTGGCATGTCGATGCCGAACCCGACCCTGCTCGGTTTACCGATCATGGCAGCTGGTCTACGTACGCAGCTGCCAGGCTCGAGGAGAGTGACCACCTGAGTCGGGTCGCTCGCATTACCCGGCGGCAGATCGAGCGTCTGGAGGCGGTGGGCATCGACACCATGACGGCGCTGGCCGATAGCGCCGAGCGTTATGTGCCCGGTATCGAGGAATCGAAAATGGCCTGGCTGGTCCAGCAGGCTGCCCTGCAAGGTGAGAGTCGGTCGGCGGAGGTTCCTGCCTATCGCCTGCTGGAGTCCGAGCCGGATGAATCAGTGGGCCTGAGTGCATTGCCGGCTGCATCCCCGCTGGATGTGTTCTTCGATATTGAAGGCTTTCCACTCGAAGGGGACGGGCTTGAGTATCTATGGGGATGCAGCTATCTGGATGAGGCCGGAGACACTGCCTTTCGTGACTGGTGGGCTCACGATGTCCGTGCGGAACGGGTGGCGTTCGAAGGCTTTATCGACTGGGTGCATCAGCGTTGGCGGGAAGACCCGAGCATGCACATCTATCACTATGCCCCCTATGAAATCACGGCTTGCAAACGTCTGATGGGAACGCATGCCACGCGTGAATCCGAGCTGGATGACTTGTTGCGTAACGAGGTGTTCGTGGATCTGTATGCCATTGTCACGCATGGCCTGCAGGTGGGTGAATCTCGTTATTCGATCAAGAACGTGGAAAAACTGTACCGCCCCAGGCGTGCCACGGAGGTGGCCTCGGGAGGCGATTCGGTTGTCGTCTACGACCTGTGGCGTGATGCATTCGCCCGTGGTGAAGAGAGCGCTGACTGGCAGGAGTCCGAAGTGCTGGCCGGTATTCGTGACTATAACCGTGATGACTGCGACTCGACGCTGGAGCTCTGTCAGTGGTTGCGCTCACACCAGCAATCAGTCGCAGAGCCGGTGATTGCTGACGCGCCGGTAGAGCCGGAACTGTCCGAGATCGTTCAGGCTCGCCATGAACTGCGAGATCGGCTGTTGGCACGAGCCGATGATGAATCGCTCGATACAGACAGCCGCACTCGACTGGAGACGCTTGCCGGGGTGCTGGAGTTTCATCGTCGGGAAGAGAAGAACGCCTGGTGGCGATTCTTCGATCGAATGGACCCGGCCAACACCTCACTGGCTGATGACCTGGCGTGTCTGGCCGATTGCAGGCGTACCCCGCGAGAGCCTTTCAAGCCGACCCCCAGAGCTCGAAATCTGGCTTATGAAATGAGCTTCAATCCGAATCAGGAGAGCCGGGGTATCTCGGGGGAGGTCACGTTCAAGGGAGGAGAGTTGATCGATGATCGCCACCCGACCGGCAAGATCCTGAAGGAGTACAGCGATCTTGAGAACGGTCGGATTGTTGTGCAATGCAAGCATGAACCTGCAGCCCTGGTGTCTCTGGTGCCGAACGAGATCGTGCGCGCCGATCCGATACCCGCGGCCATCGATGCGGTGGTCAGTTCCATCGAGTCCGGTCAGCTTGTACGTTCAGCCTTGCTGGATTTTCTCGAGCGTCGCCAGCCTCGCATCCTGGGCCATGATGGCGGGCCCATCGTTCGCTCGGAAGAGAGCCGCCTGGACGATACCATTGCTGCTGTGCGTAACCTGGATCAGAGTTGTCTGGTGATACAGGGGCCACCGGGAGCCGGCAAGTCCTACACCGGTGCGCGAGTGATCGGCGCATTGCTGGCCGAGGGCAAGCGCATCGGTATCTCCAGCAACAGCCACTCGGCAATCAACAATCTGCTGATCGGAACCGCGAAGTACTGCCAGGAGGAAGGAATTGCGGCCAGGTTCATCTGTACCAAGCACACCACGGAGAAACTGGATGAGCTGGATATCACTGTCAGCAGCAATGGCAGGCTGGCCAACGAGCTGAGTGATGCCTGTGTCATAGGCACCACTGCCTGGGGCTTTGCACGTGACGATATGGCAGATGCACTGGTCATCGATGAGGCCGGGCAGGTGGCAGTAGCCAACCTTGTCGGCATGAGTCGCTCAGCCAGAAACCTGGTGCTGATGGGCGATCAGCGACAACTGGGTCAGCCGACGCAAGGCACCCATCCGGCGGAGAGTGGCTTGTCCGTACTGGACTACCGGCTGGGTGATACTGCGGCAGTTGCGCCGGAGCACGGTGTCTTTCTGGGAACGACTTACCGTATGCATCCGGCTGTCAACGCGCTGGTCAGTCGATACGTGTACGCCGGTCAATTGCGTAATGCCGACAGGACGGCTGGCAGAACGCTGGGTCTGAAAGGTGATGGTTGTGTGCTGGATCAGGAAGCCGGCATTGTCTATCTGCCGGTAATGCATGAAGGCAATGCGCAGGACAGCTCGGAAGAGGTCGACGTGATCATCATGGCCGTTAAATCGCTGGTCGGCAGACAGCTGCGATGTGATGACGGCAGTGAACGGACGCTGACTCTGGCAGACATGCTGTTTGTGGCACCCTACAACGCGCAGGTGACACGCTTGCAACAGGCACTGGGTGATCATGCCAGGATTGGCAGCGTCGATCGCTTTCAGGGGCAGGAAGCGCCAGTCGTGTTTCTCAGCCTGTGTTCCAGTGACGCGGCAGCCTCTCCTCGCGGGCCTGGCTTTCTGTTCGATCGCAACCGGCTCAATGTGGCTGTTTCACGCGCAGAGACCTTGTGTGTGGTGGTGGGTCACCCCCGACTGGCGGTGACGCCGGTGAGCAATCTGGCGGACCTGAAAAGGGTGAATTTCGTGGCGGCGTTGATGAACTCTTGAAGGCGGCGGCGCAACGCAGAAGAATTTCCGCCAGTGCGCCAGTGCGCCACTGATTCAGTGATTCAGTCGCAAGGTCCCGACAGCGCCGTCTGGCGTGTGTCGCCAGCCGCTAGCGCCGCGCCCCGCGACTGCTTCTGACCGTCGCCAGATACAGGCTGGTCTCGCTGTTGGCCACGCCTTCGATCAGTCGCAGGCGCTTCAGGAAGTCATCCAGCTCCCCCAGCGTCTGAGTGGCGAATTCGACAACGCAGTCCCATCGCCCATTGGTCGTGTGAATCGCCTGGATTTCGCTGAAGCCGGACAGGCGCTTCACGATGGCATCGTTTCCCTTGCCCTCGATCTCGATCATCGTGACGCCCCTGACAGGCTGATCGTCATCGTCACCCTCGAGAACCACGGTAAAACCGACGACCTTGCCCGACTCCTGCAGCTTGTCGATTCGTGTGCGGATAGTGGTGCGGGATACGCCCAGGCGATGGGACAGTTCCGTCACGGATGCACGTGCGTTTTGTCTGAGTGCGCTGATCAGGGCCTGATCGATATTGTTCATTTCGGACTCCAGAGGCGACATATTGATCAGAAAGGCAGTGATATTGATCAATTATGGGGATTGAGACTGCCGTTACTGAAAAATACACTATCCATATCGGAAATGCCTTGCTCAAACCGCATTTCCTCTCCCAGCCAGGGAATCTGATTCCCGTCAATCGAGAAGAACCTATGGATACGCTGCGTCGTCCGGATATCAACCTTGTACCCTTCGTCAGTGTCGAGAACATGATGAAGCTGGTGAACAGTGTCGGCATCGATCAATTCCTGAAGCAACTTGCCGAGAGAATCGAATACGACTTCACTCGCTGGCAGTTGTTCGACAAGGTGGCGCGAGTGGCCTCGCACTCCAGCGTCGGTGTCATCGAACTGATGCCCACCAGCGACGGTGAAACCTACGGATTCAAGTACGTCAACGGGCATCCGGGTAATACCCGAGCGGATCTGCAGACAGTGACAGGCTTTGGTGTACTGGCGCGCGTGGATACCGGCTATCCCACACTGTTTTCGGAGCTGACC
>CBDUIJ010000386.1:0-5229 GCA_965367215.1 uncultured Granulosicoccus sp.
GCTGACTGCCGAGATTCATCAGCGACTGGTTTGGCAGGGCTTTGGTGCCGATGACAATGCAGCATTGATGCGACAGTTCGATGAGCCTCAGTAGTGGTAGCGGTTTTACTATGTTGCTTCGAACCAGACGGGAGCCGAACTGCTCATGCAGTTCGGCTCCTCGTCAATTCAGGTCAGGTAAACCGGTTTTCGATTACTACAGTTCAGAGAAATCGCAGTAAAAATCGCTTCCCAGGTTCTGAATCAGATAGCGTTCTGGTGTCGCACCACTACCCGTGACTTCCACGTTCCAGAATTGATCCTCAAGGCTCTTGGAGATCGTGGTTATACCGACAGAATCGATTCCTCGATCATAAGTGAGCGTACCCGCCGTGGCTTCGCACATGGATGATGAATCGATAACCGATCCGGTGAGCGTGTAGGTGATGCGTACCGTACCGTCAGCGCCGTAACCACTGCGCATTCTTTCGATCACGCCAGTCTGTCTGCGTTGCTGCGTCTCGAGTAGTTGTGTTTCGGTGGTGAAGTCCGTATTCGTGGCAATGCCTGCACTGCTGTCGCTGAATTCATCGGTGCCCATCCACGTGATGACATTGTCGGTGTTGGTTCGTGTGGCCACTCGATTTTCTACATGCACAGTATCGAAGTCCTCACTCGTGGACAGGTCCGAGTAGCTGCCTGTACCTTGCTCATCAATCTCGATCATGACTGATCGGGATTCACCGGGTGTAAACGGGTCGCGAACAAACGGTTGCTCGACTGCACTTTGCTCTGAGTAGGGGCGCTGTTCGGGCAGTATTTCCTCGTAGTAACTCGATATATAACTCAGCGCACCAACGGCTTCCGGAATTGTAAAGTCATGGTATGACTCTCTGACTTCCAGCTGCGTGGCTTCATCCAGTAAGGGGTCTGTGCCGTTGATGAGCTCGTCGATGTTGCTGACGCCATCGCTGTCACTGTCCCAGCGCTCCGTGTCGAACTGATCCCCGGTAATCTGGAACGACTGCAAGGCCTCGCTCCCGGTTCTGAAGCTCTCCTCAAAACTGGCCAATGTAAGGTCGCCGTTCCGATCATAAAACGTCACTACCAGAGGGTTTGATGTGTCGGCCGGAAAATCGGCACTGGCTGTCCACAGCTCGTCGCCTGTCCATCCTGCTGCAATGTCCTTGTCGCCCCAGACCAGGCGAACCTGTAGTTCCTCGGAGACGTAGGCCGGGACTTGTATGTCGAAATCGACACGTATCGAGTCTTCTGCCGTGCTGGCTACCGGATCGTTTGAATCGGAACAGGCTGCCAGAAAAGTTGCACTGACGAGCAGTGCGGTTGACAGTCGAATGGGGGTGGAAAATGACGAGCTCATGGTGTGTTCCTGCGTAGACCGCGATCCGAGGTGCCAAAAGGCGAGTGGGCGGATGAGGCCGCAGTGTATACAGAGTCTTGAGAGTCAGTTGATCTTTTTGATACAAGGATTCTGGTATTAAAACCGATTTGAATGCTGGTCGGATTTTCTGCTGTGAGCACTGCAAACCCTGCCCACCAGTGGTCGTGAATCAGGCAGCAATGGACGTGGCCGTCATGCTTTGACGCACCGCATTTGCCAGGCATCGAGCTGCCGGTGGCCGCGTCAAACACCGCTGTTGCTTAAAACTGGCCAAGCAGATCAGGGTGATAGTCATCGGTAGACACTGTAAGATTCTGCTCCGCGAGCCTGATATCCAGGAGTCTGGACCTGGACGCCAGACTATCCAGGGTAATCGTGTTGTCATCAAGTTCGTATAGCTGTTTTGATCCCTTGTACATGTAGTTCATGATGATCATGGCATCTACATTGTTGTTCTCCATCAACGGTTCGATCTTGTGCTGTTTGCGGACAATCTGATTAAGCTGTTTTTTCAGATTCCAGACATAGGCCACCTCGTTCATGAACGGGTGATCCTTGAAATGGTAGAGCGCATAAGTAACTATCAGGGCCGCAATCACGACTCCTGCGATGTTCAACAGGAAATGGGATTCTTCGGGTGTGCTGAACCAGTTGATAAGCAGTGACGAACACACAATCGACACGATCAGCAACTCGGTGACAATGACAGCAAAAAGGATCTTGTAGTGCTTGCTGTAGCGTTTTTTGTCTATATCTCTGAGCTTCATTCAAAATCCGTATTCCATGAATATTTCATACTGAACTGGAGGCTGTGGGTACCGCGCATCACCAACCTTGTCTGAGGCTGAAACTACAAGTCGGAAACGACGAGACTTCAGTAAGCCTGTGCTCGCATCAGGCAGCAATGGACGTGGCAGTCATGCTTTGACGCACCGCATTTGCCAGACATTGAGCCGCCGGTGACATGTCTCCGCTGCTCAAGACCAGGCCGATTTGTGTGTGTGGCAATTCGGGAAAACCGTCTGCCGGCTGCAGTATGCGCAGCTGCGGCGGGACCGAGGTTCGGGACATCACTGATACGGCGAGGCCCGCTTCGATGATGGCCACGATGCCCGCGATATTGAATGTGGAGTAGCCGACGCGATACAGTCGATTTTCTTCGTTCAATACTTTTTGAGCCCATCGTCCCCAGAGGCAGTTGCTCTCTATGGCCAATGGCAGTGGCGATACCTCATGGGTAGAGTGGTTGCGTGACGTTACCCAGACAAGCGGGTCGCTGGTCAGAATCTCGTAGTCCGTATCACCATGAAGAACGTTGACCAGTGAGAAGTCCAGATCGCCCCCTTTGGTGGATTCGATCAGTTTTGTGCTGGGTTGCGAATCCAGTCGAATGAACACATTGGGAAACGACTTGGCGAAGCTTGCAAATATGGCGGGCATGAAACTCAGAACATAGTCGTCGCAAACGCCGATACGCACCTCTCCCTGTATTTCCGGGCTGCGAAACGTCGCCAGCGCTTCCTGTTGCAGGCTCAGAATTCGGCGTGCATAGAGCAGCAGATTCTGCCCGTGCAGTGTCAGTACGGACCGTCGTCCGTGTTTTTCGAACAGCGGTTGCTCCACGATTTCTTCCAGCCGCTTCATCTGCATGCTGACCGCTGATTGCGTGCGGTGCACATTTTTGGCTGCCGCCTTGAAGCTGCCACTGTCAACGATGGCAACCAGGGTTTGCAGCAGCTCGGTATCCAGATTCATTTGCATTTGTAAGCATCAGCAAGATTGATGTATGGCTTAAATACTATTCGTTTGATTGATTTAATGCAACGGCCGATTATTCCCCCAAGCCAATGAGAAGGGGAAACATGATGTACGCAATTCAAGATTCAGCACGACACGGAAAATTGACACTCACCATACTGGCGCTTGCTGCCGGGATCAGCGCATGGGCCGTTCTCGGTCCTGTCTCCGGAGTGTCCGCTGTCAGCGGTTCGTCAGCCACCGAATGCCTTGATGCCGCCGATGTGCTGGCGGCACAGGATCGTAGCCGCAACGGTGTGTCGCTGACGTGTAATCAAGCGATGCTGTCAACGGAGGCCGCCCGATGAGCCGCGCTGCAGATGACCTGACTGGGGTCGGATGCTTACAGGAGCGTCCTTCTTGCCTGACGACTTCAGAGGGCAAGAAGTTGGAGAACAAGTCATTTTTTCAAACCGTCAGTCTATGGTTGGAAAGGTCTCGACAGCGAAGTGAGTTGCGCGAACTGATCGAATCGCCGGAAGACACGTTCAAGGATATCGGGATATCCCGGTACGATGTGCAGCGCGAAGAGCGCAAGCCGTTCTGGCGTCGATGACGGCCAGCGAGGAGCCGGTGTGTGTCAAGCTCCGCCCTGCAGACAGTTTTCAACGGGGGAGCAAGACAATGAAGATTTCAATGGCGACGACGGCCTTGCTGCTTATCGATGTCCAAATGGCATTTGTACATCGGGACAAGGCCGGAGTTGCCCGCAGCACACCATGCGCGGAGGACAACATCGCTCGATTGCTCACGAAGTTCAGAGAAGAGCAGGGGTCTGTCATTCACGTGCACCACCATTCGCAGGAGGAACAATCGGCTTTTCGAGCTGACCAACCCGGTTCATGTGTTCAGGAATTTGCAGCACCAATCGGTGATGAGCCTGTATACATCAAACACGTGAATAGTGCTTTTATCGGTACGACGCTGGAAGCCGATCTTCGGCAAGGTGCCCTGACACAACTTGTATTGTGTGGGGGGACGGCCAACCATTGTGTGGAGACGACTTGCCGAATGGCAGGCAATCTCGGGTTTGAGGTGTACTACGTATCAGATGCCGTCTGGGCCTACGGTGGTGTCGGTCCAGACGGGAAGATTCATACGCCGGAGGAGGTGTTGTCCATGTCACTTTTCAACCTGGAAGGAGAGTTTGCCAGTATTCGAACAACAGATCAGGTCATGACTGGTCTTCGGAAATGACACGGTGGCGTTTCGGGCGAGTTGGCAGGGCCAAGTTCAAAGGCGTTTCAATGGATATCTCCGTGTAGACCTGCTTATCCAGGTCTCCATGGCGGCACCTGTGCGCGTGGCAGGCGATATAAGTCAATGGACCCGATTTTATGGTCTGTCAAGTGGCTACATGAGCCCTGGTATCTCAACCTTGCAGCAGATGAAATTCATACTATTCTCAAGGTCACAGAAACAAATCCAGATTTTCACCAGGAGCCCTGACAGCAGTGACTCAACGTCTATTATTACGGAATCACCGTTCCGCGCGCCTCGCCGTTGCGCTCCTGTCAACGTGTGTCATGGTCGGGTGCTCGACTCGGCAGGTGTCCACCACGCTTGAAGGCTCCACCGCACAGCGTCTTGTCACCTACAGTCTCGATCAGTTCATTGAAGACCTGGGTGAGCAGCCGGAAATCTCGGAATTGGAGGGAGAAACCGTTCATCTGCGCGTGCATTTTCTGCGAGAACACCCCTTGTTGGACTATGCAACTCGGTTGATCAACGCTCAGCTGAACCTGAAACACGGTATCAGGGTCGCAGCGCCCGGCGAGGATGTGGACCATGAAATTGATGTGTTCTTCAACTCCATGGGTACCGACAATGACGACTTCGGACTCTCGATACCCTCATTCGGCCTGGTAGCGTCTGCCGAATCGATCAACATTCTGGCGCTGGATATGTATCACGGAGTGACCGAGGGTTACGCCATTGTCAAGACGACGGCCGATGGTAGTCTGCAGCAAACCGAACGTGTGCTGGCGCGCATCCGTAAGGACAATGTGTCCACGCCAGTGATCGACTTTCCGTTGAATCAGGTCAAGTGA
>CBDUIJ010000387.1:0-5192 GCA_965367215.1 uncultured Granulosicoccus sp.
ATCGGAAAAATGCGCCAGCAGACCCGGCAAACCGGGGGCAATCGTGGCACCGGCCATCACGGTCAGACTGGCACAGGCCAGCAATACGGGCAGCAGGAACGGCGAGCGTTGCATCGGGGAATCGGTCATCGGCAGAGGCAAGTGAACAACTACCGCACGTCGCGGCGTGACAGGCGACGTTCCAGCCAGCGAACGCCGGCGGATACGATGAGAATCAATACCAGATATTCAAGGATCAGTATGGTGTAGGTCTCCAGCGGCCGATACTCTGCCGTGACCATTTCATTGGCCCGCCGCGTCAACTCTTCCATACCGATCACGGACACCAGTGAGGACATCTTCAACATGTACACCAGCTGATTGCCCAGTGGCGGCAGCACCCGGCGCAGCGCCTGCGGCAGCACGATATAGCGCATGCGATCGATATAGCCCAGGCCCAGAGAATCGGAGGCTTCCAGCTGACCACGATCGATGGACTGAATACCTGCGCGGAAGATCTCGGCCTCGAAGGCACTGTCGGACAGAGCCAGCGCCAGCACACCGGCCCAGAAGACATTGATGGCAACCCCCAGCATGATGGGAAGGCCGTAATACACCCACAGGATGAGTACCAGCAGTGGCACCGCCCGCACGATTTCGACATAGACCCGGTTGAAGCCTCGGGCAAAGGGGTTCTTCGACAGACCGGGCAAGGCCACCAGCAAGCCGATGACAATGGAGATGACGATGGCGGTCATCGACAACAGGATCGTGTACTTCAGGCCGCCGAGCATGAACAGCAGATTGGCGCGCCCCGATTCGGTCATGGGAGACACCACATACCATTGCAACTGACCGGCACAGCCACTCAACAACAAGGGCAACGACAGCAACAGCCAGCCGGGGCGCCGCTTCAGGGTGGCGCCTGCAGATCGAAAGGAGTTGCGCATCAGTGTTGCAGTATCTGCTGAAGAAAGAGCCGCCCTCTTTCGCTCTCGGGATTGGAGAAGAACTGCGCCGGTGGAGACTGCTCGACAATGACGCCGCCATCCATGAACACCATGGTATCGGCTACCTTGCGAGCAAAGCCCATTTCATGCGTGACCACCATCATCGTCATGCCGGTATCGGCCAGTTCGATCATCACATCCAGCACCTCGGAGATCATCTCCGGGTCGAGCGCCGATGTCGGCTCATCGAACAGCATGATGGCAGGCTCCATGCACAGACTGCGGGCGATGGCCACGCGCTGCTGCTGTCCACCGGAGAGTTGCCCCGGGTACTTGTCAGCCTGCTCCGGAATACGCACGCGTTCCAGGTAGTGGCGTGCCAGCGATTCCGCCTTCTGCTTCGAGAGCTTGCGCGCCCGCATCGGGCCCAGCGTCAGATTCTCCAGCACCGACAGATGCGGGAACAGATTGAACTGCTGGAAGACCATGCCGATATGAGTACGCGCCTCACGCAGCGCCTTGCGACTCTTGCCAAGCTCCACCCCGTTGACGACAACCTGCCCGGCATCATGCTGCTCCAGCTGGTTGACGCAGCGAATCAGCGTTGATTTACCCGAGCCCGATGGTCCGCAGATGACCATGCGTTCCCCGGAGGCGACTTCCAGGCTGACATCGCTCAGCGCCTGAAAATCACCATAGTATTTGGACAGATTCTTGATCTGGATGACAGGCGTTGACATGAGGAGAGTGTAGCGCAGTAGCAATGGCCGCAAAAACAAACCGTAAATCACGGCAGTGGGTATACTGCCTCAGTCCAACCAACACTAGAACAGAAACATGCTGGCAAGACTCAAGAAACTGGCAAGCAGCAGCATCAGCTCCACGGTCATGACTCTACTGATGGCCGGCACCTTGTGTCAGTCCGCCATGGCTGCCGACTCTGTACTGGCCGATATCCTGTCCAGCGGCACCCTGAAGGTCGGTACAACCGGCGACTGGGATCCCATGACGCTGAAGGTACCCGCCACCAACAGCTACAAGGGTTACGACATCGACGTCGTGACAAAACTGGCAGAAGACCTTGACGTCAAGCTCGAGCTGGTGCCCGCAGACTGGAAAACCCTGGTCAATGGCATCACGGCCGGCAAGTACCACATGACCGGCAGCGCCTCCATCAGTGCCAGCCGTGCCAAGGCCGCCGGTTATACCGACAGCTATTTTTCATTGAGCACCGTGCCATTGACCCTGGCGACCAACGCCGAGCGTTTTACCGACTGGGACGATCTCAATCAACCAGAGGTCACCGTGGCAGCGACCCTGGGCACCACGCAGGAACAGCAGGTCAAGGCCTTCTTCCCTGATGCAACCTACAAGATCATCGAATCCCCTGCCCGTGACTTCCAGGAAGTGCTGGCCGGCCGTGCCGATGCTCATATCACCTCCAACGTGGAAGCCTTCAAGCTGGTGGCAAAATATCCGCAGATGATGATTGTCCCGGTCAAGCAGGCACGTGCCCGTACCCCTGTTGCCATGCTGGTTCCGCAGGATGACCAGATCTGGATCAACTATCTCAACACCTGGATTCGCCTGCAAAGCGAACGAGGCTTTTTCGACGAACTTGCCACCAAGTGGCAACTCAGCAATTGATCAACCGAACCTAACGAGTGAACGATCATGTTTGAAGCATTACCGGAACCCAAGGCAGATGCCATCCTGAGTCTGATGGCGGCATTCAGGGCAGATACCCGCACCGACAAGATCGATCTGGGCGTGGGCATCTACAAGGATTCCGCTGGCAAGACCCCGGTCATGCGCGCCGTCAAGAGCGCCGAAGGTCGTCTGCTGGAATCCCAGGACACCAAAGCCTACGTCAGCCCGACCGGCAGCGCGCCTTTCTGTGCGGCCATGATCGCCCAGGTGTTCGGCAAGGATGCAGATACCTCACGCGTTCGTGCGGCCCAGTCCGTTGGCGGCAGTGGCGCCCTGCGTGTACTGGCTGACCTCATCAAGGAAGGCCGGCCAGATGCTGAAATCTGGATCTCCGATCCATCCTGGCCCAACCATGTGCCTCTGATGAAAGCGGCTGGCTATGCACTGCAAAGCTACCCCTATTACGATGCCGCTACCGGCAAGGTTCGCATCGACGAGATGCTGGCCACGCTGAGCAAGGCCAAGAGCGGCGACATCGTGCTGCTGCATGGCTGCTGCCACAACCCCACCGGCGCCGACATGAGCCTGGATGAGTGGAATCGCGTCATCGACCTGCTGCTCGAGAAGGACCTGTTTCCCTTCGTCGATCTGGCCTATCAGGGTTTTGGCGATGGACTCGAAGAAGATGCCGCAGCGGTACGTCTGATTGCCAGCAGGGTGCCCGAAATGGTCGTTGCTGCCAGTTGCTCCAAGAACCTGGGTCTGTACCGCGAACGTGTCGGTGCCGCGATGATCATGGCCAAGAACGAAGCTGAAGCCACTCGCGCCCACGGGCGTCTGGGCAGTGTCATTCGCGCCAACTATTCCATGCCACCCGATCACGGTGCCAATACCACCGAAATCGTGCTGAGCGATGACGGTCTGAATGGCGACTGGCGGGAAGAACTGGAAGCCATGCGACAGCGTATGGTGGGTCTGCGTCAGGCATTTTCCGAAGCCCTGCGCAAGCGATCCAATTCAGACCGTTTCGATTACATCGCCGCTCAGAAAGGCATGTTCAGCCGCCTGCCGCTCACTACCGAGCACATCAACAAGCTGCGTGACGATCATGGCATCTACATTGTCGGAGATGGCCGAATCAACGTAGCCGGTCTGCCGGAAGAAGGTCTGGACAAGCTGGCTGATGCCATCTGTACGGTACTGGCTGAAGACTGAGTTCTTTCGCCTGCCCTGTTGATCGACAGGGCAGCTCCCGGTTCATTCACCGTGGAGCTGCCCCGTCGCTCCTCACCAAAGGCCGGCCCTTGCTGCCGGCAGTCTCGAAAACCATCGCGGCCAACAGCCGCCCTGGCAGCGGACTGCAATCCAGCCGAATACCCAACCCGGCCGTCGAGCGCCGATCAGGCCGCCGGCAAGGTGAACTTTTCGTCCGGCAGATCCAGATGCACCTCGATACCCGCCGCCGCTATGACCGTCACGGTATCGGCCTCGGGGTCTTCGACATTCAAGCCGCCAAATTCCACATTGACCTGCACCGTGCCGAATGGCACTTCCGACGCTACGGAATCGGTATCCACCTGCTCCGGTTTCTGCACGCCGATGGTGACGGTAATCTGCATGTCATCCCGGTTCAGCCCTACCGTGCGAAACAGCGTCAGCGAGCTGTGATGTAGCGCATCGTGCACGGCGCGTCGCGCAGCCTTGGTGTAGTCCTCACCGTAGAGATCATTACCGGTGCCCATTTCGAGGATGATGCGTTTCATGCTCATGCCTGTTCTCCGGCAGCGTCCTGCTCTTCGATATCCAGATACACCACGGCAACCGCATTGGCCATGACCGTCGTATTGCCGGTTTCGCGATTGACGATATCCAGACCGCCCTTCACCACATTGACCCGAGCACGGCCGTAGGGCAGTACATCGGCCACGGCCTGTCGATTGACTGCATCAGGATCAGACACCCCGATTTCCACATCAACCTCCATGGATTCTCGCGGATACCCCAGCGCCGGGGCGATGGATACCGAGTTGTGCCAGAGTGCATCCTTCAACGCCCGCACTGCGGCCTTTGTATAGTCCTGACCACGCAAGTCAGTCCCCATTCCCATCTCGATCAACAGTCGTTTTCGTGCCATGGCCTTGTTCAATGAGTAATCATGCAGACAGGGCGATAGTCGTTCAACTGCCCCCTAAATGCAAATTCCCTCACAGTAGACGCCGACTTCCCGACACCCATCGGAACCATTACACATGAACATCATCATCAGTGCTTGTCCCCACCATCAACAATGCTGATAATGTTCAGTTACGGTAGGCCCCTGGCCCACTGGTACTTCGCAAGCTGGCACTGCATCCCGAGAATGCCGGCAGAGCTTGTGTGAACCCCGAAAGAATTGGAGAGAGACTTGAAACAGACCCACCTGACCAGACTGGCGGCGGCCGTTGTACTCGGCCTTGGAATCAGTAGCGGCGCACAGGCTGCCGAATGCATAGCTCCGGCCAACCCCGGCGGCGGCTGGGACTTCACCTGTCGTTCCATCAGCAAGATCATGTACGACATCAAGGCTGTCGATGAACCCATACAGGTCACCAACATGGCCGGCGGCGGCGGCGG
>CBDUIJ010000388.1:0-5184 GCA_965367215.1 uncultured Granulosicoccus sp.
CCGTTCCTTGGCTGCTGCTACGGGATCGGCATCCTGGCACACCATCTGGGTGCGACCGTCAGCAAGGAGCAGTACGGTGAAGCGGTGGGGGCGGTGGAGTGCGAACTGACCCCGGCAGGCAGACACGATCCGATACTTGAAGGTGTCGATGCACGATTCCGCGCCTTCGTCGGACACAAGGAAGCAGTTCAGCATTTGCCGCAGGGCTGCGAACATCTGGCGCAATCAGGGCCCTGTCCCTATCAGATGATTCGTTACGGTGAGAACGTCTATGCCACGCAGTTTCATCCGGAAGCCGATGGCAAGTCGTTCGAGGTGCGCATTCAGGTCTACCGCAATGCGGGCTACTTTCCGCCCGAAGAGTCAGAGAAACTGATTGCCATGTGTCGTGCCGAAGATATACAGATGCCGGAGCGCATACTGCGTAACTTTGTTGCCCGTTACCGTCAGGTCTGAAGTCTGACAATCTCGGCCGGTCGTGAAATGAGTCGACTGGCCCGGTATCGCATCCCGATATACTGTCGGTTCATCTACCCTGGCTGACCGATCGGATGCTTCGTTACCTGAGATTGCTGTGCGCCCTGGCGGCGACCTTGCTCGTCTGTGCTGCCTGCCTGCAAGTCAAACCTGTCGCAGGTGAGCCCGAAACCGTGGTAGGTCAGGTGCGCAGTGAAGTGCCCGACAGTAGCCTTGCCGATATCGATTTTCTTGCCGATGTCAAACCGATACTCGATAGTCGCTGCATCTCCTGCCATGCCTGCTACGACGCCCCCTGTCAGCTCAAGACCAGTGCTGCCGAAGGTTTGTCGCGGGGAGCCACCAAGGCTCGGGTTTACCATTCGACGCGCTTGCTGCCGGCGGACCCGACACGTCTTTTCGTTGACGAGCAGACGACAGAAGGCTGGCGTGACAAGGGCTTCTTCAGTGTCTTTGGCGAACGGCATGATGATGGCGTCGACGCCGGCCTGATGAAGCGTTTTCTCGAGCTCAAGGAGCAGGCGCCACCCTTGCAATCAGGCGCCTTGCCGGATACCTACACGGTGGGTCTGAACCGTGAGAACGAATGTCCCACCATTGAGGAATTCGATGCGTATGCAAAACGACATCCGGAAGGGGGTATGCCATACGCCTTGCCTGCCTTGAGCGATGATGAGCAGGAAGTATTGATTCGCTGGCTTGACGCTGGTGCACCGTATCAGACCGATGTTGCTGTCGCACCCGAGTTCAGCGATGGGCTGGGAAAATGGGAGTCGTTTCTCAATCGTGATTCGAACAAGGGGCGTCTGGTATCACGCTACCTGTACGAGCATCTGTATCTGGCACACCTGTACTTCCCCGATGTCTCCACTGATACTTTCTTCAAGGTGGTGCGTTCTGCAAGCCCGCCCGGCGAACCCGTGCGCTTCATTGCAACAAGAAGACCTTTTGATGACCCGGGGGTTGCCACCGTGTATTACCGTCTGGTGCCCGAGCGCGAGACCATCGTGGCCAAGACGCACAATCCCTACAGGCTGGATGACACCAGGCTTGCACGGTTCGAAACGCTGTTCTTCAACGACGACTTTTCGGTCGATACCTTGCCGGGCTACCGCGCAGACAGTAACGCCAATCCGTTTGTCACCTTTGCCGCGTTGCCGATGAACAGTCGCTATCGTTTCATGCTGGAAGAGGCCCGTTTCACGATAGCCAACTACATTCGCGGCAGCGTGTGTCGTGGTCAGATTGCGGTCAGTGTCATTCGTGATCGCTTCTGGGTGGTGTTCCTGAATCCGGATTCCCCGGTCAATGATTCCCTGGCCAGTTTCCTGCCCAAGGTCAGCAGCGAACTGGCGCTGGCCAACAGCAATGATTCGAGTATCGGTCTGACCCCCTTGTTGCACTGGGGGCACTATGAACGGCTGGAACACGAGCATCACAAGGCGCGTGACCAGGCGCTGGCCGACTGGTTTTCGGGCAACGACGTCTCGCTTGACATGATCTGGGATGGTGGCAAGGAGAACAATCCCAATGCTGCACTGACCGTATTGCGTCATGGCGATTATGCTGCTGTAGAGCAGGGGCTGCTGGGCCAGAGCCCACCGGATACCGCCTGGGTCATCGACTATCCGCTACTGGAGCGCATTCACTATCTGCTGGTGGCCGGTTACGACGTCTATGGAACGCTGGGTCATCAGCTGACCTCAAGGCTGCACATGGATTTCCTGCGCATGCAGGGCGAGAAGAACCTGTTGGCTTTCGTGCCGCCGGAGGCACGTCGGCAAGCGCGAGAGCAGTGGTACCGGGATGCGCCCGAGGATGCACTGACCTATATGACCAACCGGGCATTCGACAAGGTGCCATTCACCGGCATCGATTATCGGACGGAGGACCCTCTTGGTGAATTGTATGGCTTGCTGGCAACGTATCTCGATGCCATTCAGCCTGCGGATCGCGAGGCAGAGCCGCTGTCTGGTCTGGAAGACTTCAAGGGCGAGAAAACCGTGCTGTTGCCACAGATGACACTGCTTCGAATCAACGGTGATGAACCGCGTTATGTATCGATTCTGCGTAATGATGCGCATCTGAACATGAGCTCGGTCTTCGAAGAGAAAAAGCAGCTGGTTCCTGCGGAGAATACGGTGACGGTATTGCCGGGTATACGCGGTTTTTATCCCAATGCCCTGATGCAGATTGACGAGAGTGATCTGGAGGCGTTTGTGGCTGCGGTACTGGCGCTTGAGGATGAGGAAAGCTATTCACGCTTGCTGGATGACTACGGCATTCGTCGCAGCAATCCGCAGTTCTGGGCTCTGAGTGATGAGCTGCATGAGCAGTGGCGACAGTCTGATCCCACCGGCTTCGGGTATCTGGATTACAGTCGACTGGAGAATCGCTGAGCCTGAGTCATTGCCTGGTCAAGGTGGTTCAGGCGATGCACGCCAGCGCAAGGTGAAAGTGGGGAGTCTTCTGCGCCGTGAACAATGATTCCCGTCAATCCCCGTCGTCGGCATTGAAGTTGACCCCCATGCCCAGAGGTGTGAGCACATCGTAGTTGACCGTATGGCGAATATCGTCGAGTACGGCTGACAGGCTGGCGAAAACAGTATCGACCTCCGGGCTCAACTGGCCATTGGCGTCGGCGAAGGCAAATGTGTATTGCAGTTTGCTCAGCAAGTGATCCACGTAGTCGAAGTCGGTTGTCAGCTCGTCTTCCATGTCCAGCTGTTGCAACAGGCCGGCGTCGAACAGCAGCGAGCGAATGCTCGAGATATTGCCACCGAGCATGGCCACAGTTCGTCGACTGCGCCACAGGGGAGCGGTGCGAATGAGTTTGGGGTCTTGCGTGAGTAGCGGCTGCAATTTGCGATCAACCAGACTGTCCAGTCCGGTGACAATCTCGGTGATGACACTGCGCAGCGCTTCATTGTCGTTACGGAAATAGGGAGATGTGGCATCAGGGTGCAGGAAGGCCTGCACGTACTCCGTATCCGATTGCCAGGCGCCATCAAGTTCCTTGGCCATCGAGGCAATATTCTGAATGATGGTTTGCACGACATGACACAGCGGTGCTTCCTCCACCGTGTATTTTCCATCGCTGAACAGCAATCGTTCAAGGGCAGGGAAGCCCTGCACAGCTACACTTTTTCCGGCCAGTTGCTGGACGCTCAGGCTGGCGACGTCCTTGTCCGCCAGCAGGTTGCGCAACTGACGCTCTCCCACGCGCCGTTTATCCGGCCAATAAAACAGCCTGTTCTGCAAATGGTTGTCGAGCAGGGGGCCGGATCGGAAGATTTCTACCCTGGCGTAATCCTTCAGCACTCGGGTGAAGTCGGTTTGCAGAGAATAGATTCTTGAGCCAAGCGTACTGCCGCAGAGATCTTTCGTGCCTGCGGCCCATTGGCTGGCGGCGCTGGCAAACTGCTGGAAGGCAGGTTGATAGACCTGCTGCACCCATTTTCCGATAGCTCCGGAGTCCCCTGGAATTCTGCGGCACGCGTCTGTGCCACTGAGAATGTCAGCGTGAAGACAGTCAGAACCGGTAGCAGCCGAGTGCGAAGAAGAGGCGCTCGAATGCCTGCACTGCGCGTCAGGGTCGCGAGCAGTAATGAGAGCCGATTCTTGCCTGGTCGAGTCATGCGGATAGAGGGTGAGCAGAAGTCAGAAATATAGTACAACGCAGGCTTCGCACGGGTCTATCGACCACGTTGTCAGTTGCTGGATTGAAGCACATGCTAATCTGCCAGCAGCCGTTCATTGGCATGACGCCAGAATACTCTGGACTGCTCAAGGAGAGAAGAGAATGAAGCGATTGATCACGTTTTCCCACACGCCGACAATCCCTACGGGATTTGCCGGCATCCTGATTCTTGCGCTGGCAGGCTGCAGCAGCTCCAGTTCGGAGCCTCCAGTGGCGCCCCTGGAGGACAACTGTCCGGGTATTGACAACCCTGATCAGCTGGATACGGATGCCGATGGACAAGGGGACGCTTGCGACAGCGATGACGATAACGATGGTTTCCAGGACGTTGATGATCCGGCGCCTCTTGACAGTACGAAGCCGGGAGATTTTGCGACGCCAGAGGCCATCCTGAACGACGCTGTCGTGCAGGAGGCTATCGAACAGGCTCGACTGGCCGGAGTGGAGGTGCGAACCGAATCCGGCCTGACGCCGCCAACTCTTTCCGGGTATTACAATCGGGCTGATGAAGCCGGCCGGTTTACGGCGACGGATAATGGCACTGAAATAGGGCGTTCTCTGGTCGGCGCTGAAAGTCGTCTGGATCAAGGTGCAGGTAATTCGATCGCGTCGGCCGTTGTGAGTTACAACGCGGGTTCTCCAATAGCCTTCAAGATTGCCGAAGGATCTCTGATCAGGGGAGAGGGCAATCTCTTCACGATCTATTCGCGCGGCAAGAGTACCTGCACGGAAGCCGACTCGGATTATGACTTGTTCACTGTCGGTATCAGCTCTGGTGAGTGGGATCCCGTGACGGGAAACATTCTCGATACACGCAGCCTGTCAGTGACGATCGACGTTGCTGGTGAGCTGACAGATGCTTGTGCGAGCAGGATTACCGGTGCTGCGGAGCTGGCAGGTGGCTGGAGCGTGCGCGAATATGCGCTCGATCAATACGTCGAACCGTCGTCACTGCTGTACATGTGTGTCGAAGACGATGCGGCTTATGCGCCAACCGAAGAGTGGAC
>CBDUIJ010000389.1:0-5141 GCA_965367215.1 uncultured Granulosicoccus sp.
ATACCACGGTCTTGCCTGCCACAGCTGATGCCTATATGGCGGCACATGAGGGGCCTGAACAGCTCTGGACGGCAGAGATGGGTCATGTGTTCAACGTCTTTTCCGAAACTGACACGCTGGATGCCATGATTTCGGATACCCTGTCATTTTTTGAAGAACACGACGACTGAAACCTGACGGCTCGCTTCAGCCGTCACCGCGCATCGACAACAATCGATCGTGCCAGTGTCGCAGTGTGACGATAGCCACCAACGCGCCGATGAGGGCCATCAGCATATCGGACTGGGTATCCCAGATGTATCCTTGCGTACCCAGAAATGCCTCTGCACTGTTACCTGACAACAGCGCGACCCACCACTCGATCAATTCATAGAAAGCGCTGAAGGCCAGACAGAAGCAGACGCTGAAGAAATTGACCCAGAATTCGCCGTTGACCAGATGTTTTCGAAGGATGATTTCCCGCGCAATCATGGCAGGTACGAAGCCCTGCACGAAGTGCCCGAGCTTGTCATAGTTGTTTCTGTCCCCTCCCGTGATGTCGCGTATCCAATCGAAAAGAGGCACTTCGGCATACGTGTAGTGACCGCCCACCATCAGGATCACACAGTGCAGGAGTATCAGTCCGTAGACCAGTGATGTGAGCGGGAAGGACTGGCGGGTCTTGATCAGGACCGCCAGACCGGCAAGCGCTGGCGCGACTTCCAGCATCCAGGTATAGATTTCCTTCGGGTGATACCCGGACCAGGCGAGTACCAGAAAGAAAACGGCTAGCCAGAGATACTTCATGGGAAGATCCGATTGTCAGGATGATGGTTCCTGACAGGCAGCATACAACACAAACGCATATAGTCTCAGTGGCTGGTACCGCTGGAACGGGTGATCTTGTTGAATACGTTGTACTTGCCAACCGGCTTGCTGGCCGGAATCCGGGTCACCTCTTCCAGCGTATCGCCGTCATACACGACAACCTCGCCATCCATTTCCCAGATACTCAACAAGGCGTAGCGACCATCGCGGGTGAATTCGACATGTCCGGATGTCTTGCCAGGTGAAGGCCTGAGTGTTTTCACGATCTCGAGGGTCTGCTTGTCGATGACATGAACCGCATCCTTGTCCGGACCGGTGAAGACATCCACCCAGGCATACGGTGAATTCTCGTGGCTTCGCATGAAGAAACCGGGGCCCAGCGTCTCGATGCGTTTGACGGTTTTCCAGGTTTTCGTGTCGATGATGCTCACCACGCCTTCTTTCAGATTGGGACTGGCCAGCACGGTCGTGTCTTTGTAGTGCCATGTGATGCCGGAACCCAGATGTGGCATGCCGGGCAGGTCCACATCGGCAATGCGCCGCCCTACATCCAGGTTGATCACCTGCCCCAACTCACCCTTGCGTGATGCGCCGATGAGGTGTTCGTAGGAGTCATCGAAGAAGAAGTCATCGAGAAAATCATCCAGCTTGATGAGCCTTATCGGAAAGTCCGATGGTTCGGCCAGACCTTCTCCCATCTTGTAATCGTGAACATAGCCCTGAAAAACCGGATCGGGGTCGTCGCTGTAGCTGATCTCCCAGACTTCCTTGAAGTCCTTCAGTGCGACGATAAAACTTTCGCGCGGTTCTGCCGTATAGACGGCACTGACGCGTGAACTGTTGCCATGGTCATCCACCACGGGGATGATCTTGTGCAAGCTCAGGTCATCTGCATTCAGTAGCACGAGCGTATGCGGCAGGTAGTTGCCCACCAGCACATAACGATCATCGGCGGACACAGCCAGGTTGCGCGTATTGATGCCGGCCCGTACCTCGACGATTGTCTCCAGTGTATACATGTCGAACTTTGACACCCAGCCGTCACGCGAAGCAAAATAGACGTATCGGCCATCGGACGAATACTTGGGCCCGCCGTGCAAGGCGTGTCGTGACTTGAAGCGATGAATGGGCTTGAAGGTATCGCCGTCGAGCACGGTGACATGATGATCACCGCCCTCCACCACCAGAAACACGTTCAGTGGATCGGCGTCGTAGATGGGCTTCTGCGCCGCTCTTTCGGCCTCTGGCGCTTCTACCACGTGTACCACTCGACTGGCGAGTATGTCCGCCTCGGTCCAGACAGGGTCAGTCTCGGGTTCCTGGTAGATGTACTCGACCAGGGCCTCTATCTGATCGGTCGACAGAACATCATCGAAAGCGGGCATCTGAGTAGCGACACGTCCTTTACTGATGATCTTCACCGCCTCAGGCTGACGCACGCGCGCCAGGTTCTGAGGCAATAATGCAGGCCCCATACCACCAAGGCGATCCTTGCCATGACAACTGGCGCATTGCGCCTCGTATGTGCTTGCCTCGGCTGCAGGCGCTTTGTCCACCGCGTGAACGGGTGCAGCGACAAGCAGAAACATGAATATGGATGCCGCCAGCACCAGTTGGCCAACCACGAAAAGCAGGAACCGCAGAGTCATGTCAGCTAGCCCACCGTACAACACGTGTTTCCAGCTCACCGGGCACAGGTACATCATCGGCATAGCTAATGGGATCGATGCCAAGCTCTTCATCGCTCAGGTAACAGGCCGGGTCTGCCCACCAGGGGTCCCCTGTCATCTGCCAGGCTCGAACGCGGGTGTTGCCACCACACACGGCCAACTCGGGGCACACTCTGCAACGTCCACGCAGGGGGCGTGATTTCATTTTCAGGCCTGCCATGAGGCTGTCCGAAGTATCTGTCCAGATATCCGAGAAAGCTCTTTCCTTGACGTTGCCAAGGTTGTAGTTCCACCAGAACGTATCGGGGTGAACATTGCCGAGGTTGTCGATATTGGCGATATTCACACCGGAAGAATTACCGCCCCAGGCTCGCAGAATGCCCTGCATGTATTCCAGGTGTTCCGGATAGTGCTCGGCCACCCAATGGAGAAGATAGACACCATCGGCATCGTTGTTTCCCGTGACATATTCACGACGACGCTCGCCCATCGCATCGCTCCAGGCAGCCTTGAACAACTCGTCCATGACCCAACGTGAGGTCTGATGTACGACATCACGTTCACGATTACGATTACCTCTACCGCTGTAATTCAGGTGTGATACATAGAGCTTGTCCACCGATTCGGTTTCCATCAATTCGAGGATCAATGGCAGCTCATGCGCATTGTAGGTGGTTGGCGTGAAGCGCATGCCTACCTTGATGCCCAGATCGCGGCAGAGACGAATACCGTTCATGGCCTCCTTGAAAGAGCCCTTCTTCTGACGAAAGTTGTCGTGGGTCTCTTCGATGCCATCGATACTGACACCGACGTAGTCATAGCCCACCTCGGC
This sequence comes from uncultured Granulosicoccus sp., assembly GCA_965367215.1. Lineage (GTDB taxonomy): Bacteria > Pseudomonadota > Gammaproteobacteria > Granulosicoccales > Granulosicoccaceae > Granulosicoccus. The sequence continues at coordinate 3,310 of CBDUIJ010000389.1, forward strand.
GATGCGGTCGGCTGTCTCATCGTTGATCAGCGTACCGTTGGTGGACAGACCCACGTAGAAACCCATGCTTTTCGCCAGATGCGATATCTCGAAGATATCCTTGCGCATCAGCGGCTCACCGCCCGAGAGGATCAGTACCGGCACACCGAATTGCCGCAGATCCGCCATCACGGAGCTCACCTCAGTGGTGGACAGTTCGCCGGGAAAGTCGATATCGGCCGAGACCGAATAGCAATGCTTGCAGGTCAGATTACAACGTCTGATGAGATTCCAGATGACAACGGGGCCGGTCGGCTTCGCACCGGCCAGAGCGGCTGCTTCGCGTTTTGCGTTTTTCCGGGGCTCGACGTTCTGTACCTTGTTGGCAAGCGCATTCATATACCTTGACAATCTGAACATCATTTATCTCCAAGACGCATACCCGTCTTTTTTAGTATTCGTGTACTGAAAAGCACATCGTGCGATCTGGCACGATCACCCAATAATGTGGCAATACTCTCGACCTTCTCTCTGACTTCGTCCCGGTCGCGCCCATGAACCATCGCAAACAGGTTGTAGGGCCAATGCGGCAGTTTCCGCGGTCGTTCGTAACAGTGGCTGACCATGGCGAGATTTCCTACCTGCTTGCCGATCTGCTCGATCAATGCATCATCCACGTCCCACACCGACATGCCATTGGCTACGTAGCCAAGTCGATAATGATTGGGGACGGCAGCAATGCGGCGTACCCGGCCGTCTGCCAGCATGTTCCTGAATGTGGAGATCACCCGCTCTTCACTACAGCCCAGCTCCTCGGCAATCGGGGCGAAGGGTCGTGCGACCAACGGCAATCCGCCTTGGGTGGCACGCACCAGCCGGCTCTCGAAATCAGCATCGTCAATCTCGGCTCGAACCTGCGCCAATTCTCTTACAGTGGTATTCATGATCAAACCTCCAGATGCAAGCCGATGAAGAATTCGCGCGACTTGGGCATGTCGAGCACCTCAAGGCCAGTCTGCCTTTCGATGTCCCCAAGCACACGCTGCTTGGTGCTCAAGGCATCGCAGGCAATCACGAACCACATGTTCAGTTCGTGATCACGTTCGTAGTTGTGAGCAACCTCGTCGAAAGAATTGACGATCGACTCGACATGCTCGAATTGATCTTCCGGCACACAAATGGCACACAGGCTCAAGACACCACCGAGATGATCGGCAACGAACAAGGGGCCAAAGCGGGTCAGCAAACCTGAATCCAGCATGGTTTGCAGTCGTTCCAGCAGCGTCTCCTCGCTGGTGTCCAGCTCCTCTGCCAGCTCCAGAAACGGTCTTTCACACAGGGGCAAACCGGTCTGCAGGCGATTGATGATGCTTCTGTCAAGCGCGTCCATGACCAGCCTCCGATGTAGCAGCGTCGCTTGACGCCGTGTCTTTATGGATCATGGACCCGGGGATTGGCGCGCGATACTGCGCGCCTCGTTGCTTGAACCGTCGCTTGCTGAACAGCAGCTCATGATGAATGTGGGAAAGCGAATGCTTTGCCGCCAGCTGTTCAACCTGACGCCTGACGGTGTCGTGGTTCTTGCCATGAACCATGCAGAACAGATTGAAAGGCCAACGACCTTCGACCCGAGGGCGCTGATAACACAGAGTCACTTCAGGCTCATCGCCCAGCAGTTTGCCCACTTCATGGACGCGCTCATCGGGGATATCCCAGACCGTCATGGACTTTGCGCGATAACCGAGCTCATGGTGTCGGACGACAACACCGAGGCGCTTGATGACCGACTGACTGCATAGATTTCCCAGGGCCTGCACAACCTGGCTTTCGGACCAGGCAATACGTTCACCAAT
>CBDUIJ010000390.1:0-5085 GCA_965367215.1 uncultured Granulosicoccus sp.
GTGAATCAAGGGCAACAGCGACCGTCCTTCCAGGCGGTGAGGAATGGCCTCGCCACCAAAGTACTCCTGAAACGTGGCGGCCAGATCAATGCCTTCCACAAGCTCTTCCGAGACCGTTCCTCGTGTCGCATCTGCTTCGGGTGATGGGTCATGGATGATCAATGGGACCCGTACGGAAGGGTCATGAAACAGCTCCTTCTCTCCCAGCCAGTGATCGCCCAGGTAATCGCCGTGATCAGAGGTGAAGACGATCATCGTATTGTCCATCAAGCGCTTGTCCTGCATGAACGCGAAGAGATGCCCCATCTGATCATCGATCTGTTTGATCAAGCCCATATACGCCGGCATGACGGTGTTGCGTACCTCCTCACGTGCAAACGATTGGCTGACCCGTGCCTGCATGAAGGCGTCGAACACAGGATGCGGGTTCTGCCGTTCCTGATCGCTGCGCACCGCCGGCAACCACGTCTCGGGCCCGTACATGTCGTGATAAGGCGCCGGCACGATGTACGGCCAGTGTGGCTTGATGAACGACAGGTGGCACAGCCAGGGGCTGTCATCAGGGCGCTCATTCACGAAGTCCATGAAGCGCCGCGTCAGGTAGGGCGTCTCGCTATCCTCTTCTGCCACATTGGCCGGGCGATTGGAGTATTTCAGGAACCAGCCGAGTCCCGTCTCATCGGCATTGTCCGGCGCCACCGCGTTGCTGCGGGTATTCCAGGGGTTCTCATCGGTATAGCCTCTGGATTTCAGGTAATCGTTGTAGCGCGGATTGGGGGCATAGCCACTGTCAGGGTGAAGACCATCATCACGTTCGAACACATCAAACCCACACTCGGCCAGGCGTGCCCCGATGATCGTACCTTCGTCGATGCCGTAACGCTCCATGCCTTCCTTGTCGGCTTTCATGTGCGTCTTGCCGACGAGTACCGTATCGACACCGAGTGGGCGCAGATGATCACCCAGAGTGAGTTCACCGACTTTCAGCGGGAAGTTGTTCCAGCTTGAGCCGTGTGAGCGCACATACCGGCCGGTATAGAAACTCATCCGGCTCGGTCCGCATATCGGTGACTGGATATACGCGCGGTTGAAGCGCACGCCCCGTGCCGCCAGCGCATCGATGTTCGGCGTGTGCAGATGTGGATGGCCATAGCAGGACAGATAGTCCCAACGCAGCTGGTCGCACATGATGAAAAGCACGTTCTTGTTAGGAGGCATCGGCGACATCTGACGAATGATTCAAACGGTTCCGGGCAATGTCTTCAGGATAGATCATTCACTACCTGTCAGGGTCATGGCTGAACCCGACCTGTTCCAGGTTGATGATCTACGCTTGTGCCAGTGCAGGCGTGTACAAAGTCATCCATGATGGAACGGTCGAGCGCAGTGAGTCTGTATTCGGGATGCCATTGCACCGCCAGACAATAGCCCTCGGTCTGGCCTTCGATGGCTTCGACCACGCCATCAGGCGCGACGGCTGAAATCACGAAACGCCCCGAGCCGCTGATAGCCTGACGGTGCAAGCTGTTGACTTGCGCTACAGAGTTCTGTGCCAACCCGGCAAGTCGCGTTCCGGCCTGCACTTGTATGTCATGTGCGATGCGGTCCGGAACATCGAAAGGCAGGTGTTCCTGCGCGGCCTCGACTTCAAGCGGAATACTCTGAATCAGGGTTCCGCCCAAATGCCAACCAATCATCTGCATACCATTGCAGATACCCAACAGCGGCCGCTGCGCCGCCAGGGCAGCCTCGATCAAACTCAATTCGAATTTGGTTCTCAGAGGTTTTACCGTGACGTCCGGCGTGCCACCAGTGATCAGAAACCCATCGAAACAATCAACATAGCGAGGAATGGCTGCCATGTCGTAGGGCAGTATGACCGGAATCCCTCCCGACTCACGAATGGCATCCGCATAGTTTGACCGGACAAGATAGTGCGCCTCTGTCGGTTGCCCAGGGTCCTCATCGTGATCAGGCGTCAGGGCAATCAGCGGTACCTTTGCACTCATGTGGGTATGCACACGGGTTGCGCAGTGACATCAACCGGATCGAATTCAATGGAGCCTTGCATGTTACTTTCTCGAAATTGCGTTGCGAGCGAGCATACAGGTTCATTCATTCTCTGAAAATCGTCAATTGCTGCCCAATCTACATCCAGGGGCAAGCCTTGGCTGCAGCAGCTCCAGCTCAGTTATCGAGCTCGCTCAGAAACTCGCCGATAGCCGTCTCCATTTGCGGATATTGCGGGTTGAAGGTGGAAATGGCTGTCGGCGGCTCGGCGCCCACTGCTGGCAGCTTGCCCCAGTCGGCATACCAGACCTGCGCAGCATCGCTGCACCGTTTCGCATCACCCGGATCGCGTCCATCCGTAGCACCACACCCACGGTAATCGCCGTTGGCACCGTAATGCGGGTTGTCGGGTGATATATGCACAGCCAGATGGGTCAGACCGGTCACCCGAAATTCCTCGCTGGTTCCCGAAATCCACTGCACGTTGGGCTGGTCCGAGTCCGGAACCTGATTGGAGTAGAAATTGACAACGCGCGAGCGTGGATCACTGGCGTGCTGCAGGACAAAGCTCTGGTTGTCCACTGGCACTGTGCTGCTGTCATCCCTGCTCTGAATCAGCATCCAGGGCTGATCATAGCCACCACCTTGTTCGATCAACGCATTCATCACTTTCAACCCACCGACCAGCTCGGCCACGGCCCGCGTCGGCATGGATTCATAACGCTGCGCGTCATCCGAGTTGCCCTTGTCGATCCACGGGTAGGCCCAGTACAGCCAGGGCGCGAATCGGGCAGAGGACATCGTCGAAATGTTATAGGCCGGCGATATGGCCAGCAACGCATCAACCGGGCTGTTCTCATCCAGAGCAACCGTCATGGTCGCAATTGCACCGAGTGAATAACCAAGCAATACAACCCTGTCGTGTTCACGAGCCGCCTGTTCGGTCAGATAGCGCACCGTGTGGGTCCAGTCTTCATGGGTCACGGCCAGAAGATCACCGGCACGCGTGCCATGACCTGGCAACAGCGCCGTGCGAGAGATATAGCACTGATTGCTCAGTGACTGTGCCAGATCACGCATCGCAAATGCAGTATCCGATAAACCGTGCACCAGAATGGCAATGCCCGCAACCTGTTCAGCGCAATGCTCCGCCGCCGGGTATTCACGAGGAGCGGCACGCTCTATCTCCTGTGCGGCCTGAGATGGATCATGCATCAGACGATGTGCTTCGAGTCGCTGCCGGACATCCGCGACATAATCACTGTAGTGATCGCCGGCCAGAGTGGTATCTACATCAAACCAACCGGCAGGCTCAAGACTCTCTGCAGGTGCAAGATTGCCCTCCTGTGTTGCACACCCGACAAGAGCTGCCAGGCTGGTAGTGGCAGCAAGCAGTAGAGACGAGGAACGTTTCGCAGAAGGCATGAATTGTTTTCTGGTTTTGCAAGGGAGCAACATCGGGGTCAAGCCATGGGTTGAGGGACGACCAGGCCGCCCCGTGACGCCCCTCGTACACCCCTGTTATTCAGGATAACCGAATATGTCGTTATCGTTGGCCGACTCGGCGGGGACAGCCTCTTCGATATCCCAGTGCTCCACAATCTTGCCGTCATCATTGAAGCGAAAGATGTCGATGTAGCCCTTACCCAGGTCTTCCGGATTGCTACCGTCGCGCTGCCGTGAATGAATCAGCACCATATCGCCCATGGCAATCGTTTTCGCTATGGTGGTTTCGATCTGAAGCTGCATTCCACCCAACTCCTCGAGCAAGGCAATGAAGGCTGGCTTGCCGTCGGCAACCGTAGGATTATGCTGAATGTAGTCATCGGCAATATAATCCCGAGCCGCTGAAATATCATCCAGCTGACTGAAGACATTCAACACCGCAATGGCTCTTTCCCGATTCTGTTCCTTATCCTGTGTGGAGTAGACATCCGCTTTCGGGCCGGCATACAGGGTATTGGTATTGGCAGCCTCATCGGGGCTCTGCTGCGAATGGTCCCAGTGTTCGACCAGTTGACCGTTCTCGCGGCGCCAGATATCAACATACACGTACTCCGCCCCACCGGAGAACCAGACCGAGTGAATGGCAACGTAGTCATCCTCCGCAATGGTTCGGTACAAACGGACTTTCGCGTCCGGGTCCTCTATCTGCTCTTTGGCAATCGCGGCCATCATGTTGCCAGGACCATCACCATAGGCGGGTGCGTGCTGGATATAGGTATCGCCGATATAACGACCGAAATTGTTCAGATTTCGATAGACCAATACGTCCTGATAGAACCCCTCTGCCAGGTCTATCGACTGCTGCGTCGCCTCAGAGATCTGCAGTGGCTGAGCCTGGGCGATGTTAGCATGACCGGCTGTCAGAGCCGCAGTGGCCAGCAATGCAAGAACGGTATTTTTCATGGTGGTGTCTTTCCTCGGAAATCAGCTCGCCACCATAGCAATTGGCGATATCATCGTTGAACAACCTGTTCTGAATAGCTGCCATGCATAAAACCGATCATTTGAAACTGGATGGCAAGATTCTGCAGCTATTTGTCACCGTCCACGACACGGGTTCCATTTCTGCAACGGCCGAACTGTTTTCGATGAACCAGTCGAGTGTGAGCCACGCCATGGACAAGCTGAGGACAATCGTCGGAGACCCCCTGTTCGTGAAAGCCGGCCGCGGCATCGCACCCACCCCCCGTGCAGACGCCTTGTACCTTCAGGCAAAATCCATTCTGAGTGCCATGGAGATATTCGTTGCATCTCCCGAATACGACCCTGCGTCGGACCATTTGCCTTTCGTGATATTTGCCACCGATTACGAAGTGCAGACCGTTGTTTCACCCTTGGTGGAAAGAATGCAACTGCTCGCACCCGGTGTGGATGTCCGAATCAGGCAGACACCATCGAGTGGTGCTCTGGCGGAGAGCTTGCGACGCGATGAAGCCGACCTTGCCATCAGCCCATCCCTGCGCAGCGGAGAATCGGATCTGAGACAGCAGACCCTGTATGAAGACGTGGATGTGTGTTATTTCGATGCCAGCTGCAGGGAGGCGCCTTGCACCCTGGAACAGTACCAAC
>CBDUIJ010000391.1:0-5051 GCA_965367215.1 uncultured Granulosicoccus sp.
GGCGGGGTTGCTTCGGGAAAGGCTGCGATAGGCGGGAGCTGACAAGCGATTGCCTTGGTGGCGCGTGATCCTACTGCGGTAACCAGCCACCCGTTGCACATGGTTGGAGTCGAGGAGTGTCGAAGGCTGAGAAAACCCGATTCTCCAGGCCGGGTGATGCGCTTGCCACGGCATCCTGCCAGAGGTCTGATTGGCACATGGCAAAGCCCATGCAGTCGGGGGTGACATCGAGGCGGGCCAGCAGGGTCAGAGCTGCCATGATGGATGAGCCGGTGCTGATGACATCGTCGATGACACAGACTCGTCTGTCCTTCAGCAGGCTTGTCAGGCGCGGGTCCATGTAGAGTCGTTTCTGACTGCCCGGACTGGTAATCGATGTCATGGCAACAGACAGCTCGTCGTCATACCAGAACTTTCGGGACGTGCCCAAAGGCAGGTAGCGCGAATGGCCCAGCTTGCGAGCTGTGGCCTCAGCCAGGGTCAGGCCCAGCGTCGGCAGACCGACGATGATGTCCGGCCGCTGATCGCGCAGTTTTGCGGCCAGGTCGCTTGCCAGGGCATCCACCACATCGAAGCTTGCCTGATTGATGATCAGTGAGGCCAGCGCGAACCGACCATTGTCACGTTCCCGAATCGGCAGCAACAGTTGTCGGCCATCGGCGAGTGTTGCCGGGTAGCCGTGCACGAATCCCTGCCCGGGGGCTGGAGCATGGGTGCCTTGAGGATCTATCTGTTGCCAGAAATCGACGTCAGCGAGGCGGGTTGGGGTCGGCATGGTCATCAGGGCCTGAGTTGTTCAGCGGCGTTACTGTACCAAGAGTAGAATGCCCCTTCAGCTTTTGACGTCAAATGAATTCAATCAGCATGAACGACTCGGCACCTGAAAACGATCTTGCCCTTCTGACCGAACTGCGACATGACTTGCATGCGCACCCGGAACTGGGCTTCGAGGAAACCCGCACCAGTGCGAAGGTGCTGGAGATTCTGCAGGGCGCAGGGATTGAAGTGCATCAGGGGCTGGCGGGTACCGGTCTGGTGGCGACCATTCATGGTGGTGATGGCGGCGGCGAAGGTGGCCGCAGCATTGGCCTGCGAGCGGACATGGATGCATTGGCGATGAGCGAAGTGGCGCAGCGACCCTGGCAGTCGACCGTGGACGGGAAGATGCATGCCTGTGGTCACGATGGTCACACCGTCATGTTGTTGGGTGCAGCGCTGGAGCTGGCGCGTAGCAGACGCTTCAAGGGTACGGTGCATTGCATCTTTCAACCGGCTGAAGAAGGGCGCGGTGGTGCGAAGCGCATGGTGGAAGAAGGGCTTTTCGAACAATTCCCGTGCGACCTGGTATTCGGCCTGCACAACATGCCGGGCCTGGCGGTGGATGAAATGGCCGTGGTCACCGGACCGCAACTGGCCAGTTCGGATTCCTGGCGCATCACCTTCACCGGCGTGGGCACGCACGGCGCCAAGCCGCATCTGGGGCGGGATGCCGTGACGGCCGCAGGTCACTTTCTGACGGCACTGCAGACCATTCCGGCCCGTGTGGTGGATCCTCTGCAACCGGCGGTGGTCAGTGCCTGTTCCGTGGAAGCGGGGGATCCGGAAGCGCTCAATGTCATTCCGGACCTGGTGAAGATCGGGGGGACTGCCAGGGCCTATACGCCCGAAGTTCGTGATCAGCTGGAAGCGGGAATCGGGCAGCTGGCCAATGGCATTGCTGCGACATTCGGCATCGAGGTTCACTACGATTACATTCGACGAATACCGCCTGTCGTGAATGATGCTGTTGCTACATCGCTGGCCTTGCAGGCCGCGAGGACCGTCAGCACACAGGGCGTACGCACCGACTTCCCACGCTCGACTGCCGGTGATGATTTTGCCTTCTTCAGTCAGGACATTCCGGGTTGCTATGTGTGGCTGGGCAATGGTCCGGCGGTCGATGGCGCCTTGCATCACAATACGTCCTATGACTTCAATGACGAGGCCATCGCTACGGGCGTGAATTACTGGGTCAAGCTGGTGGAGCAGGTGCTGGCAGAATAGGCGGATCCTGTAGATCCGCCTGCTCGAACTACTGCTGCTTTACGATTTCTTCGATGAACAGCTTTCCGTTCTTGTCTACCGCGAGGAATTTCACGTTGTCACCTTCGGCGACACCATCGAGCAAGGACAGCTCCGATACGCCGAATACCATGCTCATGGGCGGCATGTCCAGATTGTCGATGGGTCCATGCTTGATGGTGATCTTCTTCGTGGCAGGCACGATCTTCTTGACGACGCCTTCGCTCAAAGGGTGTTCACCGCTGGCCAATAGTGGTGATGCGCTGAATAATGTAGAGAGCAAAACGAGCGTGAGCGGTAGTTTACGTGTGTTCATGGTGTTTGAAGTTTCTGTGAGTTGATGACTGTGTGTGCTGGATTTGACCCACTAGCTATTGGACATGACCGAAATGGTGCCGCGCATACCAGCCTGGTAATGACCGGCAATCAGGCAGGCAAAATCGAACTCACCATCGCGGTTGAATGTCCAGATGATCTCGCCACTGGCGGCGGGGTCGACATGAGCCATATAGGGTTCATCATGCTCCATACCGGGAAAACGGACCATCAACTCGGCATGTTCATCATTGGTCTGAGTCGTACCCAGTACGAATTCATGCAGAACCGCGCCATCATTGCGGGCAATGAAACGAATGGTTTCTCCTTGCTGAACCTGCAGGCTTGCGGGTTCGAATTGCATGGTATCCAGCATGGCAACGTCTATGGTGCGGGTGACTTCGTCGGCATTGCCCGCAATACCCCAGGGCTTTTGTTCCCTGACAACTTCCGACACCGTGTCATGGTCGTTCTGGTCGGCTTTCTTGCCGTGGGCATGGGCCATGGAAAATGGAATCAGCGAGATGGTCGCCAAGGCGATAAGGATTGAAAGCTTCATGGTTGGTATTTCCTGTGTGCATGGCGGTGTGAGTTTGTCTTCAGGAGGTGAAGCATCCTTCGCGAATTGGTGCATTCAGCCGACTCGGCGTGCGGGTTTGATGGCATCCACCTCGATGGATTCAGTCGGTGTCGCAGGCGCCGTGTCCGCTGAGGAGACATCGGACTTGAAGCGGGCAGGTTCTTCCAGTTCGCCGGTGTAGTCCCAGGCAACCGTGCCTGGAGGATGCTCATACCAGCCCGGGTCGCTATAGTCGCCTCGGGCCTGATCAGCGCGAACCTTGAGCATCGAGAACATGCCGCCCATCTCGACTGAGCCGAAGGGGCCATCTCCTGTCATCATGGGTGCCGTGTTATCCGGCAGGGGCATCTCCATCTCGGTCATGTCTGCCATACCGCGCTCCCCCATGACCATATAGTCGGGAATGACACTGCCGATCTGCTGTGCCATGTCGGTATGGTCGACGCCTATCATGGTGGGGACGTCATGTCCCATGGCATTCATGGTGTGATGGCTCTTGTGGCAATGGAATGCCCAGTCACCGGGCTCGTCGGCCAGGAATTCGATCTGACGCATCTGTCCGACCGCGACGTCAGTCGTCACTTCCCAGTGTCTGGCCGATGTCTGTGTCGGTCCTCCGTCAGTGCCTGATACCACGAATTCATGTCCGTGCAGGTGAATGGGATGATTGGTCATGGTCAGGTTGCCGAACCGTACGCGAACCCTGTCACCCTGGCGGACGTTGAATGAGTCGATGCCGGGGAAAATCCGACTGTTCCACGACCACAGGTTGAAGTCGAGCATGGTCATGATCCTTGGTGTTGCTGCACCCGGAACGATGTCGTAGGCGTTCATGATCACGCAGAAGTCGCGATCCACCGGGTTGATCAGCCGGTTGCTGCCTTTGGGGTGGGTGACCCATGAGCCCATCATGCCCATGGCCATCTGTACCATCTCATCGCCATGCGGGTGATACATGAATGTCCCCGGGCGCTTGGCGACGAACTCATAGACAAAGGTCTTGCCGACGGGAATGGGAGGTTGGTTCAGACCCGAAACGCCGTCCATGCCATTGGGCAAGCGCTGTCCATGCCAGTGCACACTGGTGTGTTCCGGCAGATTGTTGGTGACATAGATCCGAACTCGGTCACCTTCCATCACTTCAATGGTGGGACCCGGGCTCTGGCCGTTATAGCCCCACAGATTGGCATTGAAGCCCGGTGTCATTTCACGAACGACCGGCTCGGCGATGAGGTGAAATTCCTTGACGTTGTTGCGCATGCGAAACGGTAGCGTCCAGCCATTGGGTGTCACCACCGGGTTGTACTCGTGGCCGCTCTCCGGATACAGCGGAGGCATGGTGTTCACCTCGGTCTGGATCACCGCCTCGGGCAAGGCAGCCATCAGGTTGCGACTGACACTGGCGGCAGCGACTGCACCTCCTGTCATGGATGCGTACTTCATGAAATCTCGTCGTGAACTCATGGGAATCTCGATGCCCGGACTGGCGACTGGTCCGGTTCTGTGTGGTGTGTGGATTGTCGCTGGAAGCAGTGATCGACAAGGGCGAGGTTTTCAGCTGCGTGCGGCATCTAATGTCCTCCCCCGTCGCCGGCGCTGGCTGTCTCCATGGACGCTACCGAGGCTTTCATGGGGCTGCCGAGCATGGAAGCCTGCAATGCGGCATCGGCAATCCAGAATTGCTCGGCGGCCTTGATGGCTGACAGCACGGTATCGATCTGGGTACGAGAATCCGCCAGCAGATCGAACACACCAATCAGCATGCCGTTGTACTGCATCACGGTCTCCTCGGAGATCAGTTGTCGCAGTGGCACGACTTCGTCCCGATAGAATGAAGAGATGTCGTAGCTGGTACGGTAGGCCGAGTAGGTCTGCCGGAGGCTGGATGAGGCATTGCGGACGGTTGCAGCAAAGTCATTGGCTGCAGCCAGTGTTCTGGCGCGCGTGGCATCTCGTTGCAGGCCGCCCCAGTCGAACAGAGGCAGTCTCAGCTCGACTTCGTAGCCACTGAGTTCTTCGGTTTCTTCCGGGCCGCGGGCTTCGGTCTCACGATACCCCAGTTCCACATCCGTCAATGAGCTGATGTTTTCGATGC
>CBDUIJ010000392.1:0-5029 GCA_965367215.1 uncultured Granulosicoccus sp.
GACGCAAGCTGATTGCCGTGGACTGCGATGGCACGCTATTCGATGGCAATGGTTACCCTTCGAGTCGAACCTGTGAGGTGGTACAGCGGGTAGTGTCTGCAGGGCATCATATCGTCGCCGCAACCGGACGCAGCAGACTGACTGCCTGTGATCGACTGGTGGCAATGAGCGGTATGCGCTATGTGGTGTGCTCCAATGGTGCTTATGCCTGGAACAAAGATGAAGATCTGCTGGTCTGGGAAAATGCAATGTCGCAAAGACTGGCGACAGAAATCGTGTTGCAGTTGCGCAGCGCCATTCCAGATGTCGCCTTCGGCTGGGAAACACGCAGTGGGATCGGATATGAAGATACCTTCGTCCAGCTTGCCGGTGGTATTGGCGAACTGGAGGCTGGCGGTCGAACAGATGATCCCTGGTCACAGGACATCTACAAACTCTATGTCAGGCGACCGAGCCTGTTTCGCATCGAACTGCAGCGTGAGGTGGCAGCTGTACTGGGCGATGGTCTTTGTGAGGTCAGCACGTCCGGTGCACCCTTCGTTGAAATCACCGCATTGGGTTCACACAAGGCGTCAGGACTGGAGAAGACTGCTGCCATGCTCGGGTTTACAGCTGCAGATACCATCGTGTTCGGCGACAATCACAACGATTTGCCGATGTTCGGGTGGGCAGGTCATGCCGTGGCCATGGGTAATGCGCTGGATGAAGTGAAGGCCGAGGCGGATGCGGTCACCTTGGCTAATACGGATGATGGTGTGGCCGTCTATCTGGAAAAGCTGTTGGAGGCAACCGACGTCGGCTAATGCGGCAATGATTTTCTGGCAATGCCGACTTGCATGAGCGTCTGAAGTCGGCCGAAGGAAAACATGCTTGCGTTAACCTACAATGAACTCGTTTCCTGCAGTCATCAAAGTGTCTGAATAACGCTATGGATCTACAACGTACTGTGCCCTGGGGACGTGACCTTGAAGAGTACTTGGAGATGTTTTCCTTGTCAGCGCTTGAAACTGGGGACACATTCATTGGATGTGGAGATGGACCAGCATCGTTCAACGCTGAAGCCACCTCCAGAAATATCCATGTGACATCCGTTGATCCCCTGTATGCCTTCAGCAGGGCCGAACTTGAACAGAGAATCGAGCAAGCTCGAGACGAGGTCATGTCACAGGTACGCGCCAGGGTCGATGATTACATATGGCAATCAATCAAGAACCCGGACGAACTGGAACATCGCCGTATGCACGCCATGCGAGTGTTTCTCAACGATTATGATGAGGGATGCCGAACGGGACGCTACATCACGGCAAGTCTACCAGCACTGCCTTTTCCGGATAACTCTTTCGACTATGGCCTGTGCTCCCATCTTCTGTTCCTGTATTCGCCACAGTTGGATGAGAAGGTACATATCGAAAGCGTTCTTGAGCTTTGTCGAGTCGCTCGAGATGTACGCATATTCCCTCTTGTTTCAATCGAAGACAACCAACGTTCGAAACACCTGCCTGCTGTATTCGAAGCGTTGACAGATGCCGGGTATTTTCACGAAGAAGTGCCAGTCAGTTATGAATTCCAGCGAGGGGCAAGGACAATGCTGAAAATCAGTTCACTATGAACAGGTCAAAGCCTTGGAATCATCAGACTGAAGTAACAAGCCAACAAGACGAGACAGGTAACTCCATCAATGAGCTCTGAGATCAGGATATTCCTGCTACGACACGGCCAGACAATCTGGAACGTTGAAAAGCGTCTTCAGGGTCACAAGAATTCCGGATTGACAAGCGTGGGGCAGGGACAAGCCCTGGAAAACGGCAGGAAACTGAGAAAGCTTGTTCCGGAAGGTTGTCGAATCATGTCCAGCCCACTGGGTCGCTGTCGTGAAACCAGTGAAATCGTGGCAACCGCGCTCGGTCATGCACATGCCGATATCGAATACGACAGTCGACTGAAGGAAATCTCCTTCGGAAGCTGGGAGGGGCGAACATTGTCTGAGATTCAGCTGAAAGAGCCGGATGTCTACAGGCGCCGCAAGGAAAATCGCTGGGATATCCCGCCCCCCGGAGGAGAAAGCTACGCCATGGTTGCACAGCGTCTGCAATCCTGGCTGTCAGAACTCGAGGGTCCGCAGACACTGATAGTGGTAAGTCATGGCTGTGCCGGACGAATCCTGAGAGGGATCTTCGCTGACATGGCACCCAGCTCCATCTATACGCTGGATGAACCTCACGAGGCGATTTTCAAACTTGAAAACAAGGAGGTTTCCAGGGTCGACCAGTAACGTTGGTGGATTGAACCTGATTGCCTCCCACGATCCATTTGAACGCAGTGTCAGCTCTGCCTGTCCATGGTGGAATCCGGATGATCATGATCTTCCGTCAGACACAGGGAGTGATCGGCCAGCACTTCCAGAATGCGGCAATCGCCGGCCTTGCCACCGCTGCATTCATCGAGCATGCGCTGCAGCTCCTGGCGGATGGCCTGCAGACGTGCCAGTCGCTGGTCGACTTCATGCAGTTGTTGCTGCACGATTCCATCAACCGGTTCGCAACTGGCCGTGGGTCGGTCAGCCAGGCCGAGCAGCTGCCGAATGGCATCGAGTGTGAATCCGAGTTCGCGCGCATGCCTGACAAAACCCAGACGCCGAACCGAAGCCTGGTCGAATCGTCGCTGACCCCCTTCGCTGCGGCCAACAGGCGTGATGAGGCCGATTTCTTCGTAGTAACGTACCGTAGGGACCTTGGTATGAGTCAGTTTTCCCAACTGGCCGATCGAATATTCCACTTTTTTCATCCCGAGGCTTGAAGCTCTAGTTACTAGAGATCCTATGATGTTGTTGTCCAGATTGAAAGAGGCCGAACATGTCTACATCGCACCAGGAGCCAGCAGCGTTGAGCGAAAGAGAGTCCGACAGCCAATGCTGCTCTTCGCAGACAGCTGACGACAGCCAGAATGAGTGCTGTCCGCCGCCTGTCGCGTCGTGTTGCGCCGGATCTGATGCCTCTGTATCGGCGACTGGCTTGCCGAGTGCATCGGCGCAGGCGCAAGGTCGTGCCTTCCAGGTGTCGGGGCTCGATTGTGTCGAAGAGGTCCGCATACTGGAAAGAGCCGTTGGCCCGCTGGTGGGCGGCAACGAACAGCTGGCCTTTGATGTCCTGAATGGACGCATGAGTATTGTCGGTAGTGCCGAGGATGTCAGCGATAAACAGATTGCCGATGCCATCGCGGCTACCGGCATGAGTGCTACACGTGTGGGCGATCCGAGCGCCAGACCCGTAGCGGACCACTGGAAGACGCGCATGACGATGCTCAGTGGTGTGGCAGTTCTGCTGGGTATGCTGATTCATGTCATGGCAGCTGATGGACCGTTGAGCTGGACCACGATAGTGAATGCCCATGCCGACACCGGTATGCCGCCGCTGGAGATCATGGCCTGGTTGCTGGCCACGGCTGCCGGTATTCGTTACGTGCTGCCCAAGGCCTGGTATTCACTGAAAACCCTGCGTCCGGACATGAACCTGTTGATGGTCATTGCGGTGGTAGGTGCCATCGCCATTGGTGAGCTGTTCGAGGCGGCAACCGTGGCATTCCTGTTTGCGCTTTCGCTGACACTGGAGAGCTGGAGCGTCGGGCGTGCTCGCAACGCGGTTGCCGCTTTGCTCGAACTGACCCCGTCCACCGTTCGCATCATTGACGAGCAGGGAAAGGAGAGTGATGTTCAGCCGGCCAACGTCGCTGTTGGTACACGGTTCATCGTGCGCGCAGGTGATCGCATCGCGCTCGATGGCGAGGTGCTCGATGGCCTGGGTTCGGTTGATCAGGCGCCTATCACCGGTGAAAGCGTGCCGGTACCCAAGGCGCCGGGGGATGAGGTCTTCGCCGGCACGATCAATGGTGAGGGCACACTGACCGTCAAGGCGACGCGAGCAGCGCAGGATACGGTGCTCGCCCGCATCACTCGGTCCATAGGCGATGCACATGCCAAGCGTGCTGATGCCGAACGCTGGGTCGATAATTTCGCGCGTCGTTATACACCGACGGTGATGAGTCTTGCACGGCTGGTTTTACTGGTACCACCATGGGCTTTTGGTGCAGCCTGGCAACCATGGGTCTACAACTCACTTGTTCTGCTGGTGATCGCCTGTCCCTGTGCGTTGGTCATTTCAACGCCGGTCTCCGTGGTGGCGGCTCTGGCCAGTGCTGCCCGTGCCGGGGTATTGATCAAGGGTGGTACCTATGTCGAGCTACCGGCCAGGCTGGATGCGCTGGCACTGGACAAGACCGGTACGCTGACCCTGGGCAAACCTGCCGTGCAGAAGGTCGTGGCACTTGATGGACGCAGCGAGCAGGCACTGTTGGCCGATGCCGCCGCGCTCGAATCTCGTAGCTCCCACCCTCTGGCTGCGGCCATCATACGAGCGGCCAGCGAACAAGGTATCGAACCGCTTCCCGCCGATGAGGTGAATGTGCTGGCCGGACGCGGAGTCCGCGGTCAGGTGCAGGGACGACAGCTGTGGATGGGATCGGCCAGGTTTGCCCGGGAGTCGCTGAGTGATGCCACCGAGGCGCTGGACAAGCTCGAGCAGCAGATCGTGGAGCTGGAGCAGACCGGCAATACCGTGGTGGTGGTCGGGTCGGGAGATCAGGCCATTGGCGTATTGGCTCTGGCTGATGCCTTGCGTCCGGAAGCCCGGTCGGTCATTGCCAGGTTGCACCAGCAGGGTATCAAGGAGATTGTCATGCTCACGGGTGACAATGCCGTGACTGCCAATGCGGTTGCGTCAGCTGTCGGTATCGATACGGTACGTGCAGGTCTGTTGCCGGATGACAAGGTGGCTGAGATAGAAGCGTTGGCAGCACGTCACAAGGTGGTGGCCATGATTGGCGATGGGGTCAATGATGCCCCGGCGATGGCGCGTGCCAGTTTTGGTGTGGCCATGGGCGCAATTGGTTCGGATGCCGCCATCGAAACGGCTGATGTTGCCTTGATGAGTGACGATCTGGAGCGACTGCCCTGGCTGATTGATCATGCCCGGCA
>CBDUIJ010000393.1:0-5009 GCA_965367215.1 uncultured Granulosicoccus sp.
CTGTCCAGGCCCGGCGTGGACGTCTCTGGCTATCGCTTCTCCCGGCATCCTCGTCTTTCTACCCGCCATGCTTGTCGGTATTCTGCTGGGCGGCAAGGCGAAATCGCTCCCCCTCTTCCGCTGATTGATACTCCCCCCGGCTGGCCATTACAGCCATAGAGAGACGGACCGCAAGCTACGTGTTGTCCACAGATGCCAGGCGGGATGTACGAATGTTTTTCTGAAGCCGATAGCCCCACACTCCTTGGCAGAGATACACGATTTCAGCTGGGAGCAAAACATCATGAGTGCCACGACAAAAGCGGTACAGAAAATCACCCAACCCTCTTCGTTTTCAGTGCCGTTCATGTGGCCCATGCAATACCAGCAGGTCATGATCGAGAAAGGCATGGAGGTCGCGGCAAAGAACATGAAGTTCCTCAATGAGGAAATAAGGCTCGAACATGATCTGAAGCCCACGCTTGCCACGCCGAACATCGTCAGACTGGACCTTCGCACCATGAAGTTGAGGGAATACGGTTCACCGGTCGAAGGAGGAATTCCGACTCTGGTTGATGCCCCTCATGCCGGTCACACGGCTGTTATCGCGGATTACCACAAGGGCCAGAGTCTGGTAGAGACCTTGATGGCCAATGGGCACCCCCATGTGCTGTTGACCGACTGGAAATCGGCAACCCCCGACATGGCCAATCTGGAGGTGGATAACTACCTCGAAGAGATGCTGACAGTCATTGAAGACCTGGGTGGCAAGGTGAACCTGATTGGGCTTTGCCAGGGTGGCTGGGTGTCAGCGATGATAGCGTCACGCTTTCCTGACAAGGTCAATTCACTGGTACTGGCCGGTGCGCCAATCGATACCAACGCAGGCGATGGTCCGATCAAGAAGATGGCGCAGAAGTCACCCATGTCCTTCTATGAAGAGATGGTGGCGACCAGCAAGGGCTTGATGCCGGGCCGGTTCATGTTGCAAGGCTGGAAAAACATGCACCCGGAACAGCACTACTTCAAGAACTACATCGAACTGTATGAAAACATCGACGACGCGGCGTATCTGAGCAAGGAGGAAACCTTCGAAAGCTGGTACGAGAATCCCATCGATCTGCCAGGACGCTGGTACCTGCAGGTGATTGGTCAGCTGTTCAAGGAAAATCGCTTTGCCAAAGGTGAATTTGTCGGCCTGGGACGTGTGCTGAACCTGAGCGCCATTACCTGCCCAACCTACTTGCTGGCCGGTGCGGACGACGACATCACGACGCCCGAGCAGGTGCTGGCCGCCGAGCAGTTGATCGGTACGCCTGCCGAGCACATTCAGAAGAAGACTGTCCCGGGCGGGCATATCGGTTTGTTCATGGGGTCACGTACCCTGCGTGACTACTGGCCCGAGATTGCGCAATGGGTTGCTGCTCAGTGACCGCCGTCAGATGACGGCGGTCTGAACGCCCCTATCGCGCGTAGGGCATCATTCAGTCGAGATAGCCTTCAGGGCAGCTGAGTCTTCCTGTCGTTTCGGATCGGTTGTAGAAACAGCTGGGTTCGCCGTATCCGAACGGCAAGGAGTAACTCTCCTTTATCACTTGCGTCTGCTCGCCATTGGCAGCCGTGTAATCAAAGTCAACAAACAGCGCCCAGGAATCATCAGGATCGACATACGGATTGGCATGCTGGTACAGAAAACTGCCATCTTCTGCCGACATCTCTATGGAACCGGTGAAAGGCATGAAGGGTTCAGAACCCCAGGTCACTACGGGCTCCGTTTTGATAGTCACTGTCTGACTGCCGGTTTGCGCATTGCGAACGATGCCATTCACCGCGAGTGTCTTCCATGGCGCGGCAAGAACCGTTGTATTGTTCAGGGTTTCATAATTGAATGAGATTTCGGAAATCACCTCATTCTCTTCAGCTCTAGGCAAGGTCTCCTGATAGTCGCTTATCGTGGCGCTTCGCAGATAATTGAAGTCGTAGCCATCGATATCCTCTATCTGTCCGTTGGCTTGATACTCGACGCCGTTATCACCGATGATTGAAAGCTCATCGAAGTTGTAATTGCTTTGTGAGTCACCGTAGCTGTAGATGATACTGGTCTGCAGATTGCCGTTCAATTCATAGCTGCCGTCCGGTAGCAGACCGTTGCGCAAGCTCATTCGGCACTGGTCGAAGACATAGCCATTCTTGTCGGACACGCCTCCGATACTGCTTCCGGAAGCGTCGTAAAAGGTAGCTTCATTCTTGTTGCCTTTTTCCAGCGTGAGGCTGCCGCCGTTTTCACAAGCGTAATACGTTCGCTTGATGGTCAACTCCGTACTGATATTGTCCGGGTCCACACGCAAGGGAAAGGCCATGGAGGTATCCGCCAGCTGAGTCGCCTCTGCTTGATCAGCCGGACTGACATAAGGCACAACCAACGGACTACGCACACCCGTTGTCTGGTTTATGACCGTATAACTACCGGGCAAGATATTACATTCTGCCCCACCATTACACACTGATGCGTAGGTCTGGGCGTCCTGCACCTGATACCAACTGCTGTCTGGCCACTGAATCGTGGTCTGCTGAGCAATGATGAACGCAATGTCGTCCACCACCACGGCAAGGCGGTCCAGCTGATAGCCGGCAGCCGTGACAATCAGGTCTTGCGAGATATCAAGCAGGTCAACACTGGATTGGATAGGCGGCTCCTCGACGTCGGGGCCACCGCTGACAATGATGTCTGTAAAGCGCTCACCCGTGGTGTGGTTGATCACGATATAGGTGCCATCATCCACCATGCACGAAAGGCCACCCTGACAGATCGACTCGTAGGTGCTCGCGGACTGTACCTGGTACCAGCCATCGTCAGGCCATGAAATGGTATTGCCGTCTACCGACACGACCGCCGCCACAGGCGCCTCGGGAACCATCACCTTGGTGAAGCGCTGACCCGTGGTGTGATTGATCACGATGTAGCTACCTGGCTCGACCTGGCAGGAACGAGTGCCTTCACAGATATTGGTCAGGCCATCGGCGGTCTGTACCTGATACCAGCCGTCATCCGGCCAGGATATCTCGGACCCCGTGACCACAGGTTGCGCCTGAGCTATTGGCGCGGCGAACAGCGCGGCTACTGCGGCGGCGACAAGGCTCACCTTGCCTATCGAGACGTGATGATCGCTCGCGCGTCTGTCCGTCGTTTTGCACATGATCATGATCGGGAAGTCTCTGGAGTATGAGTCCACTGAAACCGTTAAGGCATAACGGTATGCATGAAAGGATCAGCGAGGCTGTCCTGTTCATTGACGAGACTTATACTCTTTTGAACGACCCGACACCATTGCGGAAATGGGTAATTTTCCATGGATTCTGATCGCAGGGCGGCTATTGTGCAGCCGGCACACTCTCCCACATCCGAAATCCGGAAATCACCGGTTCTGTATCCAGAACGGTGATCCCGTTTACGCTGTTCCAGGCCGCATCATGTGCAGCTGAAAACACATGCTGACAGCGAGGTTTGGCCAAAGCAAGTGGGCTGACGCCACACCTCACTCGGCCAACACCCGCCTACGACCTGTCAGTCTTCGTACTCTGGCAGTGACTCAAGCCCTTCCCGGTCCATTGTCGTTACAAGGCCGTCTTCACCCATCGTCAGACTATCCAGTGGCACGACGACGTCCTTCTCGCCAATACCCAGAAAGCCACCGATGTCCAGGGAGGCCGCCATGCTCGTGCCGTCCTCGCCTATCAGGATGTCGTCGACCTCACCCACGCGCTCGCCGGTACTGTCATAGATGCTCATGCCATCCATTTCATCGACAGTCAGGTTGAATGCGGGGACCATCATTGCCTCGTCTTCGATCTCGATCCATTTGCTGGCCTGAGCCTGTGCAAGGCCCGAGGCTGTCAGGAGAGATGCCAATATCAGGTGTTTGTAATTCATGCCTATTACTCCATCGTTGAAGGAATTGCGGACATGCCTTCTGCAGGAAAACCAACACTGCGAGGGCATGCAACGTGGACAAAGCATGCAACAAACAACACCTTGAAAATGTCGAATGAAATAATGTCTACGGGGTATGCAAATCAGTACCGCCACCGGAGCATTTGTATATTCAGGGCAATTTCATTCTGCTTGAGGAGGTCTGCTACTCAGCTGATTGCATAACGCCCGACCAGGCCCTGAAGCTCCATTGCCATATCCGACAGTTCCGTTGCAGCCTTGTTGACATGGTCGGACGCCTCCTGGCTCAACCTTGCCTTGGATGCAACGCCTTCGATGATTGATTCTATTGCCTTGCCACCGTCTACTGCCGTCCCAATCGATCGGTTGATTTCCTGGGTCACACCGGACTGTTCGAACACGGCAACAGAAATTGCGGATTGTATGGAGCTGATTCTATCGATGATATGACTGATGGACTCGATAGCCGCCACAGCGGAATCCGTATCGGATTGAATATCGCTGATTCGTGATTCGATCTGCTCGGTAGCCTTGGCAGTTTCCTTTGCCAGCTCCTTCACCTCGGTTGCCACCACCGCAAACCCCTTGCCAGCCTCTCCTGCGCGCGCCGCTTCGATGGTGGCGTTCAAGGCAAGCAGATTGGTCTGCTCGGCAATGGTGTTGATGACCTTGATGACATTTCCGATACTGATGCTGCTATCGGCCAGTTTGCGCACCGTGCCGTCAGTGGTCTTGGCAAGGCTGACAGCTTCAGCAGCGACACGCTCGGCCTCCTTGGTATTACGCGCTATTTCCTCGATGGATGAACTCATCTGTTCCGTTGCACTGGCAACACTATCGACACTTCGTCCGACACCCGATGTCTGTGCCGAAGCCTTCAGCGCGCTTTCTGCGTTGGATGATGCTGCGCGATTCATGTCGACTGAGAGGTTGGTCATGCTCTCCGAGGCTCGGATCAGTAGCGATGCGTTGTCGTTGATTCCGTGCATGCTGTCTCGCACGCCAGAGAACAGCATTTCCAGTGCTCGTGCCATCTGCCCTGACACGTCATCACCGCGAGTATCGATCGGGAAGGATA
>CBDUIJ010000394.1:0-4993 GCA_965367215.1 uncultured Granulosicoccus sp.
CGTCAGTCACTGGGTCCTGCCGCTGACGACGCCACTGAGGCAATCCTGGTTCTGACCATGCGCTGACGTTATGGCCAGGCAACTGGCCTGACTCGGCCGCTTCTCCCCCGAATTTCAAGCATGTCCTGATCTGGTCGATTTTATCCTGCGCTTCATATGCCTTTTCCATGGAAATAATATATGATTCTGTTTCGATAATCGTTTCTATCACGATGTCCGCTGATCATTCATGGCGTTCATCCAGTGATTCCGGTCAGGGGATATCAGATGTCAACGGTAACGCTCAAGAATCTCAGCAAGCGTTATGACGGTGCTGCTGCCGCCGCATTGGTCGATCTGAACATATCGATCAACGACGGTGAGTTTCTTGTACTGGTCGGACCATCCGGTTGCGGCAAATCAACCGCCCTGAAGATGATTGGCGGGCTTGAAGAGATTTCCGGTGGTGAGGTGTTCATTGGCGATCGATTGGTCAACGATTTCGCCTCGCGAGATCGCGATATCGCCATGGTCTTCCAATCGTATGCGCTCTATCCGCACATGAGCGTCTACAACAATATTGCCTTCCCCTTGCAGATCGCCAAGGTCGATCGCACAGAAATCGACAAACGCGTCAGGGACGTTGCGAAGATACTGCAACTTGAACCCTTTCTTGATCGACGCCCCGGCAATCTTTCCGGTGGGCAGAGACAACGAGTAGCCATGGGACGGGCCATCATCAGACGGCCTTCCGTGTTCCTGATGGATGAACCTCTGTCCAACCTCGATGCGAAACTGCGAGTGAAGATGCGCTCCGAGGTAGCCCGTATTCAGCGCCAACTACAGGTCACCACCATCTATGTCACCCATGATCAGGTCGAGGCGATGACCATGGGTGACCGAGTTGCACTGATGCGGGATGGCGTTCTGCAACAGATCGACACGCCTCATGAAATCTATCACGAACCCCGCAATACCTTTGTCGCCTCGTTCATTGGCTCGCCCGCCATGAACCTGTTTCGTGCCCGACTGGCCAGCGAAGGTGGCCACATGAGCGTGCAACTTGGCGATCAGAGCCTCGCCATCACCGCCCTGACTCTTCAGAGATATCCACGCATCGACCAGCACCTGAATGGCGAGGTCATCGTCGGAATAAGACCGGAAGACCTGGAGGACGCAGCCCTGCTTCCCGAGCATCCCGACGAGCAATGCCTGAATGCTCCCATCAGCCTGCTCGAGTCACTCGGCTCGGATCAGATGGCACATGTGAAGCTGCAGGCCGAGAACATCAGGGATATCGATGAAGAGGATGAGGAGCTCATGGCAACAGATGACAGTGAAGGCAGTGGCATCTGCATATGCCGTTTCGCCGCGCAATCCGAAGCAAGAGTCGGGGACATGGTGAAGATCGCTGTCGCCTGCGACCGTCTGCATTTCTTTGACTCATCGACAGGACTGGCCCTGCGAAACCAGACTTGACACCACCAAGGAGAAGACATGAATAACACCATCAAGACCGGACTGCTGGCCGCTGTAGTGGCCTCCAGCCTGGGAGTCAACACAGCCCTCATTGCCGAGGACACGGTCACATTGAGCATGTGGCACCAGCATCCGGAATGGCGCGCCAAGACCCAGGCCATACTCACGGCCTTCGAAAGCGAGCACCCGGGTATCCGGATCGAACTGGAAGAGATTGCCGGCACCAATTACTCGGCTCGCCTGAACACCGCTCTGGCCGCTGGCGAAGCCCCTGACCTGTTTGGACTGCCAGCAGGGCCCGAAACCGCGACGGCAGCCGCTTCCGGTTATGCCGCTGAGTTGACCGGTTTGCTCGATACCTCTTCGCTGCGTGAATCGGCTCTGGAGGCGATAGACAATGACGGCAAGGTCTTCGGCGCTCCCATACTCGGTGCCTACTCTGTCGGGCTCTACTATCATCGAGACATACTTGCAGACCTGGGCATGGAACCACCCACCAACCAGGCCGAATTCATGAGCATGTGTGCCGCCATGAAGGACAAGGGAATAACACCTCTGGTGGTACCGGCCTCGGACGGCATCGTCCCCTCGTTCATCTACATGATGCTGACCTCCAGTGTCATGGGCGCCGACGGCTTTGCCGAATTGCGCAAGGGCAATCGCAAATTCACCGACCCCGATATGCTCGAGGCTGCACGCTTCCTGCAAGACATGGCTGATTGCATGCAGCCTGGCGCTGTTTCCACGCCTTATGTGGAAGGCAAGGCTCTGGCGGCAATGAAGCGCGGTGCCATGATGCCCGGAGGCTCGGCCGACTACCCCGGTTATCAGGAAATCAACCCGGCAGTGGACCTGGGCGTCGTGCCCTTCCCCGGCGTCGGTGAAAACAAGCCTGCCACCGTCACCGGCCTGGAGTACATCTATCTGGTCAACGCCGAATCCGAACACCAGGAAGAGGCCATTACCTTCCTCAACTGGATGCTTCAGGATCAGGCGCAACAGATGGTCGTGGACACCATCACCATGACGACGAATCGTAATGTCGTGCCTTCGGAGAATCGCATTCTGGAAGAGTTCGTACAGGCCGCCAGAGTCAACGATGTACGTGTCTTCTACGAGCTACCGGAAACCGGTTCCGTCTGGAATGTGGTGCAGCAGAACGCAGCCGCGCTACTGATGGGCGAGATGACACCGGAGGATTTTGCCAGCGCCGCGCAGGATGCGGTCAAGCTGTCCGACTGACAGGAATTCAAAAATGCAACCGTGGACATCCTCCACGGTTGACCCACTTCTGACTGATATCGGCACTTGCAATGTCTCACCCCAAGCCTCAATCATCATTCAGCAGCACCTACGGCCATTTGTGGTTCGTGTTGCCGGGTTTCGCATTCTTTCTCGCCGTCATGCTGATCCCGCTGATTCTGGCGGTTGGCATCTCCATGACAAACTGGACCGGCTTCGGCAAGGACCTGCAATTTGTCGGACTGGACAATTACACCGAACTGCTCTCCTACTGGCCGTTCTATCGCGCCGCCATGCACAACGCCATCATCTTTCTTGCGATACTGGTGTTCCAGCATACGGTCGGTCTGTATCTGGCTGTACTGTTGAACGAAAAACCACGCTTCATGCAGTTCTACCGGACGGTCCTGTTCCTGCCCGTCATCATGTCGCTGGTTGCCACAGGCTTCATCTGGACACTGATGCTGTCCCCCAACATCGGACTGATCAACCCTCTGCTGCAGACCCTGGGCCTGGGCTTTCTGGCCGGGAACTGGCTGTCCGATCCCGATCTGGCCTTGCCGGCCATCATCTTCGTCACCGCCTGGAACAGCATGGGCTGGGCCATCATCATCTACCTGTCAGGCTTGCAGAACATCCCCGAAGAGTTGAAGCAAGCGGCTGCCATGGATGGTGCCAATACCCGTCAGATATTCTGGAGAGTGGTGTTCCCTCAGCTCTCACCGGCATTCACGGCACTCACCGTACTGACCTTTATCGGCACCTTCCGCACCTTTGACGTGGTCTATGTACTGACAGGCCCCCTGGGCGCTCCCAACTTCGCCACCGATGTCGTGGGCACATTGATCTACCGGACCGCATTCGGTGGCTCATCCTTTTCCAGCGCGGATATCCGCTTTGCTTTCGGTCTGGCCATGGCTCTCATGCTGATGCTGGTCATGGCCGGAGTCTGCTACCTGCTGATCCGTGTGCTGCGTAGCCGGGAGATAGAAGCATGACTCAGACACAGACCCGACAGCTGCAACGCTCACAAGGCGATCTGGGCATCCTGATGGGCAAGACGGCGCGAACCCTGGTGCTGCTTGTCGCCTCGATCTGGGTATTGGCGCCGCTGATCCTGATGATCATCGCCTCGTTCAAGTCGGTGCCCGAGTTCTTCATGAACCCCTTCGGTCTGCCCGATGAATGGATGTTCTCCAATTATTCAAGAGCCTGGACGGATGCGAACCTGTCTCTGACCTTGCCCAATACCATTATCGTGACAACCGTCGCCGTTCTGGTCAGCACCCTGTTGTCGTCCATGATTGCCTATGGACTCAGTCGCAAGAAAAAGAAATACGCCATGGGGCTGTACACCCTGTTTGTCTCTGGCCTGCTGGTACCCGTGCAAGCCATCATCCTGCCGCTGTTCATCGTGCTCAAGGCCATCGGCTTTTTCGGCACACTGATGGCCCTCATCTTCCCCTACATTGCCATGGGTCTGCCACTGGGAGTGCTGGTACTGACACCGATTGCATCGGCACTGCCACATGAACTGATCCAGGCGGCTCGCATGGATGGCGCTTCGGAATGGCAGATATTCAGCCGGATTGTACTGCCACTGATGAAACCCGGACTGATATCGGTGTCGATCCTGAACGGGGTGTGGATGTGGAACGAGTTCTTCATTCCCCTCATCCTCGCATTCAAACCGGAAGTGCAGACCATGCCGGTTGGCATCGTATCCTTCATCGGCGCCTATTCCACCGAGTGGGGACTGGTATTCTCCAGCGTCATTGTCTCAACCCTTCCCGTCGTGATCGCCTATCTGTTCATGACACGACAATTCCAGTCAGGACTGACAGCCGGGGCCGTCAAGGGATGACTTGCGAGGTCCCTGGCCACGCTTCAGCATGCTCACCGGGCGGTTGATCACACACCCGGGTGATCGTGCGCCATCAGCGCCGAGGAGAGTCACTCCGGATTCAGGTACAGGCATCAGGCAGAGCAAGGCTCTGCCGTTCGCTCAAGACGTCATTCCCAGTACACGCATCTGTTGCGACATCTGTACGAACGAGCCCTGTGTGTGCATGCGAATCACCCGTACCGATTCTTCAACATCATTGCGCCTCAGCGCCTCCAGCAACATGCGATGCTCGGCGATGATGGCCTCATGCCGGGGTACCTTGATACTGAGCTTGGCACCGTGAACGTTGAGTGCGCGACGCAGTTTTCTCCAGGTGTCAGCCGCTTGCTGATTGTAGTGGCGCTTGCAGATCGTCCAGTGAAATTCACCATCGAGCTTGCGAAAGGT
>CBDUIJ010000395.1:0-4952 GCA_965367215.1 uncultured Granulosicoccus sp.
GGGGGTGTTTTGGATTGTATTAAAAAACAGAGCCGGAGCAAGTACCAGAATTCAAACGGCCGCATCGTTTCTTCCTCGTCGATCCCTGACAAGCTCATTCCGGATTCAGGCACATCAATTCCCGGTTTTCCCGCCCTCGCCCCTCTCTCCATTCACAAGGCAAGATGAAGAAATGGAAATATCATTCATCGATTGACTGCCTCGAAAATCAGATAGTGCATCATCCCTTATATATCGTGTACTATTTTCTTGTGCTTGATCTTCACGGCACTTCTGCTAATCAGGAGAAAACGAGTCCATGAAAAGATTCATCCCAACCACGATTTCATTGTTGTGCGCCGGTGTGGTGTTCGCGGCACCTGCGGTGCAGGCCGTGACTCTGGAAGTCACCGCCTGGAAAGGTAACGATGCGGAGCCCGCCGCACTGCCGGAGCTCATTGAACAGTTCGAGGCTGCCAACCCGGATATCGAGATCAATTTTTCGTACATCAGCCGCACCGATACCGACATCGTGCTGCCACCCCGCGTACAGGGCGACAACCCACCGGATGTGATGATGACCGACATGCCGCTGGTCAAGGTCTGGGGCGACGCTGGCCTGCTGGCACCGATCGACAAGGGCGACTGGTATGAGCGCCTGACTCCCGCCTTGCAAACTGCCATCGGTACAGGTGACGATGTTCACATCATGCCGCTGGAAGTCATCGGCATGGGCAACTTCGTCAACATGGGTCTGCTCAAGCAAGCCGGCATCGATGCGCCGCCCACGACCATCGACGCACTGAAGGACGCTTGCGGCAAACTTCAGGAAGCCGGCGTCAACGCCATGATCTTCAGCGGCGGATTCTCGGCCCCCCTGTATGCCATTGCCAACGGACTGGAAAGAGCGCCTGGCAAGGCAGCAGCACTGGGAGCCGGTGATGAATTGTTCGAAGAGAGCGACGCCTTCATCAGCACCTTGAGCACCTTCCCCGAGCTGGAGGAAGCCGGTTGTTTCGATGCTGCGCTTCAGGCAGGTCTGGACCCATGGTCAACCGCCTTGTCCGAATTCAAGGCGGGCAACTTCGCCATGATGGCCCAGGGTGCCTGGAACATCGCAAGCTTCATGGAAAATGAAAGCCTGGACTTTGTCTTTGCCCCCATTCCATCGAACAAGGACACCGGCGTGGCGCTGGACCTGTTCGGCATTGGCTGGTCGATCGCCGCCAAATCGGATCAGCCGGAAGCGGCCAGTCGCTTCGTCGAGTTCTTCACCAACAATGACAATCTGCATCAGATGCTGGTGGCAGAATCTGCCTACAGTCCTTTTTCCGATGGCGAGAGTGGCGTGTCAGACATTGCAGCTCCCTACAACGCAGCGCGTGACAATGGCGGCACCATCATGTTTCCATTCAGCGTGCTCGAATGGCCAAAGCCACTGGAAGCGGAAATCTTCGACAGCATGACCGGCTACCTGCTGAACCTCGACAAAGACCCTGCGGACGTCCTGTCCCGCTGGGATGAAATCGTCGAAGATCAGTAGACTCCCGTGCGAACTCTAAGACGCTATCGCATCTTTCTGTTCACGTTACCGGCGATACTGGTCATCGGTGCCTTCTTTGTCTATCCGATACTGCTATCGCTTCGTCTGAGCTTTACCGACTTCACTGGAGTCGGTATTCCCAACGACGTGGGCTGGAAGAACTACGAGCGGATATTCACCCGCTCGCGCTACCTTGATGCATTCACGACGACCATTCTCTTCACCGTGATCGTGGTCGTCGTGCAGACAGCGCTGGGCCTGTTCTTCGCAGCCCTGCTGCATCGCCTGCCCGCAGTCAGAAATCTGTGCCGAGCGGCCCTGTTCACGCCGGCCATGATGTCGTTCGTCATCGTTGGCTACGTCTGGCAGTTCATCTACTCTCCGTTCAATGGCGGACTCAACTCGGCACTGGCAGCCATTGGCCTGGAAAGCCTGCAGCACAACTGGATAGGTGATCCGAACACGGCACTGATTGCCGTGGCCTTTGCCCATATCTGGATGTTCACCGGCTACACCACGGCAATCTTTCTGGCAGGCTATGCCGCCATTCCTTCCGACCTGGAAGAGGCCTCCAAACTGGAAGGCGCCCGCAGCTGGCAGCGGTTTCGGCATATCGAAGTGCCACTTCTGGCGCCAAGCTTCACCATCAACATCATGCTATCGACCATCGGTACGCTCAAGACCTTCGAACTGCCATTCATCATGACTCGAGGCGGACCGGATGGTGCCACCCGCACATTGAGTCTGCATATCATCGACTCGCTGTTCGGTAAATACAAGTTTGGCTTCGCCAGCGCGCTGTCCATCATCATGCTGCTTCTGGTGGTACTGGTGGCCTATGTGCAGAACCGCTATCTGCGATCTCGCGAGGACATCACATGAAACTCAAACGTCATGTCAGTACCTGGCTGCTCTCGGCGATGGCCCTGATGCTGGTCGCCTTCATGCTCTTGCCGGTTCTGTACATGGTCATCATGTCGTTCAAAAGCGGCGCCGAGATCACTCAGAACCCGCTGGGTCTGCCTGCCAGCCTCGACTTCGGTAATTACATCAATGCCCTGTCGAAGATGAACTACCTGCGCAGCGTCCTCAACTCCATAGGCATCACACTGTCGGTAACGGTGCTGGTCTCCTTCATTGGTGCTCTGGCGGCCTACCCCTTGGCCAGACGTACAAATCGTCTGGCCCGTGCCCTGGTGCTGCTGATGGCGCTGGGTTTGTCCACGCCCAACTTCGTCACCATCACGCCTATCTACGTCATCTTCCGGGATATCGGCTTGCTGGACACCTACCTCGGTCTGATTCTCGCCTTCACGGCATTGAACCTGCCACTGGCCGTATTCTTCTATACCAGCTTCATCCGCAGCATTCCACTCGAACTCGAGGAAGCAGCCAGGCTGGACAATTGCTCGGATTTTCGCATCTTCTGGCATGTCATTCGTCCATTGCTGGGGCCGGCAACTGCAACTCTGTCACTTTTCGTGATGCTGATGGTCTGGAATGATTTTACCTACCCCTTGCTGTTGCTGACCGATGAAAGCAAATTCACCGTCATGATCAGCGTCTACCGTTTTGTCGGCAATCACAATCTGTCGCCCTCCGATCTGTTCCCGGCGGCTGTACTGGGCTCCCTGCCTCTGCTGATCCTGTTCATCTTCTTTCAGCGCCGTATCGTCTCCGGAGTCACTGCCGGTGCAGTCAAATAAACAGCGAAGCGCCGAACAAGGCGCTGTCGCCATCCTCTGAATATTTCGCAAATGAATTGTCATGAGTAGTGAACTAGCCAACAAGCTTGTCATCGTCACGGGCGGTGGCGCCGGTATAGGTCGGGGAATAGCAGAACGTTGTCATGATGCCGGCGCCCGTGTGGTGGTCGGCACCCTGGAAGACAACGCAGAGTTTGCCGATCGTGAGGCCATCGACTGTCGCCAGCTGGATGTCGGCAACGCCGAGGCCATTGGCCCCTGGCTGGACGCTGTCATTCAGGATCACGGCCCCATTGATGGTCTGGTCAACAATGCCGGTGTGACCATCACCGCCCCCTTCCTGACGATGTCACCGGAAGATCTGGAGACCCTGTGGCGCGTCAATCAGCGTTCGGTCTTCCTCATGTCGCAAGCCGTTGCCCGTACCATGGTGCAAGGCGGACATCCCGGCAGCATCGTCAATATCGCCTCCAACCATGCCGGCGCCAGTACCGCAGGCTATGAGATGTATGCCGGCACCAAAGGCGCCATCGTTGCCATGACCCGCTCCATGTCATGGAGTCTCGGACAGCACGGCATTCGGGTCAATTCACTGAGCCCCGGGCTGACTCGTACCGAAGCCATCGCCAATGGTCCTGCCAGCAATCCGGACACCGAGGCCATGTTTCGTAGCTGGCATGCCAGCAATCGCTACAATACCGTTCAGGAAGTCGGCAACTGTGCAGTGTTTCTGCTCTCTGATGCCGCATCGGCCCTGACCGGCAGTGACATGCTTGTCGATCAGGGAATGTCCGCTCAACTCTGCGCACAATTATGAGTACTGATATCAAGACACTGACCTGCGATGACTGCGTTACGGTTGCCGTGGCTGGCAGTGATGAACTGGGTGAAGGCCCGCACTGGTCAGAACACGAGCAGACGCTCTACTGGGTTGATATCGTCAATTCGGCCCTGCAATCGTTTGCCATCGACCCGTCCGGAGATCCCGATGTCACGACGCTTCAGCGACACCCTCTGGCAGAACAGACAGGCGTTGTGGTCCCTGCGCACAAGGGCGGCTTCATCGCGGCCAGCGAATCGGGGATACTGACGATCAGCCCTGACATGAGCCCTACCAGCATCGCCGAACCCGAAGCGGATCGCCCCGATAATCGTTTCAATGACGGCAAATGCGACTCACACGGCCGGCTGTGGGCCAGCTCTCTGTCCATGAAGGGTGACAAGGGTCAGGCATCGCTCTGGCGCATCGATCCGGATTACAGCATCACCCGCATGCTCGATGACATCGATATCGGCAATGGCCTGGGCTGGAACGATGACGAAAGCGTTTTCTATTTTACCGATTCCGGCAAGGCGACCATCTACCGCTTCGACTTTGACGCGGACGCTGGCACCCTGGGAGAACGGAGCGTATTCGCAGCCCCTGACGATTCACGAGCAGGCGTACCCGACGGCCTGGCCGTGGATGACGAAGGCTATGTGTGGAGCGCTCAATGGGACGGCGCCTGCGTCATTCGCTATGCGCCCGATGGCAGCATCGATCGTATCGTCAAGGTGCCGGTACATCGGCCCACCAGTTGTGCCTTCGGCGGCAAGAACGGCGCCACGCTGTTCGTGACCAGTGCGCGAGTCGGACTGAGCGATGAGCAATTGGCAGAAGCTCCGCTGTCAGGCAGCATCTTCGCCATTGACTCCGGTACGACAGGCAAGCCCGGCAATCTGTT
>CBDUIJ010000396.1:0-4935 GCA_965367215.1 uncultured Granulosicoccus sp.
ATCCCGACAGTCACTGATATTCACCGCCGAGAACAACGAGTTCGCCTATGAGCTGCTGATGCATCTCAAGGTCACGGAAAACATCTATAACGAGCATAGCGAGAAGGCCACGAAAATTCTCATGCAGCTGGCCATCTTTCTCGTGCTGTGCAAGATGTCTCACTACCGACCTGCCTACGTCACCCTGAAGCTGCTGGCGATGAATTCCATTGTGTTTACCGGCGGCATTACCAAAGTGCTGAGCACGGAGGACATCGAGGATGTTGTGGCGTTCTTCTACCGAAAGATACTCAATTCAGATCACAAGCCAGTGACCGTGCTGGACACCAACTACGACATCTGGACTCTCGGCGCAAAGGAACACGCATCATGTCAATAAACTGTATTCGTATCCTGCTCGACAAGGCCGCGCAGTCGCACCCGGACAAGATAGCGATAAGCTACAAGGAAGAGGCGCTGACCTATCGTGAGCTGCTGACACGTGTCGATCACGTTGCACTCTACCTTCAGGAACTGGACCTGCCGAAGGGTGCACGCATTGGCATCTACAGCAACAAGGACATCTCACAGGTCATCGCCATTCTGGCGATACTGTCAACCAACTACATTCTGGTACCGCTGACCCGGCAACTGAAGCCGGAGCAGATTCAGTACATCATCGATGACTGCGATATCAAGTGTCTGATCACGGACAAGCTCAAACTCGAGAGCGTTGAAGAGATCGATTTCGACGGGCATATCATCTCCATCCAGACCGCCGGCAAGCAGATTCCGTCATTCGAGGAGATATACAAGTACTACAACAGGCCGTTCAGCTGCGACATCAACGGCCACGAAAATGCCCTCATTACCTATTCCTTCGGTCTGACCGGCACGCCCAAGGGCATCGTCATCTCTCACCGCAACCTGATCGATTCAGCGCGCGTGGTCTCGCAGTATCTGGATCTTGCCGAGTCGGATGTCATCTCGGGGCTGCTGATATTCAATCTCGACTATGGTCTGAACCAGATCTTCTGCTCGCTGTTGAACAAGGCAACTCTGGCTCTACATCGTTTCATTCTGCCTGAAGACTTCTTCAACCACCTGGTCAACGATCAAGTCACCGTGCTGCCACTGATGCCGGTGAATATCTCCCAGATGTTCGATGAAGACCTGCACGTACAGTACAGCGCCGAGTTGTTCGACAAGGTGCGAACAATCACCTCATCCGGTGGAAACGTCACCGAACAGATGGTCGAGTATTGCGGGAAGACGTTCAGAAACGCCAAGTTCTATTCCATGCATGGGCTGACTGAAGCGTTCCGCTCAACCTACCTGGATCCATCACAGATACGGATTCGGCCAGACAGTATCGGCAAGGCCATTCCCGATGTCGAACTCTACGTCATCGACGATGACGGTCGCGAATGCGCACCTCGTGAAGTCGGGGAGCTGATTCATCGTGGTGGCTACATCTATCGCGGCTTCTGGAATGCGCCAGAAGAGACCGCCGAGCGTTTCAAATCCGTGCAGATACTCAAGGATGTCATCAACCTCGAAGGGCAGCTCGCCGACGAGATTGTCGTGGCAACCGGTGACTATGTCTACAAGGATGAAGAGGGCTACTTCTACTTTTCCTACCGCCGCGACGACATGATCAAGACCAGCGGCTTTCGCGTGTCACCGTTCGAAGTGGAATCGGTAGTTGCCAGACATCTGCCGCAGATACAACAATGCGCCGTGTTCGGCATGGACAATCCGCAGATTGAGGAAGAGATCGTCATGGTGTATTCAGCAGTGAGTGAGATCTCCGAAAAGGAGATCACATTCGAGCTGAAAAAACACCTGGCCTCCTACATGCTGCCTGGCCGTATTGTCTACCGAAAATCCTTGCCGATGGTACAGAGTGATCAGAACCAGATCAACAAGGAGGAGCTGAAGCGAGAGCTGGCGGAAGTCTGAGGCCGCGTAGCTTACCTGCGGACAGGGCGATCAGTCTGCGTTGATACCCAGCAGTTCAACGTCGAATATCAGCGTGGAGCCCGGCGCAATCTTGCCCGCAGCACGATTGCCATAGGCCAGAGTACTGGGGATGAAGAACCGGGTCTTTTCCCCTTCCACCATGAGCTGTACGCCTTCTGTCCAGCCCGGAATGACCTGGTTCAGACCAAAGGAGATAGGCTCACCTCGATCGACCGAGCTATCAAATACGGTGCCGTCAATCAGGGTGCCGTGATAGTGAACCTTGACCATGTCAGAGGCGGTGGGGTGAGTGCTGCCGGTGCCTGGCTCCAGAACGAGGTACTGCAAGCCCGAAGCGGTGCTCTGCACACCCTCTGCCTGGCCATTCTTGTCCAGAAACGCCTGACCCAGCTCGATATTTTCCTTGGCCTTGCCGGAATTCATGAACTTCTGGGCGATAAACCAGACAGCCGCGACCACGAGCAGGATGAGAACGTATTTCATGATGGGAGACTTGTTATTGGATTGAACCCGTCAGGATAACGAATATGAGGTGCAAGCGGTTGAGCAACAGCGTCGCGAGAGCGGTCAATCCTCGCTCTCGGTGAAGGCCTTGATCGTTCTGGTCTGTCCGCGTATCTGAACATCCCCGACCGGGCGCAATGGAATGACATCGCCGGCAAGCTTCGCCGTATTCTCGGAAATCAGCAGCCGGGTGCCAAACTCCTTGTTGAGCGTTTCCAGTCGGGCCGCCAGATTTACCGAGTTACCGTAGACCGTGTAACTCAACCTGCCAGCAGCACCCACGGCACCGGCGACAACCGGCCCCGTATCGATGCCAATGCGGATGCGCAGCCGATGATCGGCGTAGGTGCGAGCGGCAATACTGGACAGCATTTCCGATGCCGCCAGAATGGCACTTCGCGCATGATCCGGATTGTCGATGGGCACATTGAAGGTGGCAAGGATGGCGTCACCATGAAATTGAGTCACAACGCCCAGATGCCGCTCCAGAATCGCCACCATGTCGGAAAAATAGGCATTCAGGATAGCCACGACGCGAGTCGAGCCTTCCGTTTCGGTCAGCTGGGTAAAGCCCTCGATATCGGAATACAGCAGCGTGGCAATGGCGTTCTCGGTCTTCAGTGAGCCGCCATCGGAGAGCAGGCTCCGGGCGACTTCCTCCGGTACGAACTGCCCCAGTGTCTGCCTGATCAGAGTTCGTTCACGCAAATCCACCACCATCTGATTGAAGGATCGTGCCGCATCATCCAGCTCGCGCATATGGCTGGGCGGCAGGGCAGGAATGTCGTCGAGCTCATTGGCTTCTACCTGGCGTGCCGCCGCCGCGATGGCCGTCACCGGCCGAGTGATGTAACGCCCCAGAAGGAAGGCACCCACGACAGCCACCAGCAATACAGCGAGACCCACGAACAGACTGCGCATCAGTCTGTCGCTCTCCGCACCTCCATAGGTTTCCGTATTCAGGTGTGCACCGATGATCCACGGTGTCGGACCATATTCTTCGATGTAGCGGTACAGATAGATGTAGAACCGTTCATGGGCCCGAATGAACGCGCCCGATGTATGAAGCTGATTGTCGTTGGTGAGAAAGAAGAGCTCCTCTTCATCTGGCGTCCAGATGCGCTTCAGCACGTCATCATCAAGCTCGTTCAGAGGTGTCAGTGGTGAGCCGACGTGCTCATTCTCGACAAGCTCGTCTGTCAGGGACGGGTGGGCCAGTACAAGATCAGCCCCATACAGAACGAATGGCGTCATTCCTTCTCGAGGCGACAGGTCGGTGAGATATCGTGAAAGTTCTTCGATGGGTACGATCTGCGCCAGCATGGCCAGTAGCTGACCATCCTTGTCTCGAATGGGCAGGTCGTGCAGCAGGATCGTCTTGCCGATGGTATCGGTGAAAAAGGGTTCTACCCAGGAGGATTCACTCCGTTGCCTGCCGCTGTCGATCCAGGTACTGATGCCCTGGCGCGAGGACCAGTCCTCGGAGATTGCCTCGCTGTCTAGGCGATGCCAGCGTCGCGCGATGGAGTTCGGGGTGACCAGAGCCAGACCTGCGACCTGATCCGTGCCTGCCAGTGCACCCAGCATGAACTGATCAAACTGCTCCAGTTCGTTTATGGACTGAGCATTCTGGGCAACATGCTCTGCAATCCAGTCGGCTTGCTGTTGGATGGGGCGAAGCCATAGAGCGATATCGCGCTCCATGGCGTTCACCAGCGTTTCCGCCTGATCGCTCATCAACAGGCGAGTATTCTGAGTGGCGCTGACCAGGCCAAGAAAGAACACGATGCCGACAGCCAACGCCACCAGGGCGGTTACACCAAAAACCGTAATGAAGCGAATGGGGATGCGAAGGCTCATTCACCCAGTGTAAAGGGTTTCCGGGTCGCCCTGTGTCAAGCAGGGCTATCAGCGATAGGGCACACAGATGGCCTGTGCCGTGACCTCACCGGAGAAGGTAGGCACGGTACAGCGATAGGTCTCAGGGCTGACAGCCGCATCGGC
Source organism: uncultured Granulosicoccus sp. (assembly GCA_965367215.1). Taxonomy (GTDB): domain Bacteria; phylum Pseudomonadota; class Gammaproteobacteria; order Granulosicoccales; family Granulosicoccaceae; genus Granulosicoccus. The sequence goes on from CBDUIJ010000396.1 coordinate 4,471, forward strand.
CTCGACGATGTCCGATGTGCTGCAGGCACCACCTGACAGATAATCGATGGATCGCGTACCGCCATACTCCGTTTCGTAACTGTTGGGGCAGCTGGCGATACAGGTCTCACCAGGACCGACGTCCTTGCAGGTCTTGGTCACGATCAGAACGTTGTAACGACCGTCGAGCGATATCGAGTCGTCACTATCCGAGCCTGCGTATTCGACATGGATGTAAGGCTGGCCGATTTCATCAGGGTTGCGTGTCACACCGAATTCACCGTCGTCATTGAACGATATGACATGATATTTACCCGGCTCGGTGACAGTATATTGCGTGTCGCCGCGGACGGTATCGTAGTAGTCGTAATCGAGTTGGATGTTGTACCCGGTCGCACCTTCCTGCGCATCCCAACTCAATTGATCGCCTTCGAGGGTGAGACCGGTGACGCGGGGCAGGTCGGCCATTGCCGCTCCACTGGTGGC
>CBDUIJ010000397.1:0-4919 GCA_965367215.1 uncultured Granulosicoccus sp.
CGAACGGTTCATCGAACAGCGCGCGCGATGCTTCGACAGAGGACTCGGCCAATGGCTCGTCTGGCGGCTCATCCAGCGATTCAACCGGGCAGAAGGGCCCGCGGCCAGACGCACACCGGCAGCAACACAGCGACAGTCAGCCACCGCAGGCAAGAGCCAGCCTGCCCGCTCGCCCCCACTGTCTGTTCTGCGGCGCCACGCGTGCCAATACACCGGCCAGGAGCCAGCCCTACGGAGCTGGAAAACACTGCCTGCGATGTGCTGCACCGTCGGTTCCGATCGAGGAATTGCCGCAGTCGCTGTCCGATGAGCTCAGGCGCATCTACCGGCACGACATGCAGGAGACGGTAACGCTCTGGTCACACTGGCCGAAGGACAATGCCATGACCGGCGCCCTGCAGGACCTGTCACTGGCAGGCTGCGCCGTCGGCTGTCAGCAGGAGCTGGCAGGCAATTCGATGGTGCTGCTGGAAACAAGCCTGTTGACAGCCATCTGCCAGGTTCGTTACTGCAAGCCTGGAAATGATGCCAATACCTGGCAGATCGGCCTGCAATTCAGGACTCTGGACATCAGAGCGCAACCGGGCACCGTGTTTTCCACGGTTGCCTGACTGCCTGGCCGCCCGCAACATGCCGGGCGGCTGACAATTCACGTCAGGGGTTGGTCGTCAGCGACAGCGAGACTGCCGGTCCGGATACGCCCTGCGAATCCAACGCCACGACTTCATAGGTATAGGCCGTGTTCGACTGCAATCCGGAGTCGAAATAACTACGCCCATCGTTGGTCGCCAGCAGTTGCCCATCCCGCAACACCTGGTAGTCGAAAAGCTCACTGCTGCCTGCTGGAGGCTGCCAGAAAATCTCGAGCGCCGATGAGGAATAGACCAGGCCGGTGAGACTGGCTACTTGCGCAGCTTCCGAGGAGGGGTACCCTGCAGCCGTCTGCAGACTGATGCTGCCTTGTGCGATGGTGTTGCCCTGAGCGTCAAAGGCCGATACCTCGTAGAGATAAAGGCTGTCGGGACTCAGTCCCTCCTGAAAGAAGCTGCGGCCATCATTGCCTGCAATCCGAACCCCGTCACGCAGGATGTCGACACCGACCGGCGTTGTCTGCAGATTGTCGTAATTCCAGAACAATTCCAGCGCGGTACTGGAGTACACCGCCCCGCTCAAGGCCAGTGTATCGACCGCCGCCGTGTCGCTCATGTCGACCCGAACGAGTACCGGTTCATGGTCACTGGCGACCGTGGAACTGAACAATCGCGGGAAGTCGACGTTGACATTGACGTAATCCGCCTGCGCTCCATCGAGCAATGATTCGGTCACGAACACATGATCCAGAGCCTGCGCATTGCCCTCGAAATTGTACGAATACGCCTGAGCCCCGGGTACTGTCTCGATGAGATTGTGCAGCAGTCGTGTACCGTTGGCGGCGGGCAGCACATCACTGAGTTCATCGGTGAACTGGAAGGTATTCAGATCACCCAATACCACGATCCTGGCATCCGGATCCTGTTCAAGACTCGCTGCAACCAGTTCATGCATGGCCAGAGCCTGCGCCGCCCGCTCTTCTTCGCCCGCCTGAACAAAGGGCTGTGGACCACCGAAGATGGGGCTTGATCCGAACCGCGAGGAAAAGTGGTTGTTGTACAGCGTGATCTGATTGCCGTTGAATTCGAACACGGCCTCCAGCGGATCGCGCGAGGTATTGAATGCATCGGGCACGCTGGAACCACGCTCGGCAAGTTCCTCGCGGCTTATCCCCTGATAGCCGAGCAGCGTGACTCGTTCGGGGTTGTACAGATAGGCGTTGCGGATGTTACCCAACGACGCACCACCAAAGGTATCGATGTCCTCACGGTTGTCATCCCTTGTCTCTACCAGCGGATCCACATTGACGAAGGCATACGCTGGACCGCCCTGCTCCTCGATGGCATCAGCCAGTGCCTGCAAGGTAGCGGACGCATCCAGTACACCCGCACACGCCGAGGTATCGTCGCTGCTGCAGTCGCCGATATCACCGTTATTGTCCTGCACCTCCTGCAAGGCAATGATGTCCGGCCCGTTGAGGGAGTCGACGACCTGTCGGGCAATCGTCTGACGCTGCTCGGCATCGGCGTCCACGGCACTGACATTGAGCACGTTGTAGCTTGCCAGCAGCAAGTCGGATTCGCTTCCCGCCAGGATGCTGCGCTCGGCCTGCAGACCGCCATCGGCAACACTCACCGGTCCGAGCGCGTTGACCTCGTAATTACCGAAGCTGTACCCCATGACACCGGTGACGCTCTCCAGCGTGTCGCCCACCTTGATGGCCGGGTAATCGGTGCTGCCATACAGCGTACCGTCGAACTGAATCTGGATACGTTCCGGGTTCTGATCGCCACGATTTGCCGGATCCGGTTGCAGCAGGATGGCACCGCGCTCACTCAGGGCTTCCACCGGTTCCACCAGCGCGCCACGATCGGCCAGCACAACGACTTCGGCACTGAAGCGGCCGAACTGGCGTACACCCGACACGGCCACGGGCTCCGCGACAGTGACCAGCATGCCCTCAAGAGACTCCATGAAATCGATGGCATCGGTTTCCGGATTGAACGGTGTCGCCGCCGCATCGGCCGCCAGCTGCAGATTGATATCCACAAGCGTTTCGCTGTCGCTGATCACGATGCTCGACGAAGGATGCCGCCCCGCCAGCCCGAGCACTACCGGCGCTGGCAGCTCGGCCTCGGCCTCACGACTCAACTCCTCTACCTCGGTCAGTGTCGTGGTGGACAGATTGCCGCTCGATACACCACCGGCGATGATTTCCGCAACCGTGGCCCGTAGCACCAGACTGGTGCCGACCGCTGGCTGCTCGCCACTGTTGGAAACAAAAATGCCATCGGAGGTTGCCTGATTGCCATCTCCGAGCGCGTCCTGCAGATAGTAGCCGTTGAAAGCGGCAGCAGTAACCACGCCGCAGGTTTCCACACTCTGCCCCGCCATGGCAGAGACGTGTGAGGCCCCCTGTATGTCGAAGATCGGTGTGCCTTCAGCGCATTGACCGGCGGCGCGTAACGATGGCACCCAGGCGGCCGCAGCCAGCAATAGAAATGATGTCGGAACGTAATACTGTTTCATCCGTTTTCTCCCTCGCAGCTAACCGGATTCTGATCCGGAAACACCATCATGCCCAAATCGGCAGCAATAGCCTACGAAGTCGTCGTGTCAGCGACGTGACCGGGTGTATCATCGGCCGCTCGGAAACGTCATCAACAACCTACAGAAGAGACAAGACGATGAGCATTACCCGGATGGACTCCAACCACCGCATGACACAGATCGTGGTACACGGCGATACCGTCTACCTGGCAGGCCAGGTGGCCAAGGGCGACACGGTCGCCGAGCAGTCAGCCGGTATTCTGGCTCAGATCGATGCTCTGCTGGCCAAGGCAGGCACTGACAAGTCCAAGGTACTGACAACCACGATCTGGTTGTGCAGCATGGACGACTTTGCCGAAGTCAATGAAGTCTGGGACGCGTGGATCGACCCGGCCAACCCACCGGCTCGTGCCTGTGTGGAATCACCCAGACTGGCAACGGCTGAATTCAGGGTAGAAATGATGGTAGTTGCGGCGAAATAAGCCGCAGTGGCGCCGCCGCACGGAATGTGCGGCGCGCTGCATGAACAGTCAGCTGGCGATCAGCTGACAGCCGCCTGCAAGGGTACCCATCCCAGTGAACGGGATGCCGGCTGCACAGAATCGTTCGCGGTGCCTTTTTCCGCAGCCATGTTGACCTTGACCCACAAGCCCAGCTTGTTGCAGACACAGGCATCCACCACCTGCAAGGTTGCATTCCAGACCGAGTCGCGCAAACGCTCGCCACTGGGTGCCTGATAGACAACACCATCCCACTGCCCCACCAGCTTTGTCATCGCATTCATGACCAGGAAGGCGTACGGCTTGTAGGTGAGTGAATCATCGTGAGTCACCCATTCCAGTGAACTCTCGGCACCGCTATCCAATACGTCGAATGTCATGTCCGGCGTATCTGCATCATTGGCCGCCAGATCGTCCAGGTAGACTCGCTCCCTGGAATCGACCTGATACTGGATCTGGTCGTCCTCACCGTGGCTGAATTCATAGACCGCCGTGCGAAATTCGCGCGTGCCGTCAAAACCGAACAGCTGGCCGACAGCCCGACGCGGATCTGCATGACGCGAGTCGAGTTGAACCGGTGTAAACGGGAGCGTACTGGAGAGTTGTATTTTCATGTATCCAAATCGGAAGGCGACTGTTCGTTACCGTCATTGAACGACAGTTGCGGGCCAGACTGAGGGTTGAATATAGTTCGAATTCTGATCAATTATGTTCAGGCAGAAAAGAAAACAGGATATGCGGGCACAATAGTGAGAATTAACAAAATGCTGACACATGGCACTAGCCAAACCGCCCAGTCCTGCTGGTACACTGGAGCCAAGCGCTCTTGACAGCTTGTCTGTCGCAGAATCACGTGTCATTCTGGCTAGACTATAGACCAGTATCCGGCATTATCACATCGCTTACAGTGTTTCGGATGGCCTGCTTTTTGCCCTGATCATCCGGTGGCCTTGCCGTTTCCACGGCTATCCACTTCAGCACTTGCGGTCTTTGTATTCCTGCCAACAACAGTACCTGGAAATTTGCATCCATTATGACCGAGACGGTAGTCCTAACGGCGGAAATGGCAATCGTGCTGTTCTTGCTTGCCGCCACGGTCTACCTGTTTGCGTTCTCGGTTGTGCGGGTCGATGTCGCCGCCCTGATCATCATGGTCACGCTCGGCCTGGTTTCCCGTGTTCCCGGCCTGGATCCCATACTCAACCTGACTGAACTGTTCTCCGGGTTTTCGAGTAACGCCGTCATATCGATCATCGGCGTGATGATCATCGGCAAGGG
>CBDUIJ010000398.1:0-4915 GCA_965367215.1 uncultured Granulosicoccus sp.
CTGCGCCGGTGGCGTCAGGGCCACGGCACTGACAGGCGAAAAAGTACAGCCACTGCAATGCAGGCAGATGCCGGAGCAGGCCGTATTGTCTGCGCAAGAACCACTGTCCGCGCAGGAATTGCCGGGCAGCTGGGTATCCGTGGCAGATTTCGGATGGTGCGTAGGCATTGCCGCACCGTCTGCCTCGGCTTGAGGCAGGGACAGTGTGTGTTCGCCATGACCGGCAGGCGCCTCAGAGACGACTTCCGGCATGGGCATATCACCGGGTACCATCATCGCCGCACTGACCGGTGTAAGAATCGACACCAGTAGAAAACACAGACACCACAACATGACCCAGGCAGTTCGGGTAGAGTCTGTCGAGCGATGTGTGTGTTTGTGTCTCACCCGGATAGATTAGCAAGAATCGTGGCTCCGCGACCGATCGTTGCCACAGTGTCAGTCAATCCTCGCCCCGCACACGCCAGAATGAGACAGGGGCGGAAGCTTTCAGTCCATATGAAACTGCAGAGGCAGCAAGTACGGGAAGCTGGTAGCAGGATCCACCTCGACCTTCATGATCGGTCCCATCCACTCTCCCCAGCGCGCATTCACCGGGCAATCCTTGAGATGAGCTCTGGCCTTTTCCAGATCATCCGTCTCGAAATAGCCGAACAGGGTGAGCCCGTGCCGAAAGATGTTGTAGTTGCGAATGCCGGCGACCTGCAACGTCTCCAGCATGTCCGGCCAGATCTCATCGTGACGCTTCTGGTATTCCTCTTCGTAGCCGGGCCGCACTTCCAGTACCCACGCATAGTTTGCCATTACTTGTCTCCTTGCCATGTCAGGTAGGCATCGCGCAGCGCGATGATTTCGGTCAGCACATCATCGAACAGGGTGTTCATGTAATCCTGGTGTACCGGCTCGATGGCCAGTGCGCCCTGATACCCGGCATCGCGCAGCGTGCCGAACATGGCCGGGAAGTTCAGGGTTCCCTGATCGAACTTGGTTTGCAGCTCGCCCATCTTTGCCTGTCGCAGATGAACATGCGCGGCATGCGGTGCGAGCGGGTCGATTTCGTCCTGCCGGTAACCCAGGCAGGTAAAGTGCGAATAATCCAGAGCCAGCTTGATGCCGGTGGCATCAATCAGGTCGCCGACAATCTGCGGGCTTTCGGCGAAGGAGTGCACATGAGGTTCGATACACAGAGTTGCATTGTAATCGGCAGCCAGTTCCACCATGGCGCTGAGGCTGGTGGCTGATACCTTGAAGGCATCGCTACGGGACTGCCCCGGATTCACGACACCCGGCAGTATGAACACGGTGGCGATACCCGCGGCATCGGCAAAGCTCAGCACCTGGCGCAGGTCTGCCAGGTTCTGATCAAGCGTGCTCGGTAACGCCAGGTTACGACCCGCCAGACCATCGCCGAACAGGTGATAGTAATTCGGCAGTCGTACACCCAGTTCTGCCAGTGGCGCTGCAGCTGCCTGCGGATCGGCCAGTATCTGCGCCTTGTCCAGCGCCGAGCGATAGAACAGGCCCACATCCAGAGCGCCGATGCCCAATGCCTTGGAAATATCCGCCGCTTCCTGCAGTGTGCAGGCAGGCAGGGACCAGGCGGTCAGTGACAGTGGCATGCTCATATGCGCTCCACCGCGCCGGATGCGGCCGAGCGATACAGGGCATCCAGTGCTTCAGTGACCCGGGCGCCGTTCTCGGCATTGGCTGGATTGACTACGGGCTCACCGGCGCACAATCTGGCAAACGTGCGTACTGGCAAGGTGCCGTCATAGACAGCCTCTTCGGAGGTCATTACAGCCGACTCATCGTCGCCGTCCATTCTGAACAGTTCCATACGCGCCCGTTCATTGTCGAACACCATCATGCCGGCGGTGCCATAGATGCGGATATCGGTGTGCATGCCCTTGTGCTTGGGCACTGTAGACGCGCCGGAAATGGAGTTGGTGGCGCCGGTCGTGGCACGCGCGACCGCCGCATCATAGAAGTCCACGCCGGTTGGCGATTTGCCATCCATGCAGAACACGCTCTCGAAGGTCAGATCGGTGGTGTAGAACAACCAGCCGAGTGAATGTGACATCTGTCCCCAGCCGTAACCGCCGGCCTTGGCAGGATCGGCCCAGGTAGAGGCGGGTGGGCGGAACAGATGGTCGGCAGTCTCCAGCATGGGCTCACCGGCAAACAGGTCATGTAGGGCGCTACCCATCTGACATACCGCATGGCGTACTTCGCCAATGCGTCCTTCAGCGACCCATTGGGCGGCCTGTTGCGAGAAGCTCGTGAAATTCAGACCGGTGGGAACCATGACCTCACGACCGGCGGCAGCTGCCGCCTGGGCAATGGCACGCCCATCTTCAGCCCGGGTGGCCATCGGCTTTTCCACCAGCACATGCGCGCCGCCCTGCAAGGCGGCAATGGCAGGCCCCGTATGCGCCGTATGCGGTGTGGAGATCATGACGCCATCCAGATTCTCGGCCGCCATCATGGCGTTGACATCCGTGTAACGGGCGTCGATGCCGAACTTCTCGCCGACCGTATCCAGACGACTCTGGTCCAGATCGCAGATAGCCACAACATCTGCTTCAGGGCAGTCGTTGATCGTCGGAATATGGTTGAAACAGGCCCACCAGCCTGTGCCCACGATACCGATACGTGCAGTCATTCCGATTCTCCTTCCGTCTTTGTCTGGTCAAGGGTCGAGTTGTAAACGTTCTGCATGTGTTTCTCGGCCGCCGCCGCCGCGGTGACCGGATCGCGCGCCAGAAGCGCCTCGTACAGCACACGGTGATCCAGCAGTGACTGGCGCAGGACTTCCGGGCGCTCCGATGCACGACGACGAAATTCCAGCCCCAGTGAATTCAGGCTCTCACCGATGCGTTTGAGAAAGTTGTTGCCAGAGCCGATCCAGATGGCTTCATGAAACTTGAAGTCGGACAGTCGGAATGCTCTGGCATCCTCGAGGGTGTCCGCCTGCAGCTTCAGAATCTCACCCAGGTCGGCCAGCTCTTCATCGGTCATGTTGATTGCCGCGCGGCGGGCAACATCGCCTTCGATCAATGAGCGGGCGTCGTACAGTTCACTGATGTTGGTGGTGTCCAGCGACAAGAAGAAGCGGATGGGCCCGAGCAGAGCATCGCCGTCCAGCTCGCTGATATAGGCACCACCGCCCTGGCGAGACTGCACGACCCCGAGGATCGACAAGCCACGAATGGCTTCTCGAACCGAAGGGCGGGAGACGTTCAGTTGTTTCGCCAGATCGCGTTCAGGCGGAAGCTGGTCGCCGGGTTTCAGGGCCTTTGACGAGACCATGTCAAGAATGCGACGGGCAACCATTTCGGCCACCAGTTCGCGTTTGACCGGAACTTCGAAGCCGAGATCTGTGACTTTGTTATTCATGTTGTGTCCGTTGTTGTCCGCCACCACGGATGAAGCGTGACAGGTCGATCCGTGGGGCAATGACTGAGGCAATCAGCAACAGGCCGATGACGCCGGTCTGGATATGCCCTGTGACGTTCAGTAGCGCCATGCCGTTGCGCAGGCTCAGCACGATGAGAATGGCCAGCAAGGTGCCTGTCAGCGTACCAGTGCCACCAAAGATACTGACACCACCCAACAGCACGATGGTAATGATATCCAGTTCGAAGCCCAGTGCCACATCCCCTCGAACAGCACCAACACGCGCCGCATAGAGAAGCCCGGCGAAGGCGGAGATGACACCGGAGGCGATGAAGATGATCATCTTGTGACGCGCGGTATCGATACCGGCAAAATCCGCGACATCGCGGTTGGTGCCGATGACGTAAGTCTTGCGACCGAAGCCGCTGCGTTGCAGTACGACATACAGGATGACGAACAACACAACGAAGGCGATCAGCGCGAAGGGCACACCGGCGATGATGCCTTTCTGACCCAGAGCATCGAACCAGTCGGGAAAGTCATTGATACCACGATCTTCCACCAGAACCCGTGCCAGACCGCGGAAACCGATGAGGGTGGCCAGCGTGACCACCAGGGACGGCAGACCCACCTTGGCGATGAACCAGCCGTTCAGCGCACCACCGAGCACGCCGATACTCAGGCAGATCAGTATCGCCCAGCCGCCCGGTACGCCCTGTTGTACCAGTACACCGAAAGCGCAGGCCGACAGACCCATCATGGAGCCGACCGACAGATCGATCTCGGCATTGATGATGATGAAGGTCATGATCAATGCCACGATGATCTTCTCGATGGACAGCTGAAACAGATTGATCACATTGGAGAAGCTGAGGAACTGATGCGACAGGCTTGCATTCATCAGAATGATGAAAATCAGCGCACACAGCAGAAAGCCTTCCCAGCTGCGTAAACGGTTCATGGCGTTCTTCATGATTGAGTGCTCCGTTGTGTTCTGGCCTTCTCTCGGGCGACCCGCCAGGCCACCAGTCGGCGCATCAGGGTGGCATCCGCTGCAACAGACAGCAGGATGAGTGCGCCCAGTACCGCTTCGCGCCAGAACTCACTGACCAGTTGCCAGCGCACCAGACTCATGTCGATAAGATCGACCAGTACGGCACCGATGAAGGCGCCGATCACCGAGCCCGACCCGCCAAAGATATTCACGCCACCTACCACCGAGGCTGCCACCGATTTGAGTTCGAAGCCAAGACCGGCCACCACCGTGATGGTGCCGAAGCGGGCCAGGAACATGAAGCCTGCAAGGCCTGCCAGAGCACCGGACAGCACGAACGCAGTGAGCACGACGCGCTTCGAATTGATACCGGCCATCTCGGCCGCTTCCGGGTTGGAGCCCACCGCATAGATCTTGCGGGCCGCCCGTAGCCGGGTCAGCGCGATATGCACGATGATGACCACCACCACGGCCAGCAGGAAACTGGCGCGCAATTGATAGCTGCCAAAGGTCAGTACCTTGTAG
>CBDUIJ010000399.1:0-4896 GCA_965367215.1 uncultured Granulosicoccus sp.
TCGTGATCGATGCCCTGCTTGATCTGATCAAGATTGGTGACCCGGGATTTGACGGAAGTGATGCCTTTTGCGGCCAGTTTCTTCGGGTTGGGGGTCAGGTAGCTGGCAAGTCGATTCAGGTCGGCGTGCAGCAACAAGGTACCGTGATGAAACCCTCTGTCCTTCGTTTCCCGATAGGCGGAACCGGAGAACTTTCTCAGGATGTCTCCGTCCTCCACGACCAGGTCATTGCGGCCGTTGGCAATGGCATCGATGTTCAGCAATTTCAGGGCATCAAGAACAATGTTGGTGGATACCGTCTTGTCGTATTCAGGCTTGCCGGCCATGAAGGTAAAGTTGGTATTGCCCGTGTCCTGAAAGACCGCTCCGCCACCTGTGCGTCGTCTGGCCAGCTTGACGTTGTCTTCTTCCATCCGGGCAACATTGCATTCCCGCCAGGGGTTCTGGGCACGGCCGATAACCACTGTGTCCGTATTTCGCCAGATGAACAGCACACGATGCTCAGGGCTCATCTTCTCGAATATGACTTCCTCGACAGCGAGGTTGAACCAGGGGTTGTTCGATGTTGAAACCAGTATTCGTGTCTTGTTCATGAATGTGTCCTTCAATCAGAAGATGCCATTGTAATCAAATGAGAATGATTATCAATTATATTGACAGCCCTTTCGGCTGTGTTTCTTCACAACGGTTGAAATCAGACAATGTGCGATTGAAAATTCAAGGGAATAAAAAATGGCTGCGCCCCCCCCACAGTCACATGACGAAGGGGAGGCGCAGCCTGTCCGGCTTGCTTGAAGCGGGCTTGAATACTGCTTCAAGCCCGCTTCAGTCTGGCATCAGGCCTATTGGCGTAGATGCCAGCTTCTTCAGTGACGTGGCATGAACGTGACTGTATGCGTCGTGCTCATGGCTTCCAGCGGTGGCGCAAACTTGGTCAGGCTGATGCCGTCAACGGCCACCTTGTACTCGTCGAAGCTGGGTGTACGACCCAGAATCGCAGCGAGTACGACCACCGGGGTGGAGGCCAGCAAGGATTCGCCCTTCTTGCGTTCGGAGTCTTCAACGACGCGACCCTGGAACAGACGGGTGGATGTTGCCAGTACCGTATCGCCCTTGGCCGCTTTCTCCTGGTTGCCCATGCACAGATTGCAGCCCGGTCGTTCGAGATACATCATGTTTTCGTATTCGGTTCGAGCAGCCTGCTTGGGGGCGTTGTCGTCGAATTCGAAACCGGAGTATTTCTGCAGGACATCCCAGTCACCTTCGACTTTCAATTCATCGATGATGTTGTATGTCGGAGCTGCGACGATCAGAGGCGCCTTGAACTCGATAGGGCCGTGATGCTCTTCCCAGTTCTTCAGTACCTTGGAGATGATCTTGAGGTCGCCCTTGTGAACCATGCAGGAGCCGACGAAGCCGAGGTCAACTGCCTTGTCTCCCTTGTAGTAGGAGAGTGCCCGAATGACATCATGGGTATAACGCTTGGAAACATCTTCATTGTTGACATCAGGATCGGCAATCATGGGTTCCACGATCTGGTCCAGATCGACAACCATCTCTGCAAAGTAGCTGGCGTTGTCATCCGGCTTCAAGGCAGGTTTTTCTCCGGAGCGGATTTCGGCGATTCTCTTGTCGGCACGATCAACCAGGCCCTGAAGAACCTGGCCTTCATTGTCCATGCCTTTCTTGATCATGATCTGAATCCGGCTCTTGGCGATTTCCAGAGATTCGATCAGGGTGTCATCCTGCGAAATACAGATTGACGCTTTCGCCTTCATCTCAGCGGTCCAGTCCGTGAACGTGAAGGCCTGGTCTGCCAGCAAGGTGCCGATGTGTACTTCGATGACTCGGCCCTGGAAGACGTTGTCACCGAACTTCTTCAGCATCTGGGACTGTGTGGCATGCACCACATCGCGAAAATCCATGTAGTCCTTCAATTCACCCTTGAAGGTGACCTTGACGGACTCGGGGATGGGCATGGTTGCTTCGCCGGTGGCCAGAGCCAGAGCCACGGTTCCGGAGTCAGCACCGAAAGCCACACCCTTGGACATACGGGTGTGGGAATCGCCACCGATGATGATGGCCCACTCATCCACGGTGATGTCGTTCAGCACCTTGTGAATGACGTCAGTCATGGGGTGATAGACGTTCTTGGGGTCGCGGGCGGTGATCAGACCAAACTTGTTCATGAAGCTCATGAGTTTGGGGATGTTCGCCTGCGCCTTCTTGTCCCAGACCGATGCGGTATGGCAGCCGGACTGGTAGGCACCATCAACGGTTGGAGAAATGATGGTGGCAGCCATCGATTCCAGTTCCTGGGCGGTCATCAGGCCGGTGGTATCCTGCGAACCGACGATATTCACCTTGACGCGCGCATCGGACCCGGCGTGCAGCACAACACCTTCCTTGACACCAACTGCGTTCTTGTTGAAGATTTTTTCAACCGCTGTCAGGCCCTGATCATCAGCCGTGATTTCCTTGGAGGGTGCAAACACGGACACGGGTTCCTTGCCGAGCGTCTCTGCAGCAAAGCTCTGCAGCTTCTTGCCGAAGACGATGGCGTAGGATCCACCTGCCTTGATGAACTCCATCTTCTGCGGTGTCAGTGCCGAGGAGATGTCGACAAGCTCCTTGCCGTCGCCGTAGAGTTTCTGCGTCTTCGTGTTGATGGTGAGTACCGTACCCGTGTCGACCGAGTACACCTGTTCGAGAACAGGGTCGCCATTGTCATCGAGGACCGGCTTGCCATCGGCATCGAGCTTCTTGACCCAGTTCTTGAGATCCAGTCCGATACCGCCTGTAACACCAACGGTTGTCAGGAAGATGGGTGAAATGCCATTGGTTCCGGCAACGATAGGCGCGAAATTGACAAAAGGCACATAGGGACTGGCAGGCTTGCCGGTCCAGAGGGCAACGTTGTTGACCCCTGACATTCTGGATGAGCCCACGCCCATCGTGCCTTTTTCGGCAATCAGCATCACCCGCTTTCCAGGGTGTTGCTTCTGCAGAGCCTGAATCTCGGCTTGTGCCTCTTCGGAGATCATGCACTTGCCGTGCAGTTCGCGATCCGCTCGAGAGTGTGCCTGGTTGCCCGGGGAGAGCAGATCCGTGGAGATATCGCCTTCAGCGGCGATATAGGTGACCACATCGATTTCTTCGTCGACTTCAGGCAGTTTGGTGAAGAACTCTGCCGCAGCGTAGCTTTCAAGAAGCTCCTTGGCGATCTCGTTACCTTCCTTGTAGGCGGCGGACAGTCGATCGGTGTCGGCCTCATACAGGAAGAACTGGGTCTTCAGGACATCCATGGCCTGTTTGGCGATGGTCGCATCGTCACCCAGGGCCAGATCCAGCAGAACCCTGACAGAAGGGCCGCCTTTCATGTGAGAAAGCAGTTCAAAGGCGAATTCGGTAGAGATTTCAGGGACTACGGATTCACCCAGGATGATTTCCTTGATGAAGGCCGCTTTCTCGGTGGCAGCGCTGGTGGTGCCTGGCAGGGTGTTGTAAATGAAGAATTTGAGAGAGTCCGACCGGTGTTCATGGGCGGGATCCTTGATCTGAGCAATTATCTCTGCCAGTAATTCGCCACTATCGATAGGCTTGGGATGCAGCCCTTGACCTTTTCGATCTTCAATTTCGTTGATATATTCGAGATAAAGGCTCATGTACACGTCTCGGGGAGATACAAGGAGAGCTGATTATACTTAAGAACGGCAAATACCGGCTGGAACAGTCTCGGACTAGTGTTTTGCCGCGCCAATCCGCCTCCTGGTCCGGACTCCAGCAGCCTCGTCGGGTTGTTCAGCCTCATCGTGACAGGCGTGCTTGAGGAAAAACGGCACGCCGCATGTGTATCGAGAGCCGACGGTGGCCTTGAAAAACCGTTGTGTCAGGCGCCGTATGAATGGCGATCAGGTCCTCTGTCAATAACGGAATAACCTGATAACAAATAGTTCTAAATGCCCGCCTTGCAGCCACTGTAGGATGCCCTCAGCTTGGGCGATAAGGTAGAGGTGAGGCCCGCGGCATGAGGCAGAGCGTCGATTTTCAGCTCTGACAACCGGGGTCAGGCGACTATCCAGCAATGTATCCTTCGGGTGTGTAGACATCACGGGCGAGCGCCATGGGGCGTTCAGCGCAATCTGCTCTCAGGAACAGTTGCTTGAACCGCCGCATTGTCTGCTCGTCCGGGAAGTACACGTTTCCCAATAACAGATCAAACATCAGGAACTACGCATGTCTCTTCGTATCAACGACACAGTCCCGAACTTCACAGCCGAGACTGATCAGGGAACCATCACTTTTCACGACTGGATCGGCGATAGCTGGGCGATCCTTTTCAGCCATCCCAAGGACTTCACACCGGTCTGCACCACCGAATTCAGTGCCGTGGCGCAACTGGCCGATGAGTGGGCGAAGCGTAATACCAAGGTTATCGGTGTGTCCGTGGATGGTGTTGAAGACCACAAGAAGTGGAAAAACGACATCGAATCCTATGGCGGCGCCAAAGCCGGCTTCCCCATCATTGCCGATGAAGGCCTGGCCGTCTCCAAGCAGTTCGACATGCTGCCTGCAGAAGCCTATCTGCCAGATGGTCGAACACCGGCTGATAGTGCAACCGTTCGCTCGGTATTCATCATTGGTCCTGACAAGCAACTGAAGCTGTCCATGACCTATCCGATGACGGTCGGTCGCAACTTTGCCGAAATTCTGCGTGCGCTGGATGGCCTGCAGATGTCCACCAAGGGTGTTGCGACACCAGCCAACTGGGAATTGGGTCAGGACGTCATTATTCCGCCGTCCGTCAGTAACGAAGACGCCACAGCGAAATTCGGTGAGTTCGAAACCATTTTCCCTTACCTGCGCAAGACCAAAGCACCTAGCTGATCGACAGAC
>CBDUIJ010000400.1:0-4881 GCA_965367215.1 uncultured Granulosicoccus sp.
CAAATAGTCCGGTGGTGCTCATGTCGATAGCTCCCGTTTCATGTTGTCAGGCAGAACCCTAATGTAGCAAAAGCCGAATCAAGAACGTGAGTTAATCACATTTACAGTTGTCAGACAACTGACTATATGATTTACTGGTTTGCAACTGAGGGGAACAGCACTATGTCGAACGAGAAGGTTGGTTTTGTCGGTCTGGGTGGAATGGGGAGTGGCGTGGTCAAGAACCTCGTCGCCAAATCGGGTTGTCCTGTCACGGTTTTCGACCTTGACGACGCCAAGGTGGAGGCCGCAGTGGAGAACGGGGCCGAGCGTGGAAAAAGTGTCAACGACATCGCCGCGAATTGCACCATTTTCGCTATCTGTGTCACCACGGCAGAGGTCGTGCAGGAGTTGTCTCTGGGACCGAACGGGGTGCTGGCTGCCATGCAGAAGGGCAGCGTGTTTCTCGATCATACAACCGTGTCCCCAGAGCATGTGGATGTGATGAATGCCGCCTGTGCAGAACACGGGGTGCTCTATGCAGAGGCGCCCATGACGCGTACGCCGATTCATGCACAGCGTGGTGAGGTCAATGTTCTGTTTGGGGGAGAGGAGTCATTGCTGGAGCGTCTGCGTCCGGTATTCGATGCCTATGCGGAAAACATCTTTCACGTCGGTCCCATCGGGCACGCCACCCGTCTGAAGCTGATTCACAACTACATTGCCTTTGCCAATGTGGCGTCCTGGTGCGAGGGTTTTGCACTGGCGGCCCATGAAGGGCTGGACATGTCCAAGGTCATCGGCATCATTTCGGCCGCAGGCGGTAAATCCGGAATGATGGACTTGTACGGTGAAGCGACATTGAAGCGCGATTTCACACCGCATATGTCGCTGTCCAATGCGCAGAAGGATGTTCGTTACTACGCCGAGTGGATAGAGCAGGCCGGGCTGCCGGGCTTCATGGCGCAGACCGTCCACCAGACGTATGCACTGGCTTCCATCATGGGGCACGGCGACGAAGGCTGTTCGGCCGTCATCAAGGCCTATGAATCACTGTCGGGTGTTGAAGCTCGCCTGGAGGACAAGAAGGAAAGTTAGGTCAGGCACGACATTCGAGGAATAACGATAGAACGATCGCAGTACACACCACACCACTGGAGATAAGCATGTACATAAGAACAATATTGAGCGCAGGCGTGATGCTTGCCGTGAGCACGGGCGCCATGGCGCAAGACGTTACCCTGCGCCTGGCGCACTTCGCAGCCGAGAGTCATCCGGGGCACACGGCTGCGGTTCAGTTTGCAGACAAGGTTGCCGAACGTACCAACGGTTCCGTCACCATCGAGCTGTATCCGGCAAACCAGTTGGGCTCACCACCAGAACAGTTGGAGCAGACCATTCTGGGTGCCATCGACATGAACCTGCCCACCCATGGTGGTCTGGACAAGTACGAGCGAGCGTTTGGCACGGTCATGACGCCATTTGCCTTTTCAAGCTACGAACATGCCCATGAAGTGCTCGATGGACCTTTCACCGAGTGGACGGCACCCTTGCTGGAAGAGCAGGGTCTTATCATGCTCTCCCACTGGGAGTACGGCTTCAGGAATATCACCAATTCAAAGCGCCCCATCAACAGCCCGGATGATGTCAAGGGCCTGAAACTTCGTACGCCGCCTGAACTGCAGATAGTCGCTGCAATGGAAGGACTGGGAGCAGCCACGACACAGATTGCCTTTCCCGAGCTGCCCAATGCCTTGAATCAGGGCGTGGTGGATGGCCAGGAAAATCCCATCGGCGTGATCTACCACTACAAGCTGGATGAGTTTCAGAAACATCTGGCTCTGACCCGGCATGTGTACAACTCCATGGTGCACGTGGTGAACAAGGACAGCTGGAACAAATTGAACGCTGAGCAGCAAACCATTCTGCGAGAGGAAAGTGCAGCTGCGGCACAGCTGATGCGTGATGCGGTTCTGGCACAGGAAAAGGCGGAGATTGCCGAACTGGCTGAGCGCGGCATGGAAGTGACCGAACCCGACCTTGCGCCGTTCGCCGCCTTGATGGGACCGGCACGAGAACGTGTCGCTGAGTACAGCGGTGAAGAGAACATGAAAACCTTCCTGGGACTATTGGATTAGCCATCAATCCGGTAGCGAGTCCGTATCCGCGGCTCGCTACCTTTAATCGGAGTTGAATGCCAGATGGTTACCTTCCTGATTCTGGGCGTACTGATCCTGCTGATATTCGCCGGAATCCCCATAGCGATAGCCTTGGGTTTGACAGCGGCAGGGTTCTATATTTTCCTGGGTGATTACAACATCCTGATGATGCTGCCTCAGCGCATGTACTCAGCTACTACCGGTTTTACCCTGCTGGCCATTCCGTTCTTCATTCTGGCCGGCAACCTCATGAATACCGGGGGAATCACACACCGCATATTCCGCTTTGCCGATGCCGTGGTAGGGCAGATTCGTGGTGGTCTCGGGCAGGTCAATGTGCTGGCTTCACTGTTCTTCTCAGGCATGTCGGGTGCGGCCGTGGCCGATGCGGCAGGGCTGGGTCAGGTTGAACTGAAGGCGATGAAGGATCGTGGTTACGATCCCGAGTTCTCGGCCGCCATCACGGCGGCCTCTTCAACCATCGGACCGGTCTTTCCACCGTCCATTCCCTTCGTACTGTATTCATCGATAACCGGCGTTTCTGTCTCCAAGCTCTTTCTGGCGGGCGTGGTTCCGGGTTTGCTGATGGCCGTGGCGCTCATGTGTGCCGTGTACATCGTGGCCTTGAAAAACGACATGCCACGCCGGGATTACACGGACTGGCCCGAGATCTTCCGCAGCTTTCTGGACAGTGTGCTATCGCTCATCACGCCGGTCATCATCATCGCCGGCATATTCGGTGGCCTGTTCACCCCGACCGAGGCAGGTGTTGCTGCATCGGCCTACGCCTTGTTTCTCTCCATGTTCGTGTACAGGGAAGTGAAGTTGGGTGATTTGCCAGCCATTCTGTGGGAGACCCTGGTTCATACCATACGTGTCATGTTCGTCATTGCCTGTGCCGGATTCTTCGGCTGGCTTCTGATTCATCAACGCATTCCCGATCAACTGGTCAGTGGCATGCTTGCATTTTCGGAGACTCCCTGGGTGGTGATGGCAATCATCGTGGTGACCCTGTTGATACTGGGGATGTTCCTCGAGGGCATTGCCGTTATCGTGCTGACCGTTCCCCTGTTCCTGCCGGTTGTGAATGAACTGGGTATGGATCCCATTCAGTTCGGTGTCATCATGATCATGTGTTCCATGGTCGGTCTGTTGACACCGCCAGTTGGTATGGTGCTTTTTGCGGTGTCATCCATCGCTGACCTGACGGTGGCCAGGCTGTCGAAGGCGTTGATGCCCTATCTGCTGGGTATCATGCTGGTGCTGTTGGCGGTCATCTGCATACCGCAAATTTCAACCTGGCTGCCGTATGCGGTGATGGGACAATGATGCTGAAAAACATCGATACAGTAGCGGGAAAGACTCTGCGCGCCATAGCCATGTTGTGTCTGGTGAGCCTGTTCTTCCTGCTGTTCATCAACGTGCTGGCCAGAACCTTTCAGTTTGCAGGCTTTGCCTGGTTTGATGAAGTGGTGCAGGGCTTGTTTGCCTGGATGGTCTTCATCGGGGCTGCCGCGCTGTGGCGAGAGCGTGATCATTTCGTGGTTACCTGGCTGCAGGACTCACTGGGTGATACTCGACTGGCAGCTGTGTTGCGGCTTGTGGTCACGCTGCTGTGCCTGTGCTTCCTGCTTGTCATGACTTACTACGGGTATCGGATATGGGATCGCAACACCGCACTGACCCCCATTCTGCAACTTCCAAGTTCGTTGCTGTATGTCGTTATTCCCATCGCTGGAGCAGTCATGACAGTCTATTCCGGTCGTGACCTTGTTATTTCTATAGTCGATATTTTCAACTCAAACGGAGATTCAAACGCATGATTTACGATATGAGAACCTATGTCTGCCGGCCGGGTACCATCAAGAAGCACATGAAACTCTATGAGGATCATGGCTGGGCTCCTCAGTCAAAGCACCTGGGCTATCCCGTTGTCTATGGTGCGGTAGAAACCGGTGATGTGAATTCCTACGTTCACATCTGGATCTACAAGAGTGCGGCAGATCGTGCCGAGAAGCGCAAGGCCATGGCGGCAGATCCGGATTGGCAGAACTTTCTGAAGCTCAGTGCCGAGGCGGGTAATCTGGTCAGTCAGACCAATACCATTCTGACTCCGGCTTCATTCTTTACGCCGCCGACAACGCCGTCCTGATTTCAACCGGCATCCACGGGCATGCAGTCATCGATATAAAGATGGCTGCAACCCGAGACATCCTCAACCGTGTGGGTATTCTCCCCGGTTGTCGTCAGATACTGCGGCCCGATCGGCACCTTGCCGGCGCCGCCCGGCAGGTCCAGCACATAGTGTGGTTGGCAAAGACCTGACACCGGTCCGCGCAGTTCCTTCATCAACGCCTGGCCCTGTTCTATGGATGTGCGGAAATGGCGTGTGCCCTTTGCCAGATCACCGTGGTGCAGGTAATAGGGTTTGACCCGGTTGACCAGCAATTTTCTGAACAGTCTGGTCAGCACATCGACATCGTCGTTGATGTTCCTGAGCAGGACAGACTGGCTCAGCAAGGGAATACCGGCATCGGCCAGCAAGGCCAGTTTCTCGCACACCTGCGGCGTCAGTTCATCGGGGTGATTGACATGCAGGATCAGGTAGACGGCCGGGTGTTGCTTCAAGGCTGAAATCAGCTCGTCGTTGATCTTGTCCGGGGCCACGGTGGGTACTCGGGTATGGAATCGGACAATACCGATATGCTCCATGCCCTTGAGCTCCCCGATGATGTGCGACAAG
>CBDUIJ010000401.1:0-4850 GCA_965367215.1 uncultured Granulosicoccus sp.
CCGGCATTGATGTAATCGACATTGTTGTCGAGCACCGTGTGCATGGCGCTCTTGAGAATGTCGATCTTCTTCGGATTACCGTTGTCCTCGTAGCTGCCGTAGATGTCGGCGGCCATACTGCCCGAGTAATCGAGCACGAACAGGATGTTCGGTTTCTGCTGAGCACTGACCTGGGCGGTGTACACATCGATATCGTCTGCCTGGGCAGCTGTTGCCAGACACAGAAGTAGAACACTGCTCAGACAGCTCGATCCTGCCCGTCGCGATATCACCTTGTTGATCATGCGTCCCCAATCTCCGGAAGAAGGTGTGGCCTGCGGTTGTTCCGGATAGCACGCGACACGAGAGCTGGCTCGGAAGAACCATGGCTTGTCGTGTGTAAGGCGGCACGGCTGTGCTGGCCTTTAGGGGCAAGACAATCTGCTGTGCAGTGAAGATGAATACCGCGCACGCAAATGTGCGGCGGTGCTCAGAATGGTCCGCTGTAGACACTCGGTGCAAGTGGTGCGCTCGCGGGCTGCGATCGGCAGAGGCCCGATCGGTCTCAGGACATCAGCGCGGTACCCGCAGTCCGCTGGGGGCATTCTCGCGAGCGTTGCGAATGGCCACGATAGTGACGCCCAGCAAGGTCAGCAGACCACCGATGATGATTCTCAGCGTCAGCTCGTCGTCGAGCAGCACGATGCCGAAGACGATCGCGAACAGGGTCGACAGGGTGATGAACGGTGCCACGCTGTTGACCGAATAGCGTTGCAGCAGAAAGTACTGCAGGCTGTGGCCAACAATCGTGGCGCCGATGGCTGAATAGGCGGCGGTCCAGTATTCACGCAGTGGTATGAGCGCCAGTTGCGACCACTGGGGTTGTTCCAGAATCATGGTGATGGTGCCCATGGCGATGGTCGCGTACAGGGCGATCCAGGCCTGCAGGTTCAACGCCGAGACTCCCTGCAGCTGACGCATGAGGATGGTGGAGATGGCCATCGCCAGAGAGGCCACCGAGGTGAGCGCCAGTGCCGTGAGGTGCTCGGGCCCGACCGGTGCCAGACCGATCAGCACAACGCCGCTGAAGGAGGTGACGATGGCCAGAAACCGCGGCCAGCGGATACGCTCACCCAGAAAGACGATAGCCAGCAAGGTGGCGAAAGGCACCGTGAGCTGGGAGGTGATGGCAACCGAGGAGAGCGAGCCTGCCAGGTAGATGCCGTAGAACATGAAGCTGTAGTGGCCGACGCCCATCATCAGACCGATGGCCATGATGCGCAGCATCTGCCCGGGCACGCGGCGCAGAAACAGGCACAGCAGGGCCAGCACGATGGCAAAGCGGAGAGTGATGAACAGCATGGGGCCGAACACGGCCGTGCCGTATTTGCCGGCAATGAAGTTGAATCCCCACAAGGCATTGACGAGGAGCACGAGCAGTAAGTGGTTACGTGTCACGGGGCTTCAACCTGATGGGCAAATGGCGGCGACTCCGGTGGAGGCGCTGATGTCTGGCGAGACGATTGACCGGTTGGCGGTACGGCTGCGCTGTTCCCGGACATCGAGACACCAGTATACTCGCCGGTCCCGCAACTTTAGTGAAGCCGGTTAACGTGAGCAGCACGATCGTCCAGATAGCCAATATCCTCGCACCAGGCATGTTTCTGGCCATCGTCGGACTGTTCTGGCATTTCAAGGGCCCGCGTTTTCCCGTGGATTTCGTGACTACGCTGATTCTCAATCTGTGCATGCCGGCCTTGCTGTTCCACACACTGGCAACCTCGGCAGTGCCGATCGAATCTCTGGGACGCATGGCGCTGGCTACCCTGGTGGTGCATATCGTGTTCACTCTTGCTGCATTCAGCCTGCTGAAGCTGGCCGGCAAGGACTGGCGTCTGTGCATCGCCCAAGTGGTGGGCAATACCGGCAATCTGGGTTTGCCGGTGTGTTTCCTGGCCTTTGGTGAAGAAGGGCTTGCCTACGCCATGGCTTTCTTCGCGGTGCAGTGTCTGTTGCTGTTCAGTCTGGGTGATGCGATCTACGCCGGTAGCGCCAGCCTGTCGCGCGTACTGCGCTCCCCGGTGCTGCATGCCATCTGGTTGGGCGTGACGGTACGACTGCTCGACTGGCAACTGCCGGAGATGGCTCTGCAGACTCTGCAACTGCTGGGGCAGGTCGTCATCCCGCTCATGCTGATCACTCTGGGTATCAGTCTGGCCGGCATGCGCGCAGCGCAGTTGCCCTCGACGCTGCTCTGGGCGCTGATACGTACGCTGCTGGCGATGACGGTGGGTTTTGGCGTGGCGATGCTGATGGGGCTGGAAGGGGTGGCGCGTGGCGTACTGATCATCGAGACCATGGTGCCAGTGGCCGTGTTCAACTATCTGCTGTCGATCAAGCACGGCCATGATGCCAGCGAGGTGTCAGGCTTGATACTGGTGACACATATTGCTGCGATCTTCTACCTGCCGGTACTGCTGGGCGTCTTGCTGTAGCGTACAAGGCCCAGGTACATCCCTTTCCGGGTTCTGATCGTAGTGTAGATAGCGACTGTCGGGAACCGGCTGAGCGCGTGCCGGTCACAGTCTTCACTTTCCTGTCTTCATGACACTGACCACGAGTTTGCAGCAACCATGATCAGTCTCAAGCACGTCAGCATGCAGTACCAGATGGCTGGCGAATCCATCGACGTGCTCAAGGCACTCGACCTTGACGTCAAGGCCCGCGAACGGGTCGCCATTGTCGGACCTTCGGGCTCGGGCAAGACCACCCTGTTACTGGTGATGACCGGGCTGGAGCAACCCACGGGTGGCGAGGTTCTGATCCATGGACAATCGCTGGCAACGCTGAATCGTGATGCCCGCGCCGATCTCAGGCGAGACACCATCGGCATCGTCTTCCAGTCGTTTCATCTGGTGCCCAGCCTGACGGCTGAAGAGAACGTGGCCCTGCCGCTGGATATCGCCGGTCAGAGCAACGGCCGCACTCGCGCCCGCGAGATGCTTGCCCGCGTCGGACTGGGGACGCGCGGCGGGCATTATCCGGCACAGCTCTCCGGCGGTGAACAGCAGCGAGTCGCCATTGCCAGAGCTCTGGTACATGAACCGGCCTTGCTGGTGGCCGATGAGCCCACCGGTAATCTGGATGAGCGTACCGGTGAGGACATCATCGAGCTGTTGTTCACGCTGAATCGCGAAAGTGGCACCACCTTGTTGCTGGTCACCCACGACCCGCACCTCGCGGCGCGCTGTGATCGCAGCCTGCGTCTGGAGAGCGGCAGATTGCACCCGGTCGCCGCTTCATGAGAATGCGTCAGCTCGGGCGATTGCTACCGCTGTTGTGGCGCGACCTGGTGGGCAGCGGTACGCTGCGTGCGCTGTGGGTGTTCTGTGCCTGTCTGATGCTGGGTATCACGCTGATTGCCGCCTGCAGTAGCTTGCTGCGGCTGGTGGAAGGCGGCCTGGACACACAGCAGCGCGAGATCTTTGGCGGTGACCTGGTACTCAGCGCGCGAGCGCCGTTGCCTGCAGACGAACTGGAATGGATCGAGGCCAACGGTACGGTGTCCTTGCAGGCCGAGCTGCGGACCATGCTCGGTACCGAGAATGGCGACTTCACGGCCGTCGAACTGTTGAGCGTTGATGAGCAGTATCCGCTCTATGGTCAGGTGTCGCTGCAACCCGAGCAGGATCTGCAGGCTGCCGTCGCACAATCTGCCGACGGTGTCTGGGGAGCTGCCTACGATCCCGTACTGGCAAGCCGCTTCGGTTTGGCCGTGGGACAACGTGTCGATGTTGGCGGTATTCAACTGGAATTGCGTGCCGAGATTCTCGAACAGCCGGATCGTAGTTTGAATGCCAACACCCGCGGACCACCTCTGATCATTGATGCGCAGGCCTTGGCGTCCACGGGTCTTGCCGGGCCGATGAGTCTGATCGATTACGATTATCGCGTCAGAACCGACGAGCCGGCAGCAGATTTCCGGGCACGTTTTCGGGACAGCTTTCCGGCTGCCGATGTCGAGATCCGCACCTTGGCCGATCGCAGTGAACTGATTGCCAGACGACTGGATCAGGTCGCCTCCGTTCTACTGCTCATTGGCCTGACTACCCTGTTCATCGGTGGTCTGGGCGTTGCCAACAGTATTGCTGCCTGGATCGCGACCAAGCGCGGCATGCTGGCAACCCTGCAGGCGCTGGGTGCGCGTGAATGGCAGATTGCCGTCGTGTTCATCGGGCAGGTGCTGTTACTGGCACTGCTGGCCAGTGCGGCAGGCGCGCTGGCGGGCTCGGCGATTGCCTGGTTCGCCTCCCGTACGCTGGCTGCCTCCTTGCCCATTTCCAGCGATGTACTGTCACTTCTCTGGCCTGCTGCGCTTGCCATTGCCTTCGGGGTATTGAGTGCCATTACCTTCGCACTGCCGGCTCTGGGTCGGGCGCTGGCGGCAGAGCCGGTGGTCCTGTTGCGAGGTGCTGCAGAATTCACTTCGCGATTGTCCCGCGGCTACCGACGTATCAGTGTCGGACTGGTACTGGGCACGCTGATGCTGATGTTTCTGCTATTACCCGAGCCTGTCATCGGGGTTGTATTCATTGTCGTGGCAGCCCTGTTGGTATTCCTGCTTGATGCACTGATCATCGCCTTGCGATGGGGCGTACGGCGATTGCGGCAGATGCGTGTGCTGGAAGGGCGCTTCAGCCTGCAGATCGCTGCGGCCAATCTGTACCGGCCCGGCAATACGCTCAGGGCCATGCTGCTGTCACTGGGCAGTGCCCTGACACTGCTGACAGCGGCATCACTGGTGATTTTCGCCACGCTCGACAGTCTGGACAGTACCGTGCCCGAACGCTCGCCGTCGCTGGTGTTCTACG
>CBDUIJ010000402.1:0-4799 GCA_965367215.1 uncultured Granulosicoccus sp.
GCAGCGCCGTCCTCGATCACGATATCGGTGACTTCGGTCTGCTGCAGAATGTCGACGCCATGGCTGTCGGCACCGCGTGCATAGCCCCAGGCCACGGCATCGTGTCTGGCAACACCGGCTCTGGGCTGCCAGGAGGCACCCAGCACAGGGTAACGAGTGTTGCCTGAGCAATCCATGATCGGGACAATCTCGGCACACTGTTGCGCGTCCAGCACCTCGCCATCGATGCCGTTGAGCCGATTGGCATTGACCCGTCGCTGGATGTCTCGCATGTCCTGCAGCGTGTGGCCAAGGTTCATGACCCCGCGTTGCGAGAACATGACGTTGTAGTTGAGTTCCTGTGACAGGCCCTCCCACAACTGCATGGCGTGCTCATACAGATGCGCCGCTTCATCCCACAGATAATTGGATCTGACGATGGTAGTGTTGCGACCGGTATTGCCGCCACCGATCCAGCCTTTTTCGATAACGGCAACGTTCACCTTGTCATGCACACTGGCCAGGTAATAGGCTGTCGCCAGCCCATGTCCGCCACCACCGACAATGATGATGTCGTAGTGCTTTCTGGGCTTGGGATTGCGCCACATCCGCTGCCAGTGTTCCTGGTGACGGAAAGCCTGTTTGATGAGGCCAAATCCGGAAAATCGACTCATGTCTGTTTGCTGCATGCGAAGGGCTGAACGGCTATTGTGGACTTGTCGACGCTTGCGGTCCTGACCATTCACGTACATCTTTTGTCTGAATGCGCCATTGATTGCAATTTGCGACAGAAAGAGCAGTATGCTCGCCCCATGCACGCAACCACCGATCCCGATTCAAGCCCCATTTTTCCCATCAATGTGGACTTCGTACTGTTACCACATTTTTCCCTGCTGACCTTTACTGCCGCGGCTGACGCGCTGACAACCGCCAACCTGGTAACCGGTCAGCCCCTGTTCGGATTCCGCACGATCGCCGTGAAGAACAGAACCGTGGTCAGCGACCTGGGCATACACTTGCCAGTTGACCACGTCATTGACCAGCCTGCGTGCGCGGTGCAGCCTCGAGAAACAACCGTCTCCATCGTCATGACCTGCGGTGGTTATCGTTGCGAGCTTGAGGAGAATCCGCGGCTCTCGGATTGGCTGCGTCAACGGGAGCAGCAAGGCAGCCAGCTGGGCGGGCTCTGGAATGGCATCATGGCCGTCGCACATGCCGGCCTCATGTCAGGCTACAGTTGCGCGCTGCATCCTGATAATCACGCCAGAGCTGGAGCACAACACCCAGAGATGCAGATCCGCCCGGATACACTGGTGTTGGATCGCAACCGCTTGTCAGCCGCCGGTCCCAGTAGCGCATTCGAGTTGATGCTGATGCTGATCGGCCGCCACGATTCAGCCGAGACCGTACATGCCATCAGGCAGATTCTGAAAGCCGACACAACAGCCTCCCCGGGCAGCCGCCCACGCAACTGGCGGCAGGGACAGGAGGAGTTACCGTCCAATCTGCAAAGTGCCCTGAGGCTGATGCGCAACAATCTGGACGAACCGGTCAGCAAGCAGGCACTGGCCCAACACATCAATCTGTCCATCAGAGCCATGGAACGACTCTTCCAGCAGCATCTGGACACCAGCCCGGCACGCTATTACCGTCAACTGCGCCTGCAGCGTGCTCATGAGCTGCTCACTCACGGTGACATGCCAATCGGCGAAATCAGTGATGTCTGCGGTTTTGTCAGTCCGGCGCATTTCAGCCGAGCATTTCAGCGACGCTACGGGATGGCGCCGTCGCAGGTGCGCCGGTCCATGTCTGCCTTGCTTGACGTGTAGGACGCAAGGCAAGGTCTGCTCGGACTGCTGAATGACGCAGACATCAGGTCTTACAGCCCGTTGCCATCACGCCACATCGAGTATCGCGGCGAATTCCTGTCGCAACTGCGCCAACGACGTAGGTTTTCTGATGAATCTGCAATTGTGAAGATGCTTCGTCTGCTGCCGCAGAGCTGCCATGTTGTTGCCCGAACAAAATACCACCTGGCAGTTTTCCCGACGGTTCTGTGCCAGAGCCGCGACTTCCACGCCACTCAGACGTTCTCCCAGATCCCAATCGGTAATAAGCACTTGCGGTGCACTCTTGAGCACCTCATCGACCGCTTCTACCCCTGAGCGCGCACCTCTGGGGTTGTGACCCATCCTGCGGATGAGACTCATCAGTGCAGAATGGGTTTGCTCGTCGTCTTCAACTATCAGAATATTCATGACTGCATCCGCCCACACACGTACGACCATCTCCGATTCAGGGAATCTGTGAGAGACGATTGTCCGGTTGGCAAGGGCATGGTTTGACTATCTCTTATTGATCTTGGCTCCAACTTAAAGCGACTGAGACCCTCTTACTACCTTCTTGTAACAATTGACCATCAATTCGTGTTCAATGTAGATTTCGGAAGGTAGAAATTCAGCGCAACAGCACAATGCTACCGTTGCCCGGCCAGCCTCTCCTGCCTGTGCCTCATTATCCGACACCCATGACCATGCATGCACGACTGATCAAATACCTGTTCGACATTCGTGCCAGTTACTGGTTCGTACCCATGTGCATGGTGTTCGGCGCAGTGGCACTGGCCTTTACCATGCGCTGGGTGGATACAAATTACTCCATGAACTGGCTCACCTGGTTCATGCAAGCCACAGTCGACGACGCCCGCACCATATTGAGCACGATCGCCACAGCCGTATTGGGCGTTGCAGGAGTTACATTTTCCATCACGATAGTGGCCGTGTCCTTTGCCAGCTCCAATTACGGCCCGCGACTGATCAACAACTTCATGCGTGACAAGGGTAGTCAGTACACCCTGGGCACGTTCATCGGCACCTTTGTCTACTGCCTGACCGTGATGACCAGCGTGCACGGTGCCATGACGCTGGAATCCGGGAAAGAGATTGCCGCCTTCGTACCCATCCTGAGCATTTGCGTTGCCCTGCTACTGACCTTTGCATCAATTTCCGTGCTGATCTTCTTCATCCATCACATCACGGAAACCATCAATATCGAGAACATCATTGCCGACATCGGACGCTCTCTGGAGAGCCGCATGACAGAGCTTTTTCCGCAAAAGGAAGATGCCCTTCCACTGACGGATTCGTCCGACTTCGACACGGCCATCGAGGGCAAGGTCATCCACGAGGTCAGTTCCTGCACCATCGGCTACGTTCAGACCATCGATTTGGAACAACTGAACAGCCTGGCCAAAGACAAGGAACTGCTGGTCATGATCCATTACAGACCTGGCGATTTCACCACGACTCACGATTGCCTGCTCAGTGTCTGGACATCCGACAACACGGAAATAGACGCCGATCAGCTGCGTGAATGTTTCGCAACCGGCGAAGAACGTACCGAACATCAGAACGTTCTCTTTCTGGTCGAGCAACTCAGTGAAGTCATTGCCCGGGCACTGTCACCCGGCATCAATGATCCCTACACCGCCATCAGTTGCATGAACTGGTTTCGCACCGCCCTGATGGAATACCTGTCTCACGAACAGTGCTTGCAAGACAAACGAGACAAAGACGACAGAGACGACAGAGACGACAGAGACGACAGAGACGACAGAGACGACAGAGACAATACGCCCTTTCCCTGGCACCGCACGCGCGTACAGCTCAAACCCGTTGGTCTGCATCGCCTGTGTGCTGCAATGTTTGACCAGACGCGACAGTACGTTGCCGCCGACAGGAACGTCACCTTGCACAACATGGCGCTATTGGCAGAATGCGCCTGGTATGCCGGGCCAGGCACGTCCCGAGAGTTGCTGCAAGACCATCTACAACGCTTGTATGACTGCAGCTGCAGTTGCCAGAAGGAAGATGGCGATACCGACCTGATCAAGCAGCGCTTCAACGAAGCCCAGCACATCATCACCCAGAACACTGAGGTGAGCCATCTACGCCAGAACACCCCCTGGTTTGGAGGAAGTGCCTGAAAATTTGTAAAAATGACACACCCCATTGCCATGTTTGCAAACCGATAAATCAGCATTTCAAGTATCGCTAGTCTGGTTGCACTTTCCAACAACCGAGATGCATACATGAAACGTCCTGACAACACCTCCAGAATCGCTTCCTCCGCAGTGCCGTCATTGCATTATGGAAACGGCCGGAAATTCATTGGCACTCGCGATTTCTATCGTCCCGCAGGTGCGGTTGCCGCCATGCTCTCTCTGGGAATGGCCAGCCCCTACGCCACGGCATTGGAACTCACGGATTTCACTGATCCGGATACCGAATACGACGAAGCTTATATCGACTTCAACGCCAACGCGAATGACGGTAACCAGGATCAGGTGTCCTACGATGCGTTGCTGAATGGTTTCTACAACCGCCAGGAAAGTACACGTGAGCGTGTTCTGAACTATCGCTTCGATGCAAATTACGACGCGTCACGCGGCCCCAACGAAGACGATGAAACCCAGGACGACTATGGTGCGGGAATCGGTATCAATGCTGATACCTATTTCAGCGACAAGAACGACAAGCTCTTCTGGTTCGGAGCCGCCGACTACGCGTTTCAGGACAGTGCAGAAGACGACAATGCGGGTTTTACGGTAGGTGTCGGTTACGGTCGAGTGTGGAACGCCACCCCTCTGGCCAAAGCTCTGCGCATTCAGCAATCACTGCAGGAATACGGGCAACTCACCGGTGATCTGAGCGACGAGGCCGCTGGCGAACTGGCCAACATCATCGCTCGTGAAGACGAGTACCGCGCCCGTGAAGGCGCCGACACCTATCGCGGCGTCTGGTATGCCGAGATGGAAGAGA
>CBDUIJ010000403.1:0-4793 GCA_965367215.1 uncultured Granulosicoccus sp.
TGCTCTGACCGGATGTGTAAACAGCGACTCAGGACAGCGGTGACACGGTGCCATCGCTGGTGAAGATATGTCCAGCGGGAATCTCGGTGCCAGCTGGCACCGTCGCGCCAACGTCGACAATGGAATCATTGCCTATGGAGGCTCCCTCTCCGATACTGGATTGTCGGCCGATCAGCACACGATCGCCAATGGTCACCTGAGGGCCGATGGCAGCGTTGTTCATGACCAGTGAATTGCTGCCGATGTCGGTATAGCTTCCGACCGTCACGGCGCGTTCGATGACCGTATTGCTGCCCACCGTGACCACGAAATCGAAGATGCTGGCATTGTCGATGACCACGCCATCGCCGGCATTGAATCCACCGCTGAGCTTGACCTGCTTGCCGATGGTCACATTGTTGCCGACTTCACCGCCATCGTCCCAGCGGCTGTCGTTGCCGATCGTGAATCCGTTTCCGGCCCTGGTGCTTTCGCCGATTTCCACGCGGGCACCGATGTTCGCATCGTCGCCCAGACTGCGTATCGAGATATTCGCATTCTGTCCCAGTATCAGGTTGTTGCCAAGGCGCATGAAGTCGATACCGCGTCCGCCGTTCACATTGGCATTCCGATTGAGTCGCGCATTGGTACCGATGGATGCAGCAAAGACTCTTGCACCCGGCAGCACGACAGCGCCTGCACCCAGAATGGCCTCAGCCTCCCGAGCCCCCAGCGTGGCACGATCGACATGGGAGTTCGCGCCCAGGAAAACCTGTCCCAGTGTCGATTTCACGACAATACTGTTGGCGCCGATACTGCTGGTGTAGGCTACTTCCGACTTGACCAGTTTGCCGCCGCTTGCCAGGCGACTGTCACAACTGAGCGAGCCTGCGACGACGGTGGAGTCGGTAGCAACGAGATTGTCGTCAAAACCATCACCGTCAGTGTCGATGTAATCGGCATTGGCATCGTCAGGTGCGCAGTTGGCGGTCGCCATCTGTGCAGTCAGTAATAGCGGGGAACACACAATCAGGGCAGCAAGATGCTGACGTTTTCTGCCGTGACGAGTTCGTCGTCCGGATGCAGTGTTTTGCAAGTTCGTCTCCTCGTGAGTTTGAATTTCAATGGATCCGTGCATGAAATCTTTCTCGATGATGAAAGAGACATCATGGTAGCGCAGCTGGAATAGGGTGCAAAGTCAGTTGCTTGCAGTCTCCGTGACTGTTTGGAGAGGGGAATGTCTGATGGTGTTGATGCAGGAACGATCGTCGTTTTCTTCGCGGGAATCCATGTCATGAATCCTCTTGCATGCAATGGAGCAATGTCGTGATATCTGTATGGCAGTGCGGTGAAGCCGTTTCAGCGTGTTGGCGAACACTCAAGCGCCAGTGGGTGCTGGCGGCAAACCTGCTCGGTATCATCCTGTCTGTTGCGAATCAGGTAGCGGCAGCTCAATCCACAACTCTGGCACCTGAGACGGTCGCTACGCCTCAGAGCCTGTCGACAACACCAATATGGTCACCCGCACCGGGCACCTCCTGGCAGTGGCAACTCAGCGGCCGCATCGATACCTCGTTTGTGGTCGAGATGTACGATATCGATCTATTCGATACACCGCAGGCCACCATTGATGAACTGCATGCACGCGATATTGCGGTCATCTGTTATTTCAGTGCCGGGAGTTTCGAAGACTGGCGCTCAGATGCCGAGGCCTACCCGGACAGCGTGAAGGGACTTGGTAATGGCTGGCCGGGTGAGCGCTGGCTGGATATCCGGGCGCTTGCTGCTCTGACGCCCATCCTGTCCGCCAGGCTTGATCTGGCGGTGTCGAAGGGTTGTGATGGCGTCGAGCCGGACAACGTTGACGCGTATACCAATCAAAGCGGCTTTCCTCTGAATGCGCAAGACCAGCTTCGCTTCAACATCTGGCTTGCCGATGCTGCGCACGCCAGAGGTCTGTCTATCGGTCTCAAGAACGACCTGGAACAAGTGTCGCAACTGGAGCCATGGTTCGACTGGGCCCTGAATGAACAGTGCGTTCAATACGAAGAGTGCGATATGCTGACGCCGTTCGTGGAGGCTGGCAAAGCCGTATTCGGTGTGGACTACACCGGTGATACGGACACGGTATGCTCCATTACCAATGAGCTGAATTTCGACTGGTTGCTCAAGTCGAAGAATCTGGATGCGGCCAGACAGTCCTGTCGATAACGCCCAAGCACTCCACCTTACCCCCTTGCAATTGATCAACACATGAAACGTACTCTTTCAGGACAGGCTGTCATACCCGGTAGTGACAGCGTGATGAAGCTGTATCAGAGCAAGGACGACTGCACTATCGTCATTGCCGGCAAGGGCGAGTTGATGTCCACCCGCAAACATGGTTCCGAAGATGCCCTCGGCACGCTGCCCTGTGAGCTGCTCAAGAGCACGGAGGCCGTCAATGTGCTGATCGGTGGTCTGGGCATGGGGTTCACGCTGGCTGCCGTGCTGGCTGCGACCGGCGCGAAATCCAAAGTCGTCGTGGCTGAACTGGTGCCGGAAGTCGTTGAATGGAACAAGGGCCCTTTGGGCAGTTATTCCGATTACCCGTTGAACGATGCTCGCACGACGGTGTATCACGGGGACGTGTGTGATCTGCTGCGTAGCACGGATACACGTTACGACGTCATTGCGCTGGATGTCGATAATGGCCCGGAAGCGTTCAGTTCGACCAGCAACAACTGGCTCTATTCGCCGGAAGGCATTGCCTGCGCCTGCGCTCGCATTACTTCCGATGGGGTGCTGGCCTACTGGTCTGCAACCCCTGATTCAGGCTTTGCCCGGCAACTGCGCAAGGGCGGGCTGCGGGTGTCGGAGAAGTCCGTTTTTGCTCACGGCAGCAAGGGGACGAAGCATACGATCTGGCTGGCAAGGCATCTGCAAGGCTAGCCCCGAAGCCTGATGTTGCCGGTCTTCCGCGCCGAGTGTCAGGCGAGGGCGGTAGAGTTCCTGGCTGCGGCCACGTGCGGCACGTCAGCCAGGAGGCCGTTATTTCGAGATATTGCTGTTGCCCTGACTACGTGCGCTGACGATACCGGGCAACCGCGCTTCACTTCTGCAGGAAATCCTGACGCGTCGGTGTGAAAGTGTCGAGCAGCACGCCCGCTTTCACACAACGGCAACCGTGCATGATGTTGGGTTCCTTGTACATGGTGTCGCCTACCTTGACCACTTGGGTTTCATCACCGATCGTGAACTCGAATTCACCGGACAGTACATAGGTCAGCTGCTCATGCGGATGGTTATGCATGGCGGCAACTGCGCCTTCTTCAAAATGCACTTCCACGGACATCATGTTGTCTGAGTGGGCCAGCACCTTGCGAGTTATGCCTTCGCTGGCTGCTT
Source organism: uncultured Granulosicoccus sp. (assembly GCA_965367215.1). Classification (GTDB taxonomy): domain Bacteria; phylum Pseudomonadota; class Gammaproteobacteria; order Granulosicoccales; family Granulosicoccaceae; genus Granulosicoccus. The sequence continues at coordinate 3,367 of CBDUIJ010000403.1, forward strand.
CCAGTGCGATCTCTTCATTGTGTACAAACATCGTATTGCGCTCCAGGTAGTTGAATGTCAATGTTCCGATGATGCTGGTCCAGTCTGGCGGTATCAACCTCGAAACAGGCAACAAACTGTAGAGGCTCGAACGCCGATAATGGAATCGGCGCGCAAGCTCATTGACAGCAGTCGTTCGACTTATTTCTCGAGCTTGAGAAAGTAGTCGAAGATTTCAGGAACATTGCCATCGCCCATACCGGCATCAAGAGCAGCCTGGAGGTTGGCAGAAGTACCTTCGGCAATTTGAGCCCGAGTACCCAGGTCCTTGGCCATCTCGAGGAAATAGCCCAGATCCTTGTTGGCATTGGCGATGGAGAAGCCCAGGTCGCTCACGCCGTCTACTGCGTAGTTCTTGCAGAACTGCATGAATGGGGAATTGGACGGGCCTGTAGACATGATCTCGAAGAGTTGCTGACGATCAACGCCCGCCCGATCTGCCACGGCGAATGCCTGTGACATGGTGCAGACGGTGGTCATGCCCATGAAGTTGTTGATCAGCTTGGTGGTGTGACCCGCGCCGAGTGCGCCCAGATAGAAGATGTTCTCACCTTGCACGTCAAGAACCGGCTTCACCTTGTCGAAGGTTTCCTGATCGCCTGCAGCCATGATGTTGAGCAAGCCGTCTTTGGCGTGAGCGGGTGTGCGACCCAGTGGTGCGTCGACCATGCCAGCGCCTTTCTTGGCCAGATCCGCGCCGATCTTGCGGGTGGACGCTGGGATGGAGGTACCGAAATCGATCAGCACACTACCTTCCTTGATGCCGGCGAGAATGCCATCGTCGGCATAGACCAGCTTTTCAACCACGGCAGAGGTGGTGAGGCAGAGCATGACGATGTCGCTGGCAGCAGCCAGTTCGGCAGGCGAGGTGACTTCGGTGGCATTGCCACGCGCAACAACGGCTGCAACGGCATCCTTGTTGAGGTCCATGACATTCAGTTGAAAGCCGTTCTTCTGCAGGCATTCAACCATGTTGCTGCCCATCAGGCCGAGGCCGATGAAACCGATAACGGGTTTAGTCATATCTGACTCCTATGGGTAACTTGTAAACTAGTATGTTAGTTTTGAGCGGACAGAATATACACTTATTTGCGTCAAGGCAATCGTCACGAGCCTTTCGCTAGCTGTCTTTGCACCGATATCGCGCAAAATGCGCGAGCAAGCGCAGTAAATGAACCATCTTGCCAGAATTCCGATGAGACGAAGTTGCGCCTTGTCCATTGAATCTGCTTAGCCACGCTGCCGTCAACTTCGCTGACATCCCCCGAACCACACGCACTATCTGCGGCTGGATTGGCTGTCAACTTCAATCCAAACTCTTGACAGTGTAAAGAATTGGCAATATGATCAAACCATGAGCATGTCTGAAGTAGATCACCATCAACACC
>CBDUIJ010000404.1:0-4792 GCA_965367215.1 uncultured Granulosicoccus sp.
CGCAGGCTCAGTGCAGATAATCCGTGTCGGGACGTCGTGAATACCTGACTTCACGATCCAGTAGCTCACCCTTGAGTGAGTAGCGTTCCCAACCAATCTGTTTGCTGTAAGGCGGGCGAAGCGATTTGCGCGTCCAGGTGCGAAAGCGGGCTATCAACTGCTCCCCGGCATCGTGTTCCTCGAGCCAGTGTGATTCGTATTCGCTGCCATTGCGGGATTCCTTGCGGGTTCCTGAAAGGGTCAGGCTGTGTTCCGCTGGTAATGCGAACAGCGCCTTGAATCTGGAGTTTGCCTCCTCCTCATCGCTCATGCCGGAGTGACTCCTGCGTGAGCGCTTCTGGCTCGCAAACGACAAATGTCGTCGTTGATCCATGCCATGGCCTTGGCAGGCATGAACGTCACGCCTTGCTGGTAGCGGCTGCCTGCTTGCTGCCCCACTGCAAGCGTTCGGTGCGCAGCAGCCAGTTGTCGATGTACTTGTGTATCACGATGCTGACAAGTACGCAGACCACCAGAGAGATACCGACAAACAGCCAGGCGGCCACTTGTCCCTCACCCAGGATGGGGGCCACGAACTTACGCAGAATGCCGAGCGTGAATATATGACTCAGGTACAGCGCATAGGAGGCGTCTCCCAACAGCACGCCCCAGCGGTGCTCGCCGATGCGCACATACAGGCAGGCCATGACAATGAAAAAGGAGGGCAGGCCGTATTCGAAGATGCGAGGCAGGGGCAACTTGATCAGCAGCACACAAGTGGAGACCAGCAACAACCAGGCGGCAGTTGATGGCGGCAGGCGAAAGCCGCGTTTCCAGGCCACAGCCAGCAACATGCCGAGAATGAATTCGAACACCAGCGACTTGCTGAAGAAGAAGGCCATGGCTGACTGGCCGTCATTGAAGTACGAGGCCAGCACAAAGACGCCGGTGATGATCAGTGTGATGAATGCAATGCGGTAGCGTTCAGCCAGTAACAGGGAGATGGCGAATATCAGATAGAAGTACATCTCGAAATTCAGCGACCAGCCCGGGGCCAGAATCGGCCAGGCTTCATGCGGATGCGCCAGACTCCAGAAGGGAATGAAGCCGAGGCTGAGCAGGAGCGCCTGCAGGTCGAATACAGTGGCCTTGAAGACACCTGGCATCAACAGCAGAATGGCTGCCATCAGAAAGGTGAAGAACCAGTACAGGGGTACAACCCGACGAATCCGGTTTTTCAGGAAGCTCACCGGTCTGTCGCCGGGCTTCGAGATGAATATCATGATGAAGCCGGATATCACGAAGAAGATATCCACGCCGAAACTGCCGGCCTCTGTCAGGTACTGTTCATAGTCCGCAACCTGGATGACCGTGTGGCTATACACCACGGCCAGCGCCGCAACAGCGCGCAGGTATTGGAGGGCATGCAGTCTCATCAGACAGTTATCGGCAAGGGTCGGCTATAGTGGAGTTATAGCAGCTGGCCAGCTGTATAGACAGGCTGGCCAGTTACCATAGCGTATGTCAACGAGTCGCCTGCCTGCTGTCTCGTACTCAGGAACCCGCTGCTGCGCGCAGCAGGGCGTCATGATAGCGCACACCCATTTCACGCAAGGCGGCAGCGCCAAAGTGAATACAGGTGGTATTACCACAAGGGTAGCCGTTGGCTGGCGTCAGATCATCATGGTTGGACACGGCCGTGAACGGGACCTGGTTGGGCATGTTGCGATGCGCCATATCCACCAGTTGCTTGCTTGGCGGGAATTCGGACAGGTCGCCGCGTTCATCGATACCGCGAGACATGGTGCCGATAACAAATGGAATGTTGCTGTCAGCTCGACGCAGATCACCACCACGCAGATCGGCATTGATGCTCATGCGCATCTGGTAAATCAGGCGTTCAAGGTTCTGCTCGTAGCTCTCACCACAACGCTCGTTCGAGTCGGACTCGCCCTGGTGCCAGAGAATGCCACGCAGGATACCACCGGTTTCTGCCAGCGCCAGGTTGGCACGAGCAACGGCTCGATCGAAAAGCCAGGTGTTACCCAGTTCAGGATCGTTGGTTGCCTGAGCGTTCCACTGGCCATTGGGGCCGTCCTGACCGTCTTCAACCTTGCAGAATGACGAGCCGGACCAGGCAGCAGGTACCAGCACGATGTCACGTGATGTCTCGTTCAGAGCTTCCTTGGCAAAGCTCAGACCCAGTCCGATGTACTCCAGGTCCTTGCCGGATGTATTGGACGGGTCCAGAGGCACATGCAGTGGATCCTCTGCGGTCGTGATGCCGGGGGCCACGACGTTCTTGGCTGGAGACACAAAATCGGCCTGCGTCAGGAAGATGTCCTGTCGATCGTTCTTGCTGACGTTCAGCTGCTTGATGCGCGGATGGGTTTCATCAGCGCCACCGGGATAGGCCTGGCGCGTGCCATCACCGCTGAAGCCCACCATGTTGCTCTGGCCGACCAGCAGATACACATCCGGTGCGTCAACGGGTGTGACATCAACCCGCAGCAGCAGCTCATGGCTATCGGTACCATCGCTGGCAGTCACCATGAATTCGCGCTCATGCTCCAGAATCGGCAGATCGGCGATGTTCAGTCGCAGGACCAGTTCGCTGGCAGTGCTGCCGGCGCTCAGAGTGGACTCACTGAAGCTGCTGTTGACGAAGGCAGCGTCGGCACTGGAAATACCGGCAACGCTCAGCTCGACATCCTTGGAATGTCCATTGCTGCGATTCAGGGTCAGCGGAATGCGTAAACCGTTCTGGTCGCCTTCGACCAGTTGCAGATCATCAGTAACTGCCTGCAGCGCGAAATCGCCGGTGGGCACCTTGTTGTCGCCGACATTCTCGGTCGACAGCTCGTCACTGCAGCTGGCCAGCAGCACAGAGGCTGAGAGCAGGGCGAGGCGCAACAGCTTGGTCATTTTTATCGGGAGGGTAATCACACTAGTCATCGGGTAGGTTAAGCAAGCGCCAAGCCTATACATGGCGCGCTTCGGTAAGATTGAACCGTTTCAGTCTGTGAGCAATAAAAAAGCCAACCGAAACGAGAGCTTAGTAGAATTTGTGAGCTATGCCATCAATTGGCAGGCAGCAGGCGGGTGATTGCTTCGTAGTAACGTTGGCCCATCACACGATAGGCGGCGGCACCGAAGTGTATGCAGGAGCCCTCACCGCAGGCATAGCCCGGGGGGACGAGATCGTCATTGATCACCACATCCGACAGGGGCACCAGGCTGGCAATGTCACGCAGCACATTGTCCACCAGCAGTTTGCCATCGCTGAAGGGCATCTGGTCGCCACGGCTGTCCGAGCCCTGAGACAGGGTGCCGACAATGAACGGTATCTCGGCATCGGCGCCGCGCGCAATGGCGCCGCGAGCATCCTGTTGAATATTGGTGCGCAGGGCGCTGGCCAGTTCTGCCAGGTTGGCAGCGTAGGTCTCTGCGCAGTTGATGTCATCCGAATCGGCCTCACCCTGATGCCACAGAATGCCTCGCAGAATGCCATTGGTCTCGCTCAGTGCGATATTGGCACGCTCGACGGCTCGCTGATACAGCAAGGTGCCGGCCAGTGCGGGATTGTTCTTCGGGGTCGCGTTCCAGCCAACACCCGGCAGACGGTTGGTCTCACGTTTGCAGAAACCGGTGTCAGGCCAGGCAGCCGGCACCAGGTAGATGTCGGCGTTGGTGTCGTTCAGGGCTTGTTTGGCGAAGGACAGTGCCGGGCCGATGCGTTGGCCTGCCTTGCCGCCCAGTGTCGTGTCGAAACCATCATGCAAGGGGTCCAGAGCAGGTGTCAGTGGCATGCCTTCGACGTACAGGCTGGCCGGATCGGTGAAGTCGGCGTCTGTGGAAAAGTGCTCACCATCATTACCGGTGACATTGAGCTGCAGGATGCGATCATTCGGCGCATCCGGCTCGCCCGGCTCGGCGCGCTTGCTGTTGTCTTCGCTGAAGCCCACCATGTTGCTCTGGCCGACCAGCAGGTAGACGTCGGGCAGCTCGGTCGGGCTGACAGTGAAGTCGATGGCAGTACTCAGGATGGGGGTCGTGCCATCACTGGCGGTCACGATCAGGGTCCGGACCTGCGGCTGGATGGGCCGAGCGCCAATGGCCAGCTGCATGGTCAGTGTGCTGGACGTCTCACTGGCGGACAGAGAGGCATCGGAAAACGATAACGAGGTGTATTGCTCCTGGGTCGGATCCTGCAGTTCTGCCGAGAGCTGCACGGTGGCGGGCGCGCCTGACTGGCGCACGATGCTGACGGGAATGCTGACACCGCTGGTAGCGCCTTCCTGCAATTCGATGGCACCGTTACCGATCTGCAGGGTCAACAGCTCGTTGGAGGTGCTGCCGTTGCTGCCGGTAGGGGGCAGAGAACCGACGTTGCCGGGGTTGTTGCCCTCGTCCACATCGGTACGCAGATCGCTGTCACAGCCAGCCAGCAGCGCAAGCAGACCGGCAGCCGCCAGCAATGGCGCGCGACGTCGTCCAACAGTTCTCATCGAGCGAGAGGCGCAGGCGGCAACCGGATGAGTGGTGCGCAGGCGCGTGATGGTTGAGACAAGAGACAATACCTGCCGACCTGCTGTGTAAGACGAGATGACGATGAACCTCATGGGTGTGAATTAACCTACTAGACTGTCTGCCTGGAAAATGCTTTTTCTTGCAAACCACCGGTTTTCAGCCGATGAGCTGCTTGCGCCGACAGGTACTGCCACTGGAATGCGCCGGAGTCTAGCAGAGAGAGCGGTCCATCCAGAGGTCTTAGTACCCAACTAACTGCAATGCAACAGATTATTACGTTCGA
>CBDUIJ010000405.1:0-4774 GCA_965367215.1 uncultured Granulosicoccus sp.
AGGCTAACCGCATCAGCAGAAAACAGCAGCCGCGGTTCCAGTGCTTCCAGCTTGAAAGCATCTGTCCGTCGTTGTGTGCTGTTGTTCAGCTTCTTTTTCATCAATTCGCCAAGGCCGGTCGACAGCAGTCAGATCAGGAAGACCTTGCACCAGAGCCATTGCAAACAGCTTGATCGGGCAACAGCGTTGATCAAGTAACGTTACGTTGACGTTTTGCCAGGCAGGGCATTCCTCGAGGCATGCATTTTCTGCATATCCACGCCTTGCTATCGGCGGAGGCCAGACTTAGTTGAATTACCTCCCTACAGACGCTAGAGCCAGGCGAACGTGAAGCAGTTACCGTTTGGTACCTCGCAAGCAACGAACACGCGCGCCATCAGGACAATCGCTGACGAAAATCCTCATAGCCAAACTCGCGAACGATTTCCAGCTCATCAGTGCGTGAATCCCACACGGCAATGGCGGGCAGGGGAATGCCGTTGAAGGTGCTTGTCTTGACCATGGTGTAATGCGACATGTCATCAAACATCAGACGGTCACCGATCTCGAGGGGCTTGGCGAAGCTGTAGTCGCCGATGACATCACCTGCCAGGCACGTCATACCGCCTAGTTTGTAGGTATGCGCCAGTTCGCCGGCTTCTCCCGACTCGAGTACAAAGGGTCGATAAGGCATTTCCAGCGTATCGGGCATATGGCAGGTAGCGGATGTATCGAGAATGGTCTGATGAAACTCGGTGTCTGCAATATCCAGCACTTCACACACCAGTACACCGGTGTGAATGGCCACCGCTTCTCCTGGCTCCAGATACACCTGTACTTGATAACGTTCAGCGAAGTCACGGATCAGCTGAATCAGTTCGTCTACCTGATAACCTGGCTCCGTGATCAGGTGACCACCGCCGAAGTTGACCCATTCCATTTGCGGTAGTACATCACCAAAACCTGCTTCAACAGCTGCCAGGGTGCGAGCCAGGGGAGGGACATCCTGCTCACAGAGCGTATGGAAGTGCAGTCCGCTGATACCGTCGAGCTCGTCCGCCTCGAACTGAGCACGGGCAATTCCAAGCCGTGAGCCCGGCGCACAGGGGTCATAGATGGGGGTTGTGCCTTCGGAGTGTTCCGGGTTGATACGCAAGCCTGCCTTCAGCTGCGGGCGCTTTTTCTGCTCTGCCTTGACGTCATCCCGAAAGCGGCGCCACTGATTGAAGGAGTTGAATACGAGGTGGTCCGCAATCGGCAGCAGCTCCTGCATGTCGCTGGCCGAGTAGGCCGCCGAGAAGACGTGAACTTCGCCGTCGTAGTAATCCCGACCCAGTCGCGCTTCATGAACACCGCTGGCACAGATACCGTGCAGGTATTGCGATACAAGCGGTGCCAGATGCCACATGGAAAACGCCTTCAGCGCCGAGAGTACATGCGCACCGCTTTCATCGGCAACGTGTTTCAGGATGGCCAGATTGGCCTCGACACCGGCCTTGTCCACCACGAAACAGGGCGACGGTACACGTCGGGCGTCGAATTTGAGGAAGGGGTTGTCTGTCAAGGTGGGAAGCTTGTCCGAGTAGGGCTTTGGAAATCCAGGGCAGGTTCACAAGTCGCACTCGTGAACCTGCCTTGCACCATCGTGTCAGTCGAGGCTGACAGTTTCCGGTGTGGTCTCGACCCAGGGCAGACCATACTTGTTCAAGTCGGCCATGAATGGATCTGGGTCCATCTGCTCTACATTCCAGACTCCTGGTTGCATCCAGTGGCCTTCCAGCATCATCTTGGCGCCGATCATGGCAGGCACCCCTGTGGTGTAGGAGATGGCCTGTGACTGCACTTCGGCGTAGCAGGCTTCGTGGTCACTGATGTTGTAGATGTAGTACTGCTTCGGCTTGCCGTCCTTCTCACCACGAATCAGGCAGCCAATGCAGGTCTTGCCCTTGGTCAACGGACCGAGGCTGGATGGATCAGGCAGCAGGGCCTTCAGGAACTGCAAAGGCACGATTTGCTGGCCATTGAATTCGACAGGATCGATACGGGTCATCCCTACGTTTTCCAGTACTTCCAGATGCTTCAGGTAGTTGTCTGAAAATGTCATCCAGAAGCGTGCACGCTTGATCTCGGGCAAGTGTGTGGTCAGTGATTCCAGTTCTTCGTGGTACATCAGGTACATGGGCATCTCCCCGATACCTTCCGGGAAATCGAAGACATGACGTACTGACAAGGGATCGGTTTCCTGCCAGGCACCATTTTCCCAGTAACGACCCTTGGCAGAAACTTCACGGATGTTGATTTCCGGATTGAAGTTGGTGGCAAACGGCTGGCCGTGGTCACCGGCATTGCAGTCGATGATGTCCAGGTAGTCGATACGGTCAAAATGATGTTTCTTGGCGTGAGCCGTGAAGATACCGGTGACGCCCGGATCGAATCCACAGCCCAGCAGTGCCATCAGGCCAGCTTCCTTGAACTTGTCCTGATAAGCCCACTGCCAGTGATATTCGAACTTGGCATCATCGGGCGGCTCGTAGTTGGCAGTGTCCATGTAATGCACACCGGCCTCCAGACAGGCATCCATCAGATGCAGATCCTGATATGGCAGTGCCACGTTGATCAGCAGGTCAGGTTTCTCCGCTTTGAGAAATTCGACCATGGCCGGTACATCGTCGGCATCGACAGTGGCTGTACGAATGGGCCGATCCAGTTGCGCCGCAATGGCGTCGCATTTGGATACGGTTCGGCTGGCCAGAACGATTTCATGGAAAACGTCGGCGAGTTGAGCACATTTGTGAGCGACAACGCCGCCGACACCACCTGCGCCTATTATTACAACCTTGGACATGCTGGCTCCTGAGTGATTGTTAGGTGTTGGTTGCCACAACGGCATCCGCCAAATCTAGATGTTCTCATAATACGTGTAACCGGCGAGACTCTCTGTAAAACTCTTCACGATGGTACGTCTCTCGGTAACCGTCAGATGGCCCGAACGAACAGCCCGTTCTGCCACATGGCGGAAAGACTCCAGCAGGTTAGCAGGCTGGTATTCAACATAGCTCAGTACATCTGCAATGGTGTCACCGTGCAGTTCGCGTTCGAAATGGATCGAACCGTCGTCGCGAACCCGGATGCTGGCAACATTGGTGTCGCCGAACAGGTTGTGCAGGTCGCCCAGCGTCTCCTGATAGGCACCTACCAGAAAGACACCCAGGAAGTAGTCTTCGCCCTTGCGTACCTGATGCAGCGGCAAGGTGGGGTACTGGCCACTGGGATCGGCAAAATGATCGATCTTGCCATCGCTGTCGCAGGTGATATCGGCAATGAATGCCGTACGGTCCGGCTCTTCGTCGAGACGGTGTATTGGTGTAACAGGAAAGACCTGATCGATCGCCCAGGTATCGGGCAATGACTGGAATATGCTGAAATTGCCGTAGTAGATATCGGATGTGCTTTCGGAGAGGTCTTGCAGAACAGCAGGCACTCTCGCTGCATTGGGCAGCTCCTCACGGATACGCGCAATGATCTGCAAATACGTATTGTCGGCCAGGGACATCGCGCGCAAGGTGCAATGGCCGCGACGGAAACGATCGCGCAATTCCTCGCGATAGAAGTTGGCGTCGTTGAAGCACTCCTGCAGATTGTTCGGGCTGACGATATCCCGGACTTCCAACAGTCGCGAAATCTGTGGGTCTTCACCCAATGCTCTTGGCTCTTCACTGTCGGCACTGGGATCCTGCCATTCAGCCTGTTCCTTCAGGATTTCATTCGGCAATGGATTGCTGTCAGTCACATCCAGAATGTCGAACAGCAGTACTGATGAATATGCAACTGTGGCACGGCCGGATTCCGTGATGAGCTCCGGATGGGAGATCTCCATGGGGTCCAGTACTTCCATGATGCTGTCGACGATATCGGCACAGTATTCGTTCAACTGGTAGTTCATGCTGTGCGTCCAGTTACTCTGGCTGCCGTCATAATCCACCGCCAGGCCGCCACCCATGTCGATATGACCCATGGGAGCGCCTTCACGAACCAGGTCGGCGTAGTAGCGGCAGGCCTCGGAGACCCCGGCGCGCACATTCATGATATTGGGAATCTGCGAGCCGATATGGGCATGCAAAAGCTTCAGACAGTCGAGCATGTCTGCCTCTTTCAGCAGGTCGACCACTTCGAGCAAACGCGTGGTGGACAGACCGAAAATGCTGCGATCCCCACTGTCTTCCTGCCAGTGTCCATCGACACGGGTAGAGAGTTTGACGCGCACGCCAATCAGTGGACGAATGTCCAGCAGACGACTCTGTTCGATGATGATGCGGGCCTCGGTCGGATTCTCCACCACGAAGAAGCAGTCGATGCCGAGCTTTCGTGCATACAGGCCGAGCTGGATGAATTCAGCGTCCTTGAAACCATTGCAGATGATGGGACTGGCATGACTCTCCAGGGAGGCCATGGCAATCAGCAGTTCCGCTTTGCTGCCGGCTTCAAAACCATGATTGAATTCCTTGCCTGCACGGGCAATCTCTTCAATGACATGACGCTGCTGGTTGACCTTGATAGGGAACACGCCGCGGTAGCGATTCAGGTAGCCGGCATCCTGCATGGCTCGTGTGAAGGCTTCATTGATCACCTTGATTCGGTGATCCAGGATGTTCTCTATGCGCAGCAATACGGGCGGTTCCAGTCCGCGTTCGCGCAGACCTTCCATGACCGTGAGCAGCGACACACGCGGTCCATCGGGATTGTCAGGGTCGGTAATGACTACGTGACCGTTATCACCAACGCTGAAATATCCGGC
>CBDUIJ010000406.1:0-4772 GCA_965367215.1 uncultured Granulosicoccus sp.
GACGATAGCGCTGAGCCGGAAAATCTGGCCGCCTGATCGCCGTCACTCAAAAGTAAAAGGCGGCACACTCATCAGGAGTGTGCCGCCATGATGCGACTGTCAACGTTGTCTTGTCCGCGTAAGTCCTCGCAGAGAAAGACTTACAGCATCATCTGATAGCTGGTCGGTACATAGCGATACCCACCTTCACCGCGAGTCTCCACGTATCCCATTCCGGGAAATGGCATGTGATAGCCCACGAATGGGATCTTGTCGGCGCTCAGCATATCGAACACTTTCTTTCTGGTCGCCGCCGCCTTGGCCTTGTCCATGTCGAACTTCACTTCCCACTCCGGGTAGGCCAGCGACCAGACATAATGGTTGGCAGTGTCAGCGACCAGAGCGAGTTGCTTGCCACCGGATTCGAGCATGTACATCATGTGCCCAGGTGTGTGTCCTGTTGCCGCCATGCCGCTGATACCGGACACGACCGAGTCGCCATCACCAATGAATTCCATTTTCTCGGCCAGCGGTTGCACCTTGGCCTTGAACCCATCGTTATCCATCTTGGCCCAGGCATCGTATTCGACTTGTCCGGCGACATACCGTGCGTTGGCGAAAGTGGGGGTTCCGTCTTCGCCCGTCAATCCGCCGATATGATCACCGTGCATATGGGTCAGGACAACGATTGTCACTTCCTCAGGTGAGATTCCGGCAGCGGCCAGAGGGGCGGTGATGCCCGCGGCGTTCAATCCCGTGTCGAACAGTACAACCTCGGAGCCGGTTCGAACGACAGTCGGCGTGAAGAAGAATTGTGCCTTGTCGACCGGCAGGAAGTTGGCTTCACTGACCGCCTTGAACTCTTCCTCATCCACATTCATGCCGAAGATGCTCTGCGGGGCTTCTACCGTGCGTGTGCCTGCCAACAGGGTTGAGACTTCCAGATCACCCATCGTGAAGGTGTTCTTGATGGCATTGGGCTGTGCTTCGCCGCTGTGACCATCGGCTCGGACATTCTTCAGGCCTGCAAACACGGTCGCTGCAACCGGCAGTGCGACAGAGGCTGCCAGCAAACGTCTGCGGCCGGCGTCAGGTTGAATCCCCAGCGTGGTGGACGTCAGGTGTTTGTTACTCATCTGCTTGTTCTCCATCGGAAATGGTGTCAGTGGTATAGGTGAATGCTGCGCCAACGGTGCGGTCCTGATCGTATACGGCGACAAGCCATAAATAGATGATCGGACGGCTCCAGTTCTCATCTTCGACCACAAGTTGACCGAATGATTCTCCATGGTGTGATGTGGCTGGATCACCAGGGGAATAGGCATGAAGCGACCGGCCGGTTTAGACTGTGCCGGATTCCTGAAGCTTGAGCGGTTGGATGCGTCAAACGTTGAAAGATCGGCACTGGTGGCGACTGCCGACGGGTGAACACAATTCGATTACTGATGTGCCCGGTGTGCAGGTCGGGCAGGTTTCCATTCATCAGGGGACGGCGTGTACCGGAGTCACGGCCGTGCTGCCTCATGGCGGTAATCTTTATGAGAGACCGGTACCTGCGGGCGCCAGTGTGCTTAACGGATTCGGCAAGAGCATGGGGCTGGTCCAGCTGCAGGAGCTGGGGGAGATAGAATCGCCGATTCTCCTGACCAATACCTTTGGAGTGCCCGCCTGTGCCAGCGCGTTGATCAGGCAGGCGATCCGGGAGAATCCGGACATTGGCCGTGCCAGCGCAACGGTCAACCCGCTGGTACTGGAATGCAACGATGGTCAGGTCAATGACATTCAGGCTCTGGCTGTGACCGAGAAGGATGCGACGGATGCCGTGCAGGCTGCGTGCAGCCAGGTCACGCAGGGAACCGTGGGTGCCGGTAGTGGCATGCGTACATTCGGTTTTGCCGGCGGTATCGGTTCGGCTTCAAGGCTTGTTCATTTGCCCGGTGGAAGTTCGTTTACGCTTGGTATTCTGGTGCTGTCCAACTTCGGTCAGCCATCGGAATTGCGAGTATTCGGCAGTCATTTGCCATTAGCGGAAAAGGCCCGCCCTGAGCTTGATGAGCCATCCGAGAAAGGCTCCATCATCGTGCTGATGGCCAGCGATGCACCGCTGGACTCTCGACAACTGACTCGGCTGAGTCGTCGCAGTGGCGCAGCCCTGGGCAGATTGGGGAGTCACTACGGGCATGGCAGCGGTGATATTGCACTGGCATTCTCCACGGCCAATGTCGTCGAGCGTGGGTCGCAGGATGTCTTTGCGACCAGTCGCCTGTGCGAGAGTCGGCTGGATCTTTTCTTCAAGGCAGCCGTTGAAGCGACCGAAGAGGCGATTCTCAACGCGCTGTGGCATGCCGAACCTCACATTGGCTATGACGGTTCGGTACTACCCTCGTTCAGGGATACGTGGGGCGATACGCCATTCAGATAAACCTGAGCTGAAGAGTGGTGCTGCCTGTGGCCTGCAACAGGCGGCATTCCGGCGGCTGAATGGGTATTCAGTTTCTGGTTTTCAGCCCTGATAGGACTGATCGAAAAACCGCTGCTCAAGAGCCACTGTACGGGCGAAGATGTCCGCCACCAGAGATTGTTCTTTCTCGTCGAGTGTCGTCCAGACCGAATCCAGTTGCTCGCGCAGGTAAGCCACGACGCCTTCGAAATCCGGACCGGCATGCAAGCTGATCCACTCCGAGAAGTAGAAGGGCAGTGTCTCTGCCGGCGGGTTGAAAGGCGTTGCCCATTCCAGGTAGCTCCACTCGGCGACCACCAGTACGGCCATCATGCGCGCGTAGGAACCTGACAATCGTGCCTCCGTCATGATGGCCTGAAATTCCTGCGTCACGGGCCACAGAGCGGGTTCACTCCAGCTGTTCTCGGCCACATCCAGTGCCTCGAAAGAGCGAAGAAAGTAGGTGTTCTCGGGACCGGTAAGGACGGCCAGAAACTGCGCCAGCGGCACCGAATCCTTCAAGGAAGGTGCATGGGCGATGGCAGTCGCGGCCAGACGCACGAAACCGTCGATGAACGAATAATCCTGAATGAGGTACTCGGCCATACGCTCCCGGGGCAGTGTGCCTTCGGCAAGTTCCCGGCAGAAGGCATGTTGTGCAATGGATTGCCAGGCGTGGGTACTGGATTGCTGCAGAGCGAGTGTGGGAGACATGAGATGAGATTGTCGTGCGTCAGTCACCGGCATCAACGCAGCACTGACGATTCAAGGGAAAGCTGTGTTCGGTGGGTGTCAGGATAGCAGTCCTGACTCGCTGGAGAAACCAGCGAGAGGATGTCAGCGAATCACCGACGCTGTTTGCTACCGAATTCTGTCAGTCAACGTTTCCATGATCCTGTTGAAACAGCTCGACGTGACTACCCACTTCGTCAATATCATCACTGAATCTTGCCAGGTGCATGACGGCGTCGCCTTCATGAACAACGGGAAGCTCCATTCTGCCAATGATGACACCGTCGTGCAGAGAGCGAATCTCATGTCGAATGCCTTCCGCGGCAGAGGCAATATGCCCCACGATATCGCCCTTGGAGACTTGGGCTCCCAGGCCGACAGTGGCTCGGAACATGCCGCTTTCCGGGGCTCGAAGCCAGCGACTGCTGCGAGCGACGAACGGATCCTTCACCTTGCCACGGGATGAGCGTGTGGCAGGCAGCATGTCCAGAGCGCGCATGACGTTCAGAATGCCGCTTACGCCGGCTCGTATGGCCATGTCGTTATAGCGAAGTGCTTCGCCCGCCTCGTACAGCAGGGTGGGGATGCCCATCTCACTGGCCGAACCACGCAGGGAGCCGTCACGCACTGACGAGTTCAGCATCACAGGGACACCAAACTGTCTGGCCAGTCGTTCGGTTTCCGGGTCATCCAGGTCTGCGCGTATCTGTGGCAGGTTCGTTCGATGGCCGGAACCGGTGTGCAGGTCGATCCCATGCGTGCACACGGACACGATTTCCTGAATGAACAGTTTGGCCAGACGTGCCGCCAGAGAGCCGTTGTCGGAGCCCGGGAAAACCCGGTTCAAGTCACGCCGATCGGGCAGGTAGCGGCTGACATGTATCAGGCCATAGGCATTGACGACGGGTACAGCAATGAGTGTCCCCTTTATCCGGTTCAGTGACCTTGATGCCAGCACTTGGCGGATGATCTCGATACCATTGAGTTCATCACCATGAATGGCGGCGCTGATGAACAGTACCGGGCCGCTACGCTTGCCATGAAGTACGTGTACCGGCATGTGGATGCCAGTCTGTGAACTCAGGTCAGGCATGGGCAGATTGACCAGGCGTCTTTCGCCAGCGGCAATCTCGTGACCAGCCAGAATGAAGGGGTCTCGCATGAATCAGCCCTTGCCTCGTGTTTTGGTTAGGGTAGCTGGATTGACGTTTTTTTCCAGATGTTTTTCAATGAATTCGATCTGCATGCTTGCAATATCCAGTGAGGTGGCCGTTTCAATGCCTTCCAGCCCAGGTGAGGAGTTGACTTCCATGACAACCGGTCCACGAGCTGACCGCAACAGGTCGACGCCCGCTACATTCAGGCCCATGGTTTTGGCGGCCTTGATTGCCGTTGCACGCTCCTTGGCGGTCAACTTTGTCAATGTCGCCGAACCACCGCGGTGCAGATTGGATCGGAATTCACCTTCAGCGCCCTGACGTTTCATGGCCGCGACCACCTTGTCGCCGACCACGAAGCAGCGAATATCCGCACCGCCTGCCTCCTTGATGAATTCCTGTATCAGGATGTTGGCCTTGAGTCCCATGAAGGCCTCAACGACACTTTCTGCCGCCGTGGGGGT
>CBDUIJ010000407.1:0-4728 GCA_965367215.1 uncultured Granulosicoccus sp.
AACATTCTGATACACGAATGGGATGACCGCACTTTCTATGATTTCATCGCTACCTCCAGATCCTTTCAGGACCTGAGCTTCCGGCATCGTGAAGTCTTCGGGCAGGTAGGTTTCGGCACCGGCGGCTGGGATTCGGACTTTCGCAACACCATGCTGGAAATACTGCGCGTGGTGCTGACAGAATGCGATGACCATCAGCATTACATTGTCGGTGGGGCCGAGCAGCTGCCACGCGGACTCTGGACAGCCACCCCTGAATGCCAGCACTGGCCCGCCGGCACCTCGCTGTGCAGTCTGAACCGCGGAGCAACGCGCTCCGGTGCCCGCAGAATCGATCGCCTGGATGCGCAAACCCTGCGCGTCACCGATGAATACGGCAACGAGCATGATGTTCCCGCGGTACTTGCAACCTGTCAGAGCTGGCTGCTGACCACCAGTATCGAAACCGATGAGCAACTGTTCTCACAGGATAACTGGATGGCGCTGGATCGAACCAGCTACATGCAATCCTCCAAGACCTTCGTCATGGTAGACAGGCCATTCTGGAAAGACAAGAATCCGGTCACCGGCCTGCCTTGCATGGGCATGACGCTGACGGACCGGTTGACGCGTGGCACATACCTGTTTGACAACGGTGACGATCAACCCGCGGTCATCTGCCTGAGTTACACCTGGATGGCAGATGCCCTGAAGATGCTGCCCTTGCCGGCTGAAGATCGCGCACGTCTGGCGCTTGATGCCTTGCAGAAGATCTACCCGGAACTGGATATTCGCAGCCATGTCATCGGCAAACCGATCACCATTTCCTGGGAAGCCGATCCGAACTTTCTCGGAGCCTTCAAGGGGGCCTTGCCCGGCCATTATCGCTACAACCGGCGCATGTTCTCGCATTTCATGCAGGATGGCATGCCGGACGCACAGCGCGGCATCTTCATTGCCGGGGACGATGTGTCATGGACGCCCGGTTGGGCAGAAGGTGCGGTACAGACAGCGCTGAATGCGGTCTGGGGCATCACTCGTCATCTGGGTGGCAAGACGGCCGGCACCAATCCGGGGCCCGGTGACCTGTTTGCCAGCCTGGCACCACTGGATCTGGAAGCCGAGCAGGACCAGACAAAATCAGCTTGATACCAGGCTGAAGCCCGGTCGAATCCTTGCGTCTTGCAGAATTCTGCAAGACGCCAGACCTGTACTACCAGGGAACGTCTGGATCAGAGTAACTGACCTGCAATTTCCTCGGCCCACACAGTGGCGCTCTGATAATGCCTGCCGGCCATTTCCACGGCCTCTTCATCAATGTTGTCGGCATTGCCTTTCTCGAGACACTCGACCCAGTTCAGCATCCGACCTCCGTCGCCGCCCCGCGTCAGCAGCTCGCTGCGCAATTCCTCGGCGATCGTGACTTCGGCCAGAGCTGCCTCCATCGAGCTGCCCATGAACACATCGAGCAGTGAAAGCAGCCCCAGTGTGAACTGACGAGCATCATCGATCTGCTCTTCCTGCGCCACCAGCTGGCAGAAGCGGGCACGTACCAGCGCCAGCTTGATGAGTTCCGAAGGTTGATCATCAACCCGGCTCATGACCAGTAATGTGACCCAGTTACTGATCAGGCTGCGACCCAGCAGAACCGCGGCCTGGCGGATCGATTCCACATTGGTCGACAGTCCGTTCAGCGGTGAATTCACGTACTTGATGGTGCGAACCGCCAGGGAGACGTCCCTGCCGACAATCTCTGCCAGATCATCGATGGTGGAATCCGGATTGTTGATCTCGGCGATGAGCTGCATCAGGGCAACGCGGTTCTCCGGCATCTTGGAACCACTCACGATCAGCGGCTTGGCAAAGTAATAGCCCTGAAAGTAGTCGAATCCGCTGGCCGTCAGCTGCTCGAATTCCTCATGCGTTTCCACGCGCTCTGCCAGTGAAAGCCGACCGGCTGCATGATCCTTCTGGCACAGTTCCGCCAGTGATTCCATGGAGTGCTGGGTGATATCGTATTTGACGATATCGGACAAGGGCAGCAAGCGCTCGAAGCGCTCCGGATCCACAAAATCGTCCAGCGCAATCTTGTGCCCCTTCTTGCGCAAGGCTTTCACACCCGCAACAACTTCATCATTGACGTCAACGGTCTCCAGCACTTCCAGTACACAACGACCCGCAGGCATCAGATCGAGCATGTCGGGTTGTTCGAAGAACAGATTGGTCAGGTTGATGAACGCCAGTGAATTGCCAACCAGCTTGTCCAGACCCAGCTCGGCAACGGAGTTGAACAGGACCGTGGAGGTCGCGGTATTGCCGTCTACCGTGGGATCGTATGCGTTTTTTTCCGAAGATCTGAACAGAAGTTCATAGCCGTACGTCTTTCCACTGGTGTCCAGTATGGGTTGACGAGCGATATGAAATGAACTCATTGGTCTTCCTGAACACTAGGATGCACTTGCATCACTCCTTTAGCGGCAGGTCTTCGGCTTAGTTGACAGGTAGAGAAAAGTTTTTCGGTTATCCCGAATGTCACTGACCGGACGGCGGGTACACTGCGAGCAGATCGCACTGTGCTGGCGTCAGATCACGGTTGTCGCCGGTGGTACGGCGCAGCATCAGGTTGGCCTCCTCGTCCGAATGATCGCCTGAGTTGGCCAGCACATGAAACAACTCATGGGCCAGGGCGATGCCTCGGTCCTGCAGAGCCAGCGTCAGCCAGACCGTATCGGTCAACCAGGCACGAGTACGCGTATTGCCCCGACCGAAAGCCTCCGCATCAAACGCCTGACGCATGCGGGTATCGCGTGCGAATACAGCCGTGACACGTCGCTGCGGACCACTCATGCGTACCGCATCCATCAGGGTTTTCGCACGCCCGGTTTCAAGGTCGCGCAGATAGTCGGGGCCGGCCACACGTCGCAATTGCACATCGCTGAAGCGCACATCACACTGAGCCAGTATGGACTGCGCCTCATCCAGCACCTGCTCTACCTGCTGCAACGGCCAGCCCTCATCAAGAATCAGGACATCCAGAGGTACTGGCCTGAACTGCTCATCATCGGCGGACGACCCCGACCAGTCAGAACTGGCCACCACCTGTATGGCTCGTCCGGGATCGTACAGAGGGTCATGCAGATAGCCCTGACCGAGCTGACGGGCGAAGGCACCATTGGCGAAGCGACTGCGCAGGGCCGCCAGCAATTGCGCCACCGTCCACTGCGGATTGGCCTGTAACCAGCGCGCTGCCAGCGCGACCACGCGCGGTACGGCGTAGCTGCTACCGGCAGCGTATCCCGCCACGCCACCGAAACGGATGACCGGAACATGCTCGGCCGGCACCATGTAGTCAACACCAGTACGTCCCCAGTTGACGCCCTCGGCCGGCATGGCAAAGTCATCGGCCGATGTCACAACCAGCAGGTTGGGCAGGTTCAGAGCCGCGGGATAAACCGGATTCTGATCGATGTCGCGCCCATTGTTGCCGGCAGAGGCCACGAAGAGTATGTCGGGATGCTCCAGGGCTGCAGCTTCGAATGCCAGCCATTCATCCTTCTGGTTGCCCCCCAATGGCAGACCGATGATGCGTACCTCGTTGTCAGCAGCATGCTTGATCAGATCCTGCATGCGCTGCATGTCGGGTCGCGGGTAGCGATACGGCACCAGAGAGACCCGCGGTGCTTCGCGCAACAGCACGGAGGCCGTTGCCGTGCCGTGCCGCTGTACAACACCATGCTTGTCGGGGTGCTCATCAAAGGGCAAGGAGTCCAGATCCCAGAAATCGTAGCCGACCAGCGAGCCATCGGCGTGTCGTGCCAGACGCTCGTTGATGAATGGCTGCCGGTAGTCCACCCCCGAGTCCACCAGTGCCACTCGCAATGCTGACGCGTTGCCGTCAGCGCCCTCAGGCCCTGCCGGCAGCGGCGGATCAGCGGCCAGTGAAGCCCCTGCCTGCATCCACAAGGCTGCAGCAAACAGAGACTTCATGACCGCCGGGAACATCAGACGTTTTCGCGCTGAAAGATTGCATCTCCCTGTTCGTCTACAATCTGTTGTGCCTTGCGTTCAGAGTGAGCCACAGCTGAACCGCGATCACTGTGGTTATCGGCACGGATGAACTGCACCGATTTCTGTTCACCATCGAAATTCTTGGCTATCCTTCCTGCTGTTCGAAATTGACCGCCCTCATTGATGGGCGCAGCCGTTATCATGAAGCCCTTGTAGTCGACCGGTTCTTCGGCCGGCGCCGCAGTAGCAGTACCGTCGCCGCCACCACCCAGAAGTTTGCCAAAAAATTTACCTAATCCCATGAGTGTCTCCATTTCCTGTTTGAGGCATCATAACCCGACCATGCATATCACCACTCACGACACTCCAATCGGCACCCTGACGCTGGCAGCGGATGAAGACGGACTACGTCATATCATCTTCCCGCAGGGCAGCCGAGCATTCACCGCTCCCGAGCACTGGCTGCCGAATCCGGCGCGCTTCGATGAGGTGCGTCGGCAACTCGATGAATACTTCGAGGGCAGCCGACAGCATTTCTCGCTGCCGCTGGCTCCGAACGGTACCGAGTTCCAGAGTGCGGTCTGGCAGGCACTGAGCTCGATCGATTATGCCAGCACCTGCAGCTACGGCGATCTGGCAAGACGTCTGGGCAAACCCGGCGCCAGCCGTGCGGTCGGTGCAGCCAATGGCGCCAACCCGCTGCCCATCATCATTCCCTGCCACCGGGTTATCGGTGCCAGT
>CBDUIJ010000408.1:0-4725 GCA_965367215.1 uncultured Granulosicoccus sp.
GGCCAGTTCTGCCAGAAGCCGATCATTGATACCGCCGTCCAGCACACAGCCGGGAATGTTCAGGCGGGCCAGTTCAGCCACGCCAGCCTCAGTACGCCGCGTGCCGCACACCGTGCCAACACGGGCAGCTTCAGCTGCGATATGGCGGCCGCTGTAACCGGCCCCGAGAATCAAGGTATGCATGAGTCAGAACCGGGTTATCGAAGGGTATCGTCGAACAAGGCTACCATCGAACTACATGGTGGCACCGATCTGCCAGGGCACGAACTCGTGATCACCCAGACCATGGGATTCGCTGAGCGTCTGCGAGCCGGAGGCCACTTCCAGCAAGCGCCGATAGATGCGCTCACCCACCTCGGCAACCGAATCGCCATCACTGACGATGGTACCGGCATTGATGTCCATGTCATCGGACAACTGCTTGTACATATCGGTGTTGGTCGCAATCTTCATGCACGGCGCCGGCTTGCTGCCGAAGGTGGATCCACGGCCAGTGGTAAAGGCCACAAGATTGCACCCCGAGGCGATCTGCCCGGTCACGGAGGCCGGATCGTAGCCCGGAGAATCCATGAACACGAAACCGCTGGTATCCACTCGCTGCCCATAGCGATAGACGCCATTGAGCATGGTCGTGCCTCCCTTGGCCACGGCACCCAGTGACTTCTCAAGAATGGTTGTCAGGCCACCGAGCTTGTTGCCGGGCGAAGGATTGTTGTCCAGCGAACCGTTGTTGCGATCCACATAGTCCTGCCACCAGGCAATTCTGCGCAGCAGCTCCTGCGCCACCTCATCACTGGCTGCACGTTGTGTCAGCAGATGTTCCGCACCGTAGATCTCAGGCGTCTCGGCCAGCACGGCGGTGCCGCCCTGACGAGCCAGCAGATCTGCGGCATGGCCCAGCGCCGGGTTGGCCGTGATACCGGACCAGGCGTCCGATCCACCACACTGCAGGGCCAGTGTCAGCTTCGAGGCCGGACAGGATTGACGCTCGATGGCATTGACCTCGTCCAGCATGCTTTCGATGATCTCCACCCCACGCGCAATCGTCTTGACATGCCCGCCGGTGGTCTGAATGTTCATGGTACGCAGCAAGGGCCCCTTGGCCAGCTTGTGCGATTCAAGGGTGCCGGCAATCTGGCTGGTTTCGCAACCCAGACCCACCAGTAGCACACCACCCACATTGGGATGCTGCGCATAGCCCGCGAGCACACGCTGCAGGTTCTGGAAACCTTCGCCCGCCGAATCCATGCCGCAACCGGTGCCATGGGTGAAACCGACGACCCCATCGACATTGGCGTAAGCATCCAGCTCACCATGACTGAAGGCATCGGCAATTCGACTGGCCGCCGTGGCCGAACAGTTGACACTGCTGATGACGGCGATGAAGTTGCGTGTACCAACGCGTCCATCCGCCCGCGGATAGCCCATGAAGGTATCGGTGCTCTGCACCTCGACCGGCTGCAGACTGGTATCACGCTCATGACTGGCATCGGCGCTGGTGAATGACAGATTGTGCGTATGCACATGCTCACCGGCGCGGATATCCTCGGCCGCGATACCGATCAACTGCGCATACTTCTGAACCCGTGCGCCCTTCGCCACATCCGCCAGAGCGATCTTGTGACCTTTCATGATGCGCGTGGCCACGGTCAGCTCCAGCGCGGCCTGGCCATCAGCCGTGGCCGGCAGGGAAAACTGCTCACCTTCCTTGAGCGTGCGCAGTGCCACGGCGACATTGTCGACAGGCGCCAGACGCAAGAAGGGCTGACCCGCGGATTCCTTGCCATCAAGCCATACAACAGGGGTAGATTCGACCATTTTTCAGCAGCGCACGATAATTGACGACGAAGAGCCGGGCTACGACATCATACTGCCGCAGCCCGGAAAGACATAACGAACCTGGTGCGTCTCCTTCTGCACCAGACGCATCAGCGCAGGCACGAACTCATCACCGTGTCCCGCTTCCACCAGGGATTTCAGACGAGCGGTCGCAGCCGCCGGCAAGGTGGCATCCACACCCACCTCATCGGCCATGGACTGAAAATAGCCCATGTCCTTGTAGCCGTTCTTCAGTGCGAATTCGAGCTTCGACTCATCCCCATCAACGGCCGAGGCCATCATCCAGTCGAAGAAATCACTGCGGTTGGGACCCGCGCCCATGACCTGATGCAGCACCTTCAGATCCACATTCCCGGCTCTGGCGGTGGCAACAGCTTCGGCGGCCAGACAGGCAACGGCCATCGAATAGCCATTGTTGATCAGCTTGATGCGATGCCCGGCACTCAGCTCACCCACGTGGAACAGATTCTCGGACATGGTCTCCAGCAGCGGCTTTGCGCGATTGAAATCCGCCTCACTACCGCCAGCCATCATGTTCAAGGTGCCGGCTTCGGCCGCCGCAGCAGAGCGTCCCAGAGGCACATCCATCATGGTGCAACCGGCTTCGGTCAGTCGAGCCCCCAGCATCAGGGTGGAATCCGGCCGCGAGGTACCGCAGTCGATCAGCATGAAGGGGTTGTCGCCGGCGGACAGCAGACCATCGTCTCCCAGCACGATAGCCTCGACCGCATCGGAGGTGGTGACACACAGGATGATGACGTCACAATGCGCCCGCATCTCCGCAGGCGTGGACACTTCGCGCGCGCCCAGTCCCACCAGTCGTTCGACCGGCTCGCGGCGTGTGTGACCCATGACCGTCAGGGGATAGCCGGCGGCAATGATATTGGCAGCCATACCGACGCCCATGGCGCCAAGGCCGATGAAACCTACTCGTTCCAGATTGCTCATGGTAATGCTCTTCCCGATTGCAGGATTGGATGAATCACGTGAGTGATGTGTATTGGAGGCCGGCTACCAAAGCCCGGCGATGCTGCGGACAAGGCAACAGGCACGAAAGCATTTTAACGTTCAAATTACAGCTTTCAAGTAAAAAGGGGCCAACGGCTGAATATTGTCAGAACAAATCAGACGGCCGGCCCCGATGACCGACGAAAAACATGAAGATACAACACGCGTGAAAGCGCCTTGATAGAGACCTGTCAGATGGACATGCCACCATCGACACTCAGTGTGGTGCCGGTAACGAAGACCGCATCATCACTGGCCAGGTACAGCGCTGCAGCTGCAATTTCCTCGGCCTTGCCCAGACGACCCATGGGCTGTCGTGCGATGAACTGCTTGCGGGCTTCAACCGGATCTTCAAACGCCGAGATGCGATCGTCCAGAGACGGCGACTGTACGGTTCCCGGTGCCACGGCGTTGCAACGGATGCCCTGGGTCACGAAGTCGGCAGCGATCATCTTGGTCAGACCGGTCACGGCCGCCTTGGAGGCGCCATAGGCGAATCGATTGACCAGCCCCTTGTGAGCGGCAATGGATGACACATTGACGATGGATCCACCGCCAGCGGCAACCATGCCGGGAATGACGGCCTGGCTGACCCGAAACATGGATTTAACGTTCAAATCGAAGGCCAGATCCCAATCTTCATCGGTGCAGTCCAGGATCGAACCGTTATGCACCGTACCGGCACAATTGAACAACACATCGAACGCCGCTTCTTCGGCAATCATGGCTTCGATGGCAGCGCGGTCCATGACATTCAGGACCCGCGTCTGGATACCCGGCACCTTGCCCAGCTCTGCAAGCTTCTCGGCATTGATGTCCGTCGCCACCACGGTGGCTCCTGCTTCGGCAAAGGCACGTGCTGTGGCTTCACCGATTCCCTGTGCAGCGGCTGTTACCAGTGCACGTTTCCCTTCTAGTCGTTTTTTCATGGAGCGCAGCGTACCGGAAGCGGCACCCAATTGCCAAGTATGATTAGCGAACTCCCGGGCCTGAAACGACTCCAACGGCTGCCGATAGACACCATTGTGATGATGAAACCCAGATTGCCCAGACTGCGTAGAGCCCTGCTGATCATCCTCGTGCTGTTCTTCCTGCCCGTCGGATACATGCTGGCGTCCCACTATTCCGGAGAGCGTGGTGACTATCGCGGCATGAGTCGCCATCAGAGCACCGAGCAGGCACCCGCTGCCGATTCGGATGAGGCCGTGATCCAGGTCTATGCCGCGCGTGCCGCTCGCTGGCGCGGCGCTTTCGGCGTGCACACCTGGATCGCCACCAAACGTACCGGGGAACATCGTTATACCCGGCTCGAAGTCATCGGTTATCGCGTCTACTGGGGCGGCGATGCCGTGCGGGTGCGTACGGGTGTGCCCGATGCCATGTGGTTCGGCAGTCGGCCGCTGCTGCTACGTGATGTACGCGGCGGACAAAAGGTAGATCGACTGATCGATCGATTGCACCAGGCCGCCGTCGATTACCCGTACAACAACGAGTATCGGGTCTGGCCCGGTCCCAACAGCAACACCTTTACCGCCTTTGTGGCCCGCGCAGTGCCCGAACTTCGGCTCGAGCTTCCCAGCAATGCCATCGGCAAGGACTATCTGCCGGGTGGACGGATTTTCGACAGGACACCCAGTGGTACCGGGGTGCAACTGTCCCTGGGTGGCTATGCCGGACTGATGGCCGGCATCGAGGAGGGCGTCGAGATCAATTTGCTGGGCCTGACGGCGGGTATCGATCTGCTGCCGCCGGCCATCAAGTTACCCGGCGTCGGGCGACTCGGGTTCCCCGAATTGAAACGAATGCAGCTACCGGACACCTGAGCGCACGCTCAGCGGCGCTGGCGTTCCGTCTCCAGCTCGGCCACCTGCTTCTGCA
>CBDUIJ010000409.1:0-4712 GCA_965367215.1 uncultured Granulosicoccus sp.
CGAAGATGAAGGGATACCACTCACGCGACAGGGGGGTCTTCCAGCGCCAGAGACAGGTTTCAATCGCTGCCATCGCGGCGGCATCCGGCGGCGGCGGTGGCACAAACGCCTCACCATTGAAGACCGGATGCGCAAGATAGGCAGCCACCGCCTGAAACTCCTCCGGCACACCGTGACGGGCCATCACCTCTGCCCAGACCGCATCGGCATCACCGCCTCGCGCCTGCGTCGAGGCCATCATGTCCAGCAACAGGCAATCGGTGTGCAACAGGCCGGTCGGGTTCAGCAGGCAGGCAGTAACGTTCTCACGCCCCGTCCAGGCACCGACGAACAGGCGCTGCGGACAATAATCATTGGCGTAGAGGTTGTCCCACAAGACCAGTGAATGCGCACTGTGCGGCGCCACCTGATGAATGTCGAGACAGTCTGCTTCACGAGTGACAATATCGCGCCCGCAATACAGCACGGTCTGTGAATCGTACAGAGTGCCCAGAAAGTCCGGCAGGTAGTCCGGTGCCGATGCAGCCAGTTCGTTGGCATAGATTCTCGGCGTCACCCAAAGACTCTGACCCAGCTCGTCGGCCAGTTCATTGGCCAGACGGGCATGCGCCATCCCCTCGGAGCTCATGCCACCACTGCGTTGGTGAAAATCCTCGTCGATATCGTCCATCAGCAGGGACAGGCAATCGGCTCCATCGGCCAGCAGCTGCCGGCACTTGTCGAGCAACATCTGACGATCCGGCCCACCCATCAGATCCTTGAAGTCGAAATCCAGACCCGGTGCCACTCCCGCCACCACACGAACACCCTGCTCTCTGGCGGCTTCGCAGAACAACGCAAACTCCCGACGCCATTCACTGTCATACGGCTCGCGCCAGTTCAGACGGTGCCGGGCATCTTCCTTGGGTGCGTAGTAATAAGTGTTCTGGCCGTTACGCGCCAGCGCATCCAGCAACACACGCCGCTCTTGCCAGGAGGGCAGTCGCCCGTAGTAGCCTTCCGCATAGCCCTGCACTGCCTGAATCATCCGTCCGAACCGTTTTCCATCATGTCCTGTCAGAGTAGCCGAGGCTGGTATCTGAGGCTATAGTCAGTCAGGCAATTCAACCGGTCGGACCCTCATGAGTGACACAGCCAGCGCGGAACGTGCATCCCTTGACGTTTACGCCGACAAGCGCATGCTGAGAATTCTCCTGCTGGGAGCAATGAGCGGTTTTCCCTGGGTATTGATCGGCAGCGCCCTGTCACTGTGGCTGAAGGAAGAAGGGCTGAGCCGCAGCACCATCGGCTTTGCCTCGCTCATCTTCGCTGTGTACAGCATCAACTTCCTGTGGGCTCCCCTGATCGACCGCATTCGCATCCCGTTTCTGACCGAGCGTGTCGGCCAGCGCAAGGCCTGGATACTGTGTCTGCAGAGCATCATCGTGGTCGCCATGCTGTGGTGGGGCAATCTGAACCCCACGGACAATCTGGCTCTGATCATTGGCATCGGCCTGGCAATCGCCATCAGCTCCGCCTCGCAGGACATCACCATCGATGCATTGCGGATCGAACAGATCGGGCGCTCGGAAACCGGCGCCATGGCAGCCGGTGCCGCGGTTGCGGTGGTGGGCTGGTGGACCGGCTACAAGCTGGGTGGCTTTCTCGCCTTGATGATCGCCGATGCCCTGCAGAAACACGGCTTCGACAACTACTGGCAGATCACCTTTCAGGCCCTGGCGGTACTGGTGCTGATCATGAACGCCTTGCTACTGCTGATTCCCGAAGCCTCGTGGCGAGAACGACAGGCTGCTCAGAGACAGGACCAGGCCACCTTCGGTTCGGCCATCGGTAGCAGTGAAAGCGGGCCCATGGCCTGGCTGGTCAGTACCATCGTTGCACCGTTTGCCAGCTTCTTTCGTAACAACGGCCTGAAGGTGGCGCTCGCCATTCTCGGCTTCATCTTTCTGTTCAAGATCGGCGAGGCCTTCGTCGGCAAGATGTCCATCATCTTCTACAAGGAAGTCGGGTTTTCCAAATCCGACATCGCCATCTACTCCAAGGGTCTGGGCTGGGTCGTCACCGTGGTTTTCACCCTTATCGGTGGCTGGTTTGCCGTGCGTCAGGGAATCGTCAGAGCGTTGTTGCTGGCAGGCATTGCCATGGCCGCGACCAACCTGATGTTCTCCTTCATGGCCTGGAGCCAGGAGCCCTCCGAGCTGCTGTTTGCAGCCGCCGTACTGGTCGATGATGTCACCGCCTCCATCGCCACGGTCATCTTCGTCACCTTCATTTCCCTGCTGGTGGACCGCACCTACACGGCGACACAGTATGCCCTGCTCGCCTCGCTGGGCACGACGGGTCGAACACTGCTGGCAGCCAGCTCTGGTTGGGTGGTGGATTCGCTCGATGGCGACTGGGGGCTGTTCTTCATCATCACTGCTCTCATGGTGATACCGTCGCTGGTCCTGCTATGGTTCATCCGCGATCGCTTCAACGCCATCGAACAGGCCAGTGATGCGAACAACAGCCGTGACGATGAGATCAACAGAGGTGACAAGATTGTAGTAAAGATGAACTAGACAGGCGTCTTTCCCTGTTCTGCCGATGAATCACCCTGGGCAAGCGATGGAAAGCTCTGAGACTGCAGTTGCAGGCCCAGACCGGCGAGAAGGCGAACAATGGTTGAAGGCGGAGAGCCCGAGGTCATGATGGCAATGTCATGGCCCGGGCTCGCAGTATCAGGCGCCAGCGCTTCCCTGGCCAGCACCGTCCTGGCTTGACGCGCCACGGCTTCTGCCGGATCCAGCCAGTCCACCGGCCAGGGGGCAAGCTTGCGCATCTCGTTCACCAGAAACGGATAATGCGTACAGCCCAGCGTGATGATATCCGTACGCCTACCTTCCGTCTCGACGAAACACGGGGCAATCTCTGCACGCAGCAGGTCCGTGTCGATCGGCAAGCCCTGCATGTGTTCTTCCGCCAGACGAGCCAGTCGTGTGGCACCCACCATGGTGACCTGACGGTGACTGGCAAACTGCTTCACCAGCTCCTGTGTATAGGGGCGCTGTATGGTTCCAGGCGTGGCCAGCACCGTGACCAGACCGGATGCCGTGCGCTCCGCTGCCGGCTTGATGGCCGGCACGATACCCACGAACGGCAGTGCAAAGCGTTCACGCAGAGCCGGCATGATGAGCGTCGAGGCGGTATTGCAGGCAACGATGGCCAGTTGCGGCTGGTACTGCTCGATGAGGGTTTCAAACAGGCCGACCATGCGCCGGGTCAGGGCCTCGCCGTCCCAGTCTCCATAGGGAAATCCCGCATCATCACCGACATACACGAACCGATGATCGTGCATCAGCATCCGCGCTTCGCGCAGCACGGACAAGCCCCCGATGCCGGAGTCGAACACGAGAATGGTCATGGGCGGGCCTGGCTCAAGCGAGCAATTGCTGACTGTATCGAGCAGGTACGGCAATGAGCATGGAATGGTTCTTCACGGGCACCTGATCGTCGAAGACAATGCGGTGCTGGACACCACTGAAGTATTCGCGGATATCCACCAGCTTCGACAAGGCCCTGACACCCGTGGCACTGCCTTTCTGGTGCCAACAGAAGCGATAGCCCAGCTCTCTCAGAAAGCTCAGCGACTCGGTTGTCCCGTCATGAAACTCTTTCGCATGTTGTTCGAAGACAATGATGGGTTGGTGCCTGGCAATGAGTTCGCCGGCTCCTCGCAGCACATTGATTTCAAAACCTTCCACATCGATCTTGATCATCTCGATGGCATCGATGTCGGCTGTCGCCTTGTCCAGGGTTTCTATCTGCACCGGTATCTGCCGATCCTCGGCGCCAGCTTTCCTGACAATCGATGAGGCCCCCATGTTCATGGAATCCTCTATCAGCATCAGCGTGCCCGGCTCATCACCCAGCCCCTGATTCACGATGCCGATGTTCTCCACCAGCTCGGTGTTGAACGCCAGCAGCCGGTAGGTGGACGGGTTCGGCTCGAACGCCAGCACGTGCTTGAAGTAGCGCGAAAAATACAAGGAGTGATTACCGATATTGGCTCCCGCGTCAATCACGGTGGCGCCGGCAAAGGCATTACCAAGCGGCTTGAGAAAATCGAACAGGACCGTCAGCTCCTGGATTTCATAAACGCCATACTGGTTGATCTGAATACCCACATGCTCGTTGGCAAAGATAGCCATGCGGCCGCCACGCACCTGCCGGTTCTGCGCCGCCCGCCTGTCCAGGTACTTCACCATTTTCCGGTCAATGACCGACTTGAGCTTGTTGGCGGTCGTCAGGTGATGGAGAGTCTTCATAAGCTCCTGTCGCCGGGCAGGCGATAGTCTGGACAGACTTCCGGTTTCGGCAAGGGGCTTGCGTGAAACGTTCGGAAATCCTGAAGCCTCGATTCTATCGCAACTGCAGAGCCAGCCGCAGATCCTGACTGTCGGGGACAGCAATCCACCCGACAGTCGCCGAGCGGCCAACCGCCACTACAGGTACTTCCAGAGAGTATTGATGTCCGGTCTGTAACCGCGCACGATCAGCGGGCATGAACGCACAATTGTCGATATCTGCTCAGGCTTCGCTTTACCCACAGACCCGTTCGAACTGAAAAATCCCAGCCTGAGCGCGCCACACAAAACCGACATTGAAATCAGATAATCACCACCCTTGCAGTATCGACAAGCAAGGACAAGGCGCAGCAATCAACCGCCGAT
>CBDUIJ010000410.1:0-4683 GCA_965367215.1 uncultured Granulosicoccus sp.
GCAAGGCCTGGCCCTGTCACACGACAGCTGGTTCGACACGCTGTGCGTGAGCACCGATGATACTGAGGCTTGTCGTCAACGTCTGGAAGAGGCGGGATACAACGCGCGAGTCCTGGACGGCTCCAGGCTGTGTCTGGCTCTGGATGAGACCACCACGCAGGAGCAGTTGCCGGAGATCGTTGCCGCGATTGTCGGCAAGCCTCAGGACTCCCTGTCTCTGTCGGATGTGACGGTACCGGCACGCGATGAGTCCAGAGACCGTCCGGAGAACTATCTGTCCCAGGCCTGTTTCAACGATTTCCGTTCCGAGACAGAAATGATGCGCTATCTGCGGCGCCTGGCGTCACGCGATATCGCACTCGATCAGGCCATGATCCCGCTGGGTTCGTGCACCATGAAGCTCAATGCCGCAGCGGAAATGATGCCTCTGTCCTGGCCCGAGTTCACTCGAGTCCATCCGTTTGCCCCGACCAGCCAGAGTGTTGGCTACCGGGAGATGATCGAGCAGCTGGAAGCCATGTTGTGCGCTTGCACAGGCTACGATGCCATGTCCCTGCAGCCCAATGCCGGTAGTCAGGGTGAATATGCCGGTTTGCTGGCGATCCGCGGATACCATGACAGCCGCGGTGATACACAGAGAACCGTCTGCCTGATTCCCAGTTCCGCGCACGGAACCAATCCGGCCAGTGCGCAGATGGCGGGTATGCAGGTCGTGGTGGTCAAGTGCGATACCGCGGGCAATATCGATGTCGAGGATCTGCAGGTCAAGCTCGACAAGCACGAAGGCAAGGTGGCGGCCATCATGATCACCTACCCGTCGACACATGGTGTGTTCGAGTCCGGCGTTATCGACGTCTGTGAGCGAGTGCATGCCGCGGGTGGTCAGGTGTATATCGATGGCGCCAACCTGAATGCCATGGTGGGAACGGCTCAGCCAGGCAAGTTTGGCGGCGATGTCTCGCACCTCAATCTGCACAAGACGTTCTGTATTCCACACGGTGGCGGTGGTCCGGGCGTCGGCCCCATCGGTGTGGGCGAGCATCTGAAGCCCTGGTTGCCGGGACACGGCGTGCTGGAGAACACGCAGGGTGCCGTCAGTGCAGCACCTTATGGCAGTGCCATGATCCTGCCCATCACCTGGATGTACATCCGCATGATGGGCCCTCAAGGTCTGCGTCAAGCCACCGAGATCGCCATTCTGAATGCGAATTACATTGCAGCTCGACTCTCCAGTGTCTACCCGATCCTGTATCGCGGTGAAGGGGGTTGCGTGGCGCATGAGTGCATTCTGGATACGCGCAGCCTGAAGACGGAGGCTGGCATCACGGTTGATGATATTGCCAAGCGCCTCATGGATTACGGTTTTCATGCGCCAACCATGTCATTTCCAGTGGCAGGCACATTGATGGTCGAGCCCACTGAAAGTGAGTCACTGGCGGAGATCGATCGTTTCTGTGACGCCATGCTGAAGATTCATGCCGAGGCCATGAAGGTGAAGGACGGTACCTGGCCAGCCGATGACAATCCGCTGATGAATGCACCGCACACCGCCAGTGAACTGGTTGCCGATGAGTGGACTCACCCGTATTCACGCGCTGAAGCGGTATACCCGGGTGGCGTCGAGCAGCAGCAGAACAAGTACTGGCCACCGGTTCAGCGTATCGACAACGTTTACGGTGACAAGCACCTGATCTGCTCCTGTCCGCCGCTGAGCAGTTATGAGGCAGACGAGAGTGATGCTGCCGCGAGTGTTGCCTGACGGAGTTATGCTCGGGAATACCGGCGCGAGCCTGGTCTGACGGGACGCGGTTCCCGGGATAACGGGCTCGCATGCCTTGCGTCAAGGCAGGGCATGTGGGTAGTCGGATTCGGGAGCCGAGCCGTCTTCGTTCAGAATCGGTTCAGCACAATCCGGCTAGGCTGGTGCCTCTTCACAACAGGCATCATCACCATGGCGCGGATTGACGGAAAAACACGAAGGAGCAGCTGTCAGGCTGCTCTGTTGCTTCTGCTAGTGGGTCTGGGTACGACCGCCACGGCTCAGGCAGGCGGCTATATCGGACTGGATGGCTCCTCCCTGAATATCGAGAACAGCCTGGACGACGATCTGAATCCGGGGGGCGTAAGACTGCGTCTGGGCATGCCGGTGGCACCCATGATCGATGTGGAACTGCATCTGGGCGGCGGTAGCGAATCGCAGACGACGGCAGCTGATCGGCTCACGGCGGTGTATGCGGGCGCTTTTCTGAAAGGCTATCTGCCTGTCGGCCGACGCAGTGCATTGTATGGTCTGGCCGGGGTATCAGCCGTGGACTACACCCAGACGCTCGACCGACGGGACTTCTCCGATGAGCGTTCGGGTTTTTCCTACGGCTTCGGCCTCGAGACCGAGATTTCGCCGCGACTGGATCTGTCCGCCGACTACGTGCACTACGTCAGTGGCGACGGACCTTTCTCCGAACTCTCCAGCGTGAACCTGGGTATCAAACTCTATTTCTGAACGGGTACACGTCCGGCAGAGTCCATGGAGGTGACTCTGCAAGGCTTGTTGCGTCTCATCAACAGTAGCAACACAGGTAGCCACAGTGCCGCACCGCCTCCGGTAACAACGGCACCATCGCTGTCCGTGTTACCGCCGGTCGAGGATACCGGAGGTGTCTCAGGGTCAGGGCTGCCGCCGGTATCACCATCAGTACCACCATCGCTGCCTCCATCAGTACCCGTTGATCCATCCGTCGATCCACCGGTTTCTCCGGCATCCGTGTCGGGACGAAGCGGTGGTGAATCATTGAACGCATGAGGTGCCTGATAGCCGGGTGTCTGCGGGTTGGTCGGATCTGTCGGGGTGCCCGGGGGCAGCGGTTCAGGTCCGGTCGGGTCGGCACGTTCGTTGAAGGCCAGTGGTTCCGCTTCGGTGCCGAGGCTCAGTGCAGCGGCGGGGAAGCCTGTCGATGTTGAACCGACTGTCGCGGCAGGCGCTGCCGCTACTCGCGCATTGCCGGTGTCCTTGCCGTAGAAGACGTAGGTCTCGCCCTGGCCCGAAGCGCCCATCATGACGTCGTCCCGACCATCAGCATTGAAGTCGCCTGCGCTGGCGACAGACACGGCGTAGTAGTCCACGGTGCCCGTGCCGTTGATGCGAAAACCGTTGCTGCCGTCAAGATCGGACAGGTTCAGGCGAGCCGGAAATGCGCCTTCGGAACCGAATATGAAATAGGCCTGACCCACGCCCTTGCGCTGTGGTGTGATGATGGTGTGGGGAGCTCCGATGATCAGATCATCGATGCCGTCACCATTGATGTCACCAGCGCTATCCAGATCGGCACCTGCCATGTCGCCCCAGATGGCCTGACCTTCCTCGATGGGAATGACACCGCCACGAATGCCGCGCACTACCAGGCCATTGATGCCATTCAGGTCATCTTCGACGACCGTGTCGACACCTGCAAAATAACCACCGAACAACACATAGGTTTCACCCGGGTAGTCACTGGGTACCCCGAACGGCCCCTTGCTCGGTGCGCCAATGGCGATGTCATCGATGCCGTCATGATTGATGTCGCCAATCCCGCCCACGGCGGCACCTGCCACATCCTGTATGTTGCTGCCCTTGAACAGCATGCCATTGTTGCCATCCAGATCCGCCAGGCTCAGCGCGGCGGGAAAATCGTCGCCACCCAGCACCAGATAGGCCGCTCCGGCTTCGGCCTTGCCGTCCGTTGTCTGGTAGGGGGCGCCGATCAGCACATCATCAAAACCATCGTGGTTGAAGTCACCTGCACCAGCGACATGCCGGCCGCTTCGATCCTCGGCACTGACACCGATGATGGCAAAGCCGTTACTGCCATCAAGCGCTGCAGGGGACAAGGTTGCCGGCATCTCGCTGCGGCTGCCGAATATGACGTAGCTGACGCCGGCACCGGTGAGGCCATTGGGTGATGCATTGGCATTACCGACAATGAAGTCCGGCAGGCCGTCGCCGTTCACATCACCGGCACGTTTCAGATCGGTAGCGGCTGAGCCGAAGATGAATCCATTGCTGCCATCGATACTGGCGATATCGAAGGTGCGCGAAAACCCGTCGTCAGAGCCGTATATGACCCGTGTGCCGGTGAGCGAGCCGACGGCGATATCACTCAGGCCATCGTCATTGATGTCGCCGATGCCTGCCAGAACCGAGTCGAATTCATTGTCATTGAGGATGACGAAGCCGCTGTTGCCATCCAGTTGCTGACCGTTGAGTACGCCGTTGTTGCCGCGTGTGGGACCGAAGACCACGCGAATACCACCCACACCTGCGCCAACCAGAATGTCTTCAAGGTTGTCGCCATTGATGTCGCCTGCACGATCAACCGGTCCGCCGCGATCAATGGTGAGCTGATCATCAGCTCCCAGGCGAAAGTTCTCGATGATCGGATCGTAGCTGTCCGCTTGAGCGAAACGGGAGGCAGCCATCAGGGTGATCAGGCCGAGAGTGCCGATCAGGATGGTTTGTCGTGATTGCATTGAGGAACTTCCCTGCAGGGTCTATGTGTGCCGATGCTGGCATGGAGGATAGACTTACATCGGTGGGGAAGTGTAGCTTTCTGTGTCCAGGGAATGTCGGGAACCTGCCTGAAAGGTGAGCCGGTAGACAGGCCCTGTCATTGGCGGAGTGTTACCGTCATGACAGGGCCCTGCTCA
>CBDUIJ010000411.1:0-4645 GCA_965367215.1 uncultured Granulosicoccus sp.
TGATTGACGCTTCTTCAGGAAATCCTCCCACAGCCGTCTATGCTCTGATGTTGCTGGAGGATTTCATATGGCGGGTAATGATGCGCTCGATAATTTCCTGAAACAACTCAAGGGTGCGCGTTCGAGCACCAGTGGTCCTTCAGGTCCCAACGTCACTCGAGGCGCCTTTGGAGGTGGCAAGGGTGGCAAGTCAGGTTTTCTGGGTGGCCTCGGGCTGCTGGGAGTAGCCTTGCTGGCACTGATCGCCTACACGGCCTCCTACACGGTGCCCAGTGATTCAGTGGGTATCGTGCAGCGATTCGGAAAATACGTTGCCGAGCAGAACCCGGGATTGCATTTCAAACTGCCACTGGGTGCAGATACGGTCACTATCCTGCCGGTCAAGCGGCAGTTGAAACAGGAATTCGGTTTCGCCAGTTCGGGCGTTACCAATGCCAGCCAGACGCGGCCTGATATCGCTGCCCAGTCGCAGATGGTGACAGGCGATCTGAATGCCGCACTCGTTGAATGGGTGGTGCAGTACCGCATCGCCGAGCCGCGCAAGTTTCTGTTCGATGTGCGTAATCCTGGAGAGACGCTGCGTGATCTGTCCGAGTCGGTCATGCGTGAAGTGGTGGGTGACCGTACGGTGGATGAGGTCATCACCATCGGGCGTCAGGAAATCGAGGTCGAAGCACTGACCAATATGCAGACGCTGGTTGCCAAGTACGAAATTGGTGTCAGCATCGACCAGGTGCAGTTGAAGAACATCAATCCGCCACAGCCGGTACAGGAATCGTTCAATGAGGTGAATCAGGCACAGCAGGAAAAGGAAAGCCTGATCAACGCCGCGCGCCGTGAGTACAACAAGGTGATCCCGCTGGCCGAAGGTGAAAAGGACCAGCGTATCCGGGCAGCTGATGGATACCGGCTCAAACGCATCAATGAAGCCGAAGGTGACGCAGCACGCTTCAATTCCGTGCTGGTGGAATACAGCAAGGCGCCGGAAGTTACCCGGCGACGCATCTACATCGAGACACTGCAGGAAGTGTTGCCGGGTCTGGACAGCAAACTGATCGTGGATGAGCAGTCGCAGCAGATACTGCCCCTGATGCACCTCAATGCCATCAAGGAGGCAGCACAATGAAGATCACATCCATCCTGCTCGCCATCGTTGTGGCTGCCGCTCTGTTGGTCGTATCCGGCGCACTCTATTCCGTGGATGAGACCAAGCAGGTCATCATCACGCAATTCGGCAAACCGGTGGGTGATCCGAAGACCGAAGCCGGACTGAAGTTCAAGATTCCGTTCATCCAGCAGGTGAACCCCGTCGACAAGCGCATCCTGGAATGGGATGGCTCCCCGAGTAACATGCCGACCAAGGACAAGCTCTACATTGCGGTGGACCTGTTTGCCCGATGGCGCATTGTCGATCCCTTGCAGTATTTTCTGCGTTTGCGTGATGAGCGCAGTGCGCAGTCACGTCTGGATGACATCCTGGGCAGTGAAACACGCAATGCCGTTGCCAAGCACGAGCTGATCGAACTGGTCAGAACCACCAAGGATCGTACGCCGTTGCGTGATGCCTCACTGTCGGAAGCCGACCTGGCAACACTGGGTGGTCTGGTACCGATCCGCAAGGGACGGGCGTTGGTCGAGCAGGAAATCTTCGAAG
This sequence comes from uncultured Granulosicoccus sp., assembly GCA_965367215.1. Taxonomy (GTDB): domain Bacteria; phylum Pseudomonadota; class Gammaproteobacteria; order Granulosicoccales; family Granulosicoccaceae; genus Granulosicoccus. The sequence goes on from CBDUIJ010000411.1 coordinate 1,655, forward strand.
CGGCGGCACCCAAGGTGGAAGTCTTCGGTATCGAGCTGACCGATATTCGTTTCAAACGTGTCAACTACAACGAAAGCGTGCGACCCAAGATCTACGAACGCATGATCAGCGAGCGTCGACAGATCGCTGAGCGTTTTCGCTCGGAAGGTAATGGTGAGGCTGCACGTATCAACGGTAATCGTGAGCGGGAGTTGAACCGGATTCGTTCGGAGGCATACCGGGAGGTCGAGGAGATCCGGGGTGATGCGGATGCCAAGGCAACGGAAATCTATGCCAGTGCCTATAATCAGTCTGCGGAGGCGGTGGATTTCTATGAATTCCAGAAAACCATGGATATGTACAGGACCGTACTGCAGGACAACTCGACACTGATCATGTCTACCAGTAGTGAAGCCTTCGAATATCTCAAATCAATGAACCCTGTTGAAGAGGCTGATGAACCATGAGCACTGATTACGCCGCTGATGTATCCAACTTCGTGGAAAATCCTGACCAGACCTGCGTCGACAATATCGTCAAGTACTGCGGCATTGCGCTGCGCAGCAGCAAGGATGCCGCTCTTGTTGCCAGTTCCGACAAGAGTGAGCTGGATCGCGTGAGAGATGGTTTCGCAGCGAAGAAGCTGGGTCTGGATACGGCTACAGCGGAGGAGGGCATCAGGAAGGTCTGCGAACAGATGAAGGGTACTCGGCAGAAGAGTCGTGTCACCTTCTACTATCTGCTGGCCGAGCAGACTGGAACGATGGACAAGCTGGCTTAGCCAAACCGAAATTTCTCTTTGACATGAGTGAGCAGGAAAACAATCCGGCCAAGCTGGATAAACGGCGGCGTCTCAAGCGTCGGTTCAAGACACTGCTGCCCAGCCTCGGTGTGTATGGCGGTACCGCTGTACTGATTGCCGCAGGACTCTGGATCAGCTACCAGTTCATTGAGCCGGCGCCACCTGACACACTGGTGATGGCCACCGGTAACAGCGAAGGGGCCTATCATTCCTTTGCGCAGGAACTTGCCGGAGAGTTCGCCAAGGAAGGTGTGACGCTGCAACTGCGTGAGACGGCAGGCTCGGTGGAGAACCTGCAACTCCTGGCTGAGGATAACGAGGTCAAGGTGGCCTTCCTGCAGTCGGGCATCGCCACCGCGGCAGAGCATCCGCAGTTGCGGGGCCTGGCCAGTGTCGACTTCGAACCCTTATGGCTGTTTTCCAATCAGGAAACCCGTCTGCGCAGTATCGGCGACCTGAAAGGACTGCGGGTCGCGGTGGGAGCGCAGGGCAGTGGTACGCGTCAAGTGGCGTTGAAGCTGTTGGCTGACAATGCATTGGCCGAGCCGGAACTGACCCTGCTGCCACTGACCGGGTCCGCCGCGGTCGATGCCCTGCTGGATGGTTCAATCGATGCTGCACTGACCATATCGTCAGCCAACGCCGGCATGGTACAGAGACTGCTGGCAGAACCGGGCATTCAGTTGATGAGTGTCGGACGGGCCGAGGCCTACGCCCGACGTTACTCCTGGTTTTCACATCTGACCTTGCCACGAGGCGTGATCGATCTGGCGCAGGATCGACCGCCCGAGAACATCGACCTGATCGCAGTAGCGGCGACTCTGGTGGCGTCCACTGATCTGCATCCGGCGCTGGGCGATCTGATGATGCGCGCCGCTGCCAAGGTTGCAGCACGTGACACCTTGTTCTCGCGAACCGGACGTTTTCCGTCTCGTGATTTTCTGGATTTTCCTGTCAGTGACGATGCTGAACGCTATTACAAGTATGGGGTTCCGTTTCTGCTGCGCTATCTGCCGTTCTGGGCCGCCAATCTGGTCGATCGTCTGAAGCTTCTGGCGCTACCGTTATTGGCTCTGTTACTCCCCTTGTCTCGCATGCTGCCACCGGCCTATCGCTGGACTGTCAGGAAGAAGGTCTATCACTGGTATGACGAAGTACAGGCTATCGATCAATCCACCAGCGAGGATAGTTCTCCACCAGCACTGGCTCGCTGTCTGGTGGAGCTGCGGCGCATCGAGGATGAAGCACGGGCCATAGAAGTGCCTCTGAGTTATGCGCACGAACTGTATGCCCTGCGTCAGCATATCGACATGCTGACCCAGCAGATCCAGCGTCGACAGTTGCAGGACGCAAGCGCGGTTGCCCCGGTTTGAGTGCGCTGCACGGTAACGAACATGAAATCCCCTTGAGCCTGTTTGTGCTGGAAATACAAAGACAACAGCACGGCCAGGGCAAGGTCATGCGAAAGACAGTTGTCAGATTGATCGGCCGACAATCACGTTCATAGTCAGCGCCTGGCCCGAGTTTGTCAGGCAGGCGCGACACCCGAAGTCTGCAAATTTGCAGCGATGAGACCACTCGATGATGCCGAGTGTTACTCACTCTTCTCGTCCTGAATTCAGCGGCGATGGCTCATTGTGATGAGAGCAAGGGTGCAGGTGGTCCGGAATCCGGGTGTGTTCGTTCGTTCGCTGCATTTTATTGCAGCTAAATGTAAGCATCACCCTGCCGAAACTTTATCGGGAAAAGAGTTTTACACTGTACGATCAACGAGTTGACGATGCTTAACTTACACCGCTTGGAATCCTGAACTCGAGGTGTTTATCATCCCACTAATCCAGGCCTTGCAATGATGGAATCGGCGTGCGCCAGATAATACAGTTCAACAATCGCCTGGCTCAGCGCCGGCCCCTGTTCGCCATGCTCGCAAGCGCAGCGCTGGCGCTGCTGTTGCTGTCTCCGGTGGCCATTGCCCAGACCGACAAGGAGACCACTGTCTCCGTGTCGATAAGTGGTGTGGAGGACGAACTACTCAGTAATGTGCGTGGTTTTCTGCCCTTGTATCGCTTCGATGACAAGGAGGCTCCGAGTGCAGGACGTCTGCGTTATCTGCATGGGCAGGCAGAAGAGACAATCCGTCAGGCTCTGGCACCGTACGGTTATTATCGGCCGACGGTTACATCCTCTCTGAAACAGCTCGACGGCGTCTG
>CBDUIJ010000412.1:0-4637 GCA_965367215.1 uncultured Granulosicoccus sp.
GCCGTATGGGCTGGGCCGATGCGTTTGCCTGGGAGAGCCCAGCGGAGATCTTCGCAGAATACGCGGCGCTATCCGGTCTGGCTGGGGAGCTTGGCAAGGACTTCGATATCTCAAGGCTGGCCGCGCTCGACGCGCAAGGCTACGACAAGCTTGACCCTGTTCGCTGGCCACTATCTGCTGCGAAGCAGGGCGGCAGGTTCTTTGCCGATGGTGGCTTCTTTCATGCCGACGGCAAGGCGAAGATGTTGCCCTTGGTACCTCGGGCACCCGCCGATGCACCCTGCGAGGCGCGACCCTTTCGTCTGAACACAGGGCGGCTGCGTGATCAGTGGCATACGATGACACGTACCGCTCTGTCGCCCAGGCTCTCGGCGCACTTGCCAGAGCCTTTCGTCGACATGAATCCACGCGATGTGCAGCGGTTAGGTCTGTCAGCAGCCAGCCTCGTGCGCCTGAGTAGTGCTCAAGGTAGCGCCATTCTGCGTTTGCATCAGACCGAGGATGTCGTGGCGGGTGATCTGTTCGTGCCGATGCACTGGACGGGAATGAACGCTCCCAGTGCACGAATAGATGCCCTGGTGGCGCCGGTTGTGGACCCGGTCTCGGGCCAACCGGAAAGCAAGGCTGCCACTGTGGCTGCCGAAGAATTTGCGGCAGCCTGGTACGGCTTTGCCATCTGCACCACACACTTCACGCCATCGAGCGACTATTGGGCTCGAGCCCGTACGAGCACGGGATACCGCTGCGAGCTGGCAGGGCTGACGACGCCTGATGACTGGGAAAGCTATGCCCGCTCGCTCTTCAATCTTCCAGATGCCACGGTTCAGCAAATGTCGGATAGCAAGCGTGGTCGCCACCGTGTCGGTTTCTTCAACGGTGACATTCTACTGGCGGCGCTCTATGTCGCGCCCGAGCCGGTGGTTCTGATGCGCGATTTTCTCGTCGGCTTGCCTGGTCAGGAAGCGCCATGGGCGCTGGCAGGACAGGCCTGTGGCGACATGCCGGACCCGGGGGCGGTCGTCTGTTCATGCTATGCCGTCGGCCGCAATACCGTCAAACGGGCCATTGTCAGCGAGGGGCTCACGACTGTCGATCAGATCGGTGGGTGTCTGTCAGCGGGTACGAACTGCGGTTCCTGCAAGTCTGAACTGGCGTCGATTCTGAAAGAATCACTGGTGGCTGTGGAAGCCCGAGTGTCTAGTGCTACCTGAGGTCCGTACAGGATCTGCTATTCATCCATAGCCCATGATGTACTGATGGAAATCCGCTTCCACCCCGCACTGCCGGAAGATTTCGACTTTGCCTTCGAAGTGAAGTCGTGAAGACCCCCTGATTCCCGATGTTCACTTGAAGCGGCTTCACGCCAGGCTGAGGTGACCAGATTCAGGCAGAGATGATTTCCTGAAAACCTGTCAAGTAAACATCTCTGGCTATGGTATTGTTTTTCGCCAAGGAGCTTTTGTACAGAAAAATAAAGGGTCATCGTGACTTTATTCTGACGCTCGAAAGCTCTTCGCATGATTCCAAGGTTGGATTATCAGGGTCAGGGATACCTATGAGCGGACAGCAACAGTCAGACTACCAGTCCAGGCGCAAGCCACGTTCGGAGTTCGCTACCCGAGCAGAATATCTGGACCATGAACTGCAGAGCATGTCGCCTCGGCGTTGGAGGCCCAATCTACCGTTCAGGGATTATCGCTTCGAATACGAGGATTGGGTGCCGGCGATGGCGGCAACCATCGGCAAGATCGTCATGGTGGCGGCCATCGTCGGAGCCTTTGCCGGGGAGTTGGGTCTCTCCGAGGCATTTGTCATCGAAAACGTGCGCTTCGAGATGCTGATTGCCGCCATTCTGTTCGTGGTGCTGGTGTCCGGTTTTCTCAACCCGACAAGTAATCTGGCCGGTACCCATGGACCCTTGATTCCGCTGGTACCGCTGATTGTGGTCGCCGGCGGGCATCCGATGGCCCTGGGCTTGATGATCGGGCTATTGGGTTTCCTGCTGGGCATCGTCAAGGGCGGCAGCATATTGGCTCGTTTGACCAGTAACGGCGTGGCTGGCGGATTGCTGTTGTATCTGGGTTTTATCGGTATTTCCGGTCAGATAAACAGTCTGTTTGGCTGGGCGAACAGCTTCGATATGGGGTATCTGGCGTTCGTGGTCATCATGGCCACCATTCTCATGTATGCCTATCTGGAGCATATTCAGATGCGCTGGCTGGCGATACCACTGGGAGCCACACTGGCGGCAGTGCTGTCGTTTGCGATGGGCGCACCTTTCGAATTCACTACCACCCCCGGCATTCCCAACCTGAACCCCATGTACTGGTGGGGCGAGAGCACTGGCTGGCAACTGGGCTTGCCGGAAATGCACCACTTCGTCGCCGTGGCGCCATTTGCGGTACTTGCCGTCGCCATGTGGTCACCTGATTTTGTCGGGCACCGTGCGTTTCAGCAGTTGAACTATCCGCCACGCACCGAGAAGGTCATGATGGATATGGACGACACCATGATTTCTGCCTCGGCGCGCCAGATCACCGGTAGTCTGTTGGGCGGAGGCAACATTGCCTCCTCCTGGGGTACTTATATCGTGCCGGCGGCAATCGCGCGGCGACCCATTCCCGCCGGTGCCGTGCTGACGGGACTGTTGTGTGTCGTGGCCGCACTGCTGGGCTACCCGATGGATCTGGCCGTGTGGCAGCCAGTGCTCAGCGTGGCCTTGCTGGTTGGTGTCTATGTGCCCTTGCTGGAAGCGGGTATGCAGATGACCCGTGAGGGCAAAACGACTCAGTCTGCGGCTATCGTGATCTTCTCCTCCGCACTGGTAAACCCGGTGTTCGGCTGGTCGCTGACCATGTTGCTGGACAATCTGGGTCTGATCGGCTGCAAGGAGCGCGGCAAGGATCTGGGGCATACCGGGCGCTGGATCATCCCTGGCGTGGTGCTGTTCATCCTGTGCATCATCATGGCGGGCATCGGCATGTTCCCGGGGCTGCCGCCTATCTGGGACGCATTTCGCGAGCTGTAGGGGGTGGGCTGGATCGTTGGACTTGAGGAGGAGTCCTTGGTGATGCATCCCCGCGGTCGTACCAACGGGCAATTCGTCTGGACCTGAGATAGTGACAATCAGCGCAGCAAGAGCGCAATCATCAGGACCAGCGCCAGTACGGTACTGACCAGCGCCCAGCCTCGCCAGAAGTCGGTCGAGCCCCGCTGTATCAGTGGTACCCATTGATCGCCGGATACACGACGGCTCGTTGAATCCTGCAGACTGCGCAGAAATTCCGTCATCACTTCCGGTCGCTTGTCGGGGTTGTATGACAGCACCCGCGCCAGAGCGGTGCCTGTGGACTCCGGCAGATCCGGCCGATAGGTTTTCAGGGGCCTCAAGGTCCAGTCAAAGGCGGTGGAGGGGAGATCCACACGATCCTCCAGTGCAAAGGGCACTTCACCTGCCAGCATTTCATACACCATGGCGCCGATACTGAACAGGTCGGACAGGTTCGTTGCGGCGCCCCCAGTGAGCACCTCGGGTGCAATGTAGTTCAAGGAGCCTTCGGGGACGACATTCTCGTTGGCCGTTGGCAGATCGGAAAAACCGGTGACCTGTACCGAGCCGAAGTCGATGATCTTCACGGTGCCATTCGGAGCGAGTATCACGTTTTCGGGTTTGAGATCACGATGCACCATGCCCAGTCGGTGGAAGGTGCGTGTCGCCGTGATCAGGGAGCTCAGTATGGGCAGGATGTCGGCCAGTGCCGGGCGTGGGCAACGGTCCATCCACTGACGCAGGGTCTCGCCCTGAACCCATTCGGCAATGTAGTACAGGAAGCGTGTGTCTTCGTGGTCGTGGATCTTCATGATCTGTGGGTTGTCAATGCGTCGCCCGACCCATTGCTCCAGCATGAAACCTTCGAGGTACTGGATGCTGTCAGCAAAGTTCTTTGACGGTGCCTTGAGTACGCAGATCTCGTCGTCTATGGTGCGCCGTACCCGGTAGGCGTGACTGCGGGTCGAGGAGTGCAGCACTTCCTGCACCACATAGCCATCAATCCGGTTGCCGGGCTTCATCACCGGTGGAATCGTCTGCGTGGTCAGTCGCTGGTGTGCTTCGGTCAGCGTCTCTGACGGAATTTCCTCGACGTGTATCAGCAATGCCGACAGATTGTCATCACTGCCGGCCTCGGTCGCTGCATCACACAGCGCGCGCGAGGCGTTTTCCAGTTCGTCTTGTGTCTTGAGCGGGCGATCCAGAAGTGTCTGGATCTGTGTGGGTGACAGGAAGCCGTGCACACCGTCCGAGGTCAACAGGAACACGTCCCCGGGCTGGATGCGTTCCTGAACGTAGTCCGCGCGGACATGGGGTTCGGCACCCAGTGCTCGGCTCAAGGTCTCGCCAGTGCCCATGAAGGAGGCGTTGTGATCCTCAGTGAGTGTTTGCAGTTCGCCGTCGCGCAACAGCATGCAACGGGTGTCACCGATGTGGATGATATGCGCTGTATTGGAACGCAGTATCAATGCGGTGAAGGTCGTGACCTTGCCATCGCTCTCCGGCATGCCGGTGGCATTCTGTGAATACAGCCAGGAGTTCAGAGCTGTCAGTAGCCGCGCGGCGCAATCCTGTATTCGCCAGCGTT
>CBDUIJ010000413.1:0-4601 GCA_965367215.1 uncultured Granulosicoccus sp.
TCAGAATGAACTGATGCGACTGATTTCCGGCGAGGAGCTGCACACCCTTGATGACGCCGGTGAACTACGGATCGATGACACCTGCGTCAACCGGCTCAACCCCTTGCAAAGACGGACCCTGGGACTCGGCTTTGTCCCCGAGGAACGTCTCGGCCGAGGTGCCGTGCCCGAGCTCTCCCTGTCACTCAACGGGCTGTTGACAGCCTATCGCCATGGCCTTACCCGTCTGGGCATGATCCGCTTCGGGGCTGCTCGCGACTTTGCCCGGCAATGCATTGCCGAGCATGATGTGCGTTGTGGCGGTGAACAGTCACTGGCCGGCAGTCTGTCAGGTGGCAATCTGCAGAAATTCATTGTCGGCCGGGAGATCGCACTGCAACCAAGCCTGCTGGTTCTCTCGCAGCCAACCTGGGGTCTGGATGTCGGCGCCGCCAACAACATTCGTCGTGCCCTGCTGCAACTGCGGGACAGTGGTGCAGCGGTGCTGGTGGTCTCGGAAGAACTGGAGGAACTGTTTGAAATCAGCGACCGCCTGCACGTCATGTTCGATGGCCATCTGTCACCATCGCTGGCGACACGCGAAACAAGCACGACACAGATCGGCCGCTGGATGAGCGGTGAATTCCTCCAACAGGCAGCGACCGGAGCTGGAACTCACTGATGGCTTACCGACTCGTTGCGCGTACCGAATCCTCACTACGCGCCCAACTACTGGTGCCACTGGCGGCCATCGTCCTGACCCTGCTGGCAGGCTCGATACTGTTCAGCCTGTTGGGCAAGAACCCCCTGGCCGCCTTTCATGCCTTCTTCATCGAGCCCTTGAGCACTCGCTACGGCATTGGTGAAGTATTGCTCAAGATGGGACCTCTGCTGCTGATTGCCCAGGGCCTGGCCATCGGTTTCCGGGCACGTGTCTGGAACATCGGTGCCGAGGGACAGTTGCTGGCAGGCGCCATGGCAGCCGCTGCACTGGCCTTGCATTTCGATACCACTGATTCCGCATGGCTGTTACCGGCCATGGTCTGCGTCGGCACCCTGGCAGGTGCCGCCTGGGCCGGCATTGCCGCCTGGCTGCGCACCGCGTTCAACGCCAATGAGATACTGGTGACCTTCATGCTCTCCAGCATTGCCTTGCAGTTGCTCTACTACCTCGTCAGCGGTCCACTACGAGACCCCATGGGGCTGAACTTTCCGCAATCAGCACTGTTCAGTGATGCCGCCATGTTTGCACCGTTGCTGGACAACACCCGAGTCAACAACTCTCTGTTTCTGGCACTGGCCGCCTCACTCCTGGCCTGGATATTCGTACAACGCAGCCTGTCGGGCTACAAGCTTCTGATCGGTGGCCTGGCTCCCCAGGCAGCCCGCTACGCCGGGTTTTCCGAGAAGAAGGCCGTCTGGTTGGGCTTGCTGATCGGCGGCGCTGCCGCCGGAATGGCGGGCGTGGGCGAGGTAGCCGGTCCACTGGGCCTGTTGCAGCGAAGCATCTCACCGGGTTATGGCTTCGCTGCCATCATCGTGGCTTTCCTGGGCGGCCTGCATCCCATCGGTATCGTATTCGCCGCCTTCTTCATGGCACTGATCTACGTTGGCGGTGATATGTCGCTGGTCTCGGTCGGTCTGCCCAACTCCTCTGCCACCATCTTTCAGGGCCTGTTGCTGGTTTTCTACCTGGCCTGCTTCCTGTTTGCCAATCACCGCCTGCAGAAAGTGGAGATCCGACACTGATGCTCGACTCCATCGTTTTCCTGCTCGCCGGAACACTTGCTGCAGCCACCCCCCTGTTGTTTGCCGCCATGGGTGAAGCCGTGGTTGAAAAGGCCGGTGTACTCAATCTGAGCATCGAAGGCATGATGGCCGTCGGTGCCGCCACCGGTTTTGCCGTGGCCACGATCAGCGGCTCCTATGTCAGCGGTTTTGCCATGGCCGCCATCGGCAGCGCCATCCTCTCTTCCATCTTCGCGGTTCTGGTCCTGTTCTTTCTGGCCAATCAGGTAGCGGCGGGGCTCGCCGTGGGCATTCTCGGTCTCGGCTTTTCCGCGCTCATCGGCAGGAATCACGAAGGCCAGACCATCAAGTCCATACAGGACCTGGACATGGGGTGGTTATCAGAACTGCCCTTTGTCGGAGGGGTACTGTTTTCCCACGATCTCATGCTCTATGTGGCCATCGGCATGATCATTCTGGTCTGGTGGGTGCTCAGCCATTCGAAGCTCGGCCTGATCATTCGCGCCGTGGGAGAGTCTCCCGATGCCGCCAGCGCCATCGGCTACCCGGTCGTTCTCATTCGTTTTCTGGCCATTCTGTTCGGCGGTGCCATGGCGGGCCTCGGGGGCGCCTACCTGACGCTGTCCTACACCCCCCTGTGGGCAGAAGGTCTGGTAGCAGGGCGCGGCTGGATCGTGGTGGCCCTGGTGGTGTTCGGCATGTGGCGACCCTTGCGCATTGCTCTGGGTGCCTATCTGTTCGGTGCAGTCTCGCTGCTGGAACTGTTCATCCAGGGACAGGGATTCTCCATACCCTCGCAACTGCTCTCTGCCATGCCCTACATCATCACCATTGTCATTCTGGTCATCATGTCCCGCAACCCGCGTCTGATACGCCTGAACCATCCGGCGTCCCTGGGTCAGAGCTGGCACCGCAATGCGTGACCCTGCTTCATTCTTCGCTGTTTTCTTCCTTCACTTCTCGCTTTCACTGACAGGCAAATCATCCTCATGAAAAACCGGATCAGAGTGTTCCGTACCGCAGCGCTGACGCTGGCGGCAACCCTGACCCTGGGAACCGCCCAGGCTCAGGAAACCTTCCGCATCGGCTATATCTACCCTTCACCAGCGGCTGATGTCGGCTGGGCCCACGAACTGGATGAAGGTCGGCGGGCGGTCGAGGAGCATTTCGGCGACAAGGTGGAAAGTGTCATCGTCGAGAACATTCCTGATGGCCCGGATGCTGCGCGCATCATGAATCAACTGGCCGCACAAGGTGTGGACATGATGATGCTGGGTTCGTTCGGCTACATGAATGATGGACTGAAGACGGCCAAGCGCTACCCGGACATCGACTTCATCCATGCCAGTGGCTACAAGACGCTCGACAATCTGGGCAACTTCCTGACGCGCAACCATGAAAGCTCGTACGTGGCCGGCATGGCAGCAGGCTACGTCAGCAAATCCAACGTCATCGGTATGGTGGCCTCCTACGCCATCCCTGAAGTGATCGGCATCATCAATGCGTTCACACTGGGCGCACAGGAAACCAATCCGGATATCAGCGTCAAGATCGTCTGGCTGAACTCCTGGTTCGACCCCAGCAAGGCACAGGAATCGGCACGCTCCCTGATCGCACAACAGTCCGATGTGATCTTTTCCATCTATCAGGACACCCCCTCGGTTGTCACCGTCGCCGAAGAAGAGGGCGTATACGTGGTCAACACCAGTTCCGACATGAAGCCCTATGCACCGAAACACCTGCTGGCCTCCATGAAGGTTTCCTGGGGCGACTACTTCATCGAACAGGTTCAGGCCTCCATGGATGACAGCTTCAAGGGCGAATCCTTCTGGGGTGGCATGGCTGACAATGCCGTCAGCGTCGAGTCCATCAGTGATGACTTGAGCGCCGAACAGCGTGCAGCAGTGGATGCAAGAGTCGCCGCCATCACGGCCGGTGAATTCCAACCCTTCAGCGGCCCGGTGATTGATCAGAGCGGCAAGGAAATCGTCGCAGAAGGAGAAACACTGAGCGATGCAGACCTGCTGGGAATCAGCTGGCTGGTGCAAGGCATCGAAACCAGTTTGCCACAGTAACCCTGACTGGCAGCACGACCCATCGGCAATCGAATGACAAGCACCATGACAAGCTCAGAGCCCTTGATTGTCCGTTGGTATCGAGGACTGTTCATGCACATGCCGCGCATGGACAGCCTCGATGTTCTGGAAGACACCCTGATCGGGATTGATCGCGACGGCAATATTGCCTCGATACTGTCCCCGCAGTCATCCGACTATCGGCAGACTCTGCAAACAGCCGAGCAGAATGGCACTGTGCATCAGATGACATCGCGGCAATTGATGATTCCCGGCCTGATAGATCTGCATGTGCACGCACCGCAATGGCCGCAGCTGGGCATGGCACTGCACTTGCCGCTGCAGGACTGGCTCGAGCGTTACACCTTCCCGCTGGAGGCCCGCTACCACGATCTGGAATTCGCACGCCAGGTCTACTCCTCTCTGGTACGAAGCCTGCTGGCCAACGGCACCACCACGGCAATGTACTTTGCCACCATCCACGAGGAAGCCACCGAACTGCTGGCCGCTACCTGTCTGGATCTGGGTCAGCGAGCCTATGTCGGTCGGGTTGCCATGGATGATGCAGGGCAATGCCCCGATTATTACCGCGACAGCGACGCACATGCGGCCATCTCCGCCAGTGAGCGCAGCATCCATGCCATTCGTGGACTGGACAACAATACTGCAGCTCTGGTGAAACCTGTCATCACCCCCCGCTTCATTCCGAGCTGCACCGACGAGTTGCTGGCTGGACTCGGCGAACTGGCTGCCGAACACAACTGCCATGTACAGACGCATTGTTCCGAGAGTGACTGG
>CBDUIJ010000414.1:0-4590 GCA_965367215.1 uncultured Granulosicoccus sp.
GAGCACATCAATGGCAGGGATGGATCTTCCGCTGGACGGTGCCCCCAGCCACACTGAAACGATCCGCTACGCTTGCGCGCGGATATTGTTGGGCTGTTGGGGAAGAAACAGTGTCGAGTGACACACCCGGTGGGAACCGGGGACTCGACTGGGTTTGGAAGACCCGGGGGCTGCACGATGCGTGCAGCGGCAATTGGCGGAGAGAGAGGGATTCGAACCCTCGATACGGGTTACCCCGTATACCAACTTTCCAGGCTGGCGCCTTCGACCACTCGGCCACCTCTCCGTACTTCTTGCCTGTTCGAACTGGTTGATCGTCAACCAGTCGAGCGCCGTAGTTTACCCTGTTTATGCGTCCGGTGTACGCCCCGGAGTGTAGATTGGTGAAGGAAATTGTGTGACATTCCCCTTCAGGTCGATAACTTTCGCCGTTCCCCGCTTTTCCACCTCATCAATTCTGATGATGGAGTGCATGGGAATGATGGTTTGAGTCACCCCTTCGAACTCGGTCTTGAGCTTTTCCTCGCCAGGATCGACAACGACAGTCTTGTTGGTATCGAACACAAGCTGCTCGATCACGACAAAACCATACAGATCGCCCTGATAGACCTCACGGGCATAGATTTCATACACCTTGTCCTGGCTGATGAAACGTACCCGGTAGAGAACCTTGTCTTCTGTCATTTACGGCTTCTTTGCTGTGCCTTGCGGCGATGTCTGGGGTGAACGGGAATGATGCGCAGCTTGGCTGGCGGCCGTGGCTCGAGTCCTGCGGCCTTGGCGATATCCTCGATATCCTTGGGTGGCAGTTCGAACACCTTGCCTCGTGCCAGCCAGCGCGGCAGTGTCACGGGCCCGAAACGGGTTCGAATCAGACGACTCACCTGCATGTCCTGAGATTCCCACAGCCGTCGAACCATGCGATTGCGCCCTTCTTTCAAGGACACGCGAAACCACTGGTTGGCATGCTCGGTATCAGCCTCGGCGACAATCTTGTCGAACTTTGCCGGACCGTCTTCCAGTTCGACACCGGTTGACAGGCGTTCCAGAATCTCGGGGCTGACTCGGCCATTGACGCGCACCGCGTACTGGCGTTCGAATTCCGATGATGGGTGCATCAGCGCATTGGCCAGCTCGCCATCGTTGGTCATCAGCAGCAAACCCAGCGTGTTGATGTCCAGACGGCCGACCGCAATCCAGCGACCATGGTGCAATCGCGGCAGTCGATCGAAAACAGTACGCCGACCTTCCGGATCGTCCCGGGTCGTGACCTCGCCCAGAGGCTTGTGATAGATAATGACCCGCCGCAGACCCTGATCATCGGTGACGACCTTGTAGAATCGTCCCTTGACCACCAGATCGTCATTGAGCTCGGCCCGGTCGCCCAACTTGGCAACCTGTCCGTTGATCTTGATTTCGCCTGCCGCTATCCAGGATTCCAGCTCTCGCCGTGATCCCAGACCGGTATTGGCCAGTATTTTTTGTAGTCGTTCCGCCATCATCGAAGTCTAACAGGCGCGAGCCCTTGTCATGTTGAATATGCATCACTATGAGCAATACAAATTTCAGTAAATTCAAGCCGCTTAACATTGCGGTACTCACCATCTCCGACACCCGTACGGAAGAGGAAGATGTTTCAGGAAAAAAACTGGTGACGGCGCTGACCGAGTCCGGTCATCTGCATCACGACAAAGCACTGGTTCGTGACGACAAGTACGCCATCCGTGCCGTGGTATCGCGCTGGATCGCCGACCCCGAGGTTGATGTGGTACTGACCACTGGCGGCACGGGCATCACCGGACGTGATGGAACCCCCGAGGCCATCAAACCCCTCATGGACAAGGAAATCGAAGGCTTCGGCGAAATGTTCCGGGTGCTCTCCTATGACGACATCAAGACATCCACCCTGCAATCGCGCACCGTGGCAGGGGTTGCCAATGCCACGTATCTGTTCGTGCTACCGGGCTCCAGCGGCGCCTGCATGACCGCCTGGGACAAGCTGATCTCGCATCAGCTGGATGCGCGCACCAAACCCTGCAATCTGGTCCAGCTGATGCCTCGACTCAACGAGGTCTGAAAGCTGCCGTCAGCTACCAGCCCTTGCTCTCCTTGATGCGCTCGTAGGCTTTCTGGATGTGCTGAGTCTTGTCGGTCGCCAGCCTGATCATCTCATCCGGCAAGCCCTTGGAAACCAGCTTGTCCGGATGATGCTGACTCATGAGTCGTCGATAGGCACGCTTGACCGACGACTTGTCGTCGGACGACTGCACACCCAGCACCTGAAAGGCATCTGCCAGGCTCATGCGCTCGACACCCGGTGACCCCTGGCTCCGGCTGCGCCCCTGTGATCCTGGCCCGGTGCCACGCCCTGCTCCATAACCGCGCCCGGTACCGGCAGACTGGTCCGCTCCCATACTGAAACGCACCAGCATCTCCAGCTGTCTGAACGAGTACTCCGAGAAACCGAGAATGCCGGCAACCTTCATCAATGCCGCTTCCTCTTCCGGAGCCATGACACCATCGGCCAGGGATGCCTGAATGAGTATCTCCACGAACATGCGATAGAGACTGGTACGGCGCTGGCATTCCTGCCGGAACTGCAGCACCAGAGCTTCGGCGTCAAAGCCTTCCTGCTTGCCTTCATTGAAGAGCTTGATGGCGGCTGCCCGCAATTCGGCATCCAGGTTCATGCGCGACATCAGCGCCTCGGCCAGCGCAATCTCGGACTGGTCGACCTTGCCATCGGCCTTGGCGATATAGCCCATGACCGAGAATGTGGCCGTGAAGAACGCCATCTTGATGCGTTCGGCGTCTCCGGGCGGCAGATCTTCGTCGGCCGTGTCCTGTGACAGCTGCAGATTCATGCCCTTGTCGAAGGTATGACCCAGCGCGGCTCCCAGCACGGCGCCCAGTGGTCCACCAATCATGAAGCCGAACGTGCCGCCCAGCAGTTTTCCCCACACCATCTCGATACAACCTCGATTTGAACCGGTCTCGACCAGTGGTCGGACCATGAAAGCTCCCGCTTGTCACGCGGAACCGTACAACATCTGTCACTGAAACGGGATTATCGTTCCGGTTCCGTACACAGGCCGATTTCCCGCAGCAAGGTGGTGGCAAAAACACCCGGTGACAAGTGGAAACCGAGCTGCAGTGTCCGCTCATCCAGCCATTCATGCTGCAGATCGGCCGCACGTGCGCGCAAGGCACGCCGTTCCTGCGGCAATCCGGCCTTCTCCAACCCCGCACACAGGTCAGCCTCGCTACTCAGTACCGCGGCCTCGAATTCCGCACAGTCGGCCTTGGCCAGCGTGCGGCCACGTCCCCACCAGGGGGCACTGGGGTGGATATCGAAATTGGCCAGACGTGCAGCCAGGTCCTCAGCCGAATCCGTATCCGAATCGAAGAAACTGCGACTGCCGTCCAGTGCTGCCGGCTCACCGGCAAGCAATTGCTGCCAGGTATCATTCTCGACCCTCGCACTGCAGACCTGATTGAACAGTTCGCTGCGCGCTGCAGACAACCACAGGCTGCGTTGCTGGCGAGAGGTGCGCTTCTTCGGCTGACGGAACCATTGTCTGGCACGCACCAGATTCTGCCCGCCTCGCCCAAAACGCTGAGGGCCGATGTAATTGGGAAAACCGCACTGCACGAGTTGCTCGAGTCGTTGTTCGACACTGGCCGCCAGTTTGTCGGCCTCGATGTGCGCCATGGCTTGCACCACACGCAACACGATGACGAAGGCATTGGCACTGTGCGTGCCGCGGCGCAGCTTGCGCGAATGACGGGCGCTATCGAGCAGACGCAGCTGCTTGCCACTGGGGTCCTCCGCTGCTGTCTGCTGCTCATTGAAGTCCTGCAGCGCCTGTTCGATCACCTCGATCGGCAAGGGCGAGCGCACACTGAACCACTGAGTCGTCACCGCGTGGCGGTCCTTCATGCCCGACAGACCGATATCGGCGGAACCTACCGAGCACGCCCTCTCCAGCAGACTGGCCACCTCATCGGTGTTGGTCGCGGTTTTCTCGATATGCAGCAACCAGTGCTCACCGGCACCATCGGCTTCGATGTCCAGCACCTCGTCGACCCGAAAGTCGCAGACGCGCACCTTGTATAACGCAGTAAACAGAGAGGGCCCCAGAGCGGGAGGCGTTGCAGTCATGGGCGGATCGGTTCCGACAGAGATTTGTGAAAGAGGGGAAGCCGATGTACGGCGCAGTTGAATAGTACAATGCGCGACGGATCCATATGGGAAACAAGAATTTCATGTCTCAATACGCTCGCCTGTCAGTCGACGACGCACACCAGATGATGTCAGACCGTGAGGTCAATGTGATCGATATTCGTGATGAAGACAGCTTTCGCGTGGGGCATATCACTGATGCCGTACATATGGATAATGGGGGTATCCAGTCCTTCATCGAGGATACCGATCAGGACATCCCGTTGGTTGTCTGTTGCTACCACGGCAACATGAGCCAGAGCGCCGGCGCCTATCTTGCCGAAAAGGGCTTTGCGCAGGTGTACAGCCTGGATGGCGGCTATGCCGAGTGGGCAGCCCGATTTCCGGATGATTGTGAGCCTGATTGA
>CBDUIJ010000415.1:0-4587 GCA_965367215.1 uncultured Granulosicoccus sp.
GAGTGACGCCGGCAGTAATGTGTGACCAGTCATCCAGTCATCCAGTCATCCAGTCATCCAGTCATCCAGGCAAACCGAGAAACAGGATTCAATGCGCAGCCGGACAAAGTGCCGGCCACGACTGAGATTCAAACCGGAGCTTCAAGCCAGAGCGCTTGAGCCTGCTATCGGACCTGTTACATGCACGGCCTGGCGCGTGGGCAGGCTCTGTGCAATGACATCTCCCACCGCTTCGGCGGTAGCTGCGGACAAGGTCCAGCCAAGATGGCCGTGGCCAGTGTTGTAGTAAACGCCGGGAAGCTTGCCGGCGCCGACGCGCGGCATCATGTTCGGCATCATGGGGCGTAGCCCCGCCCATGGCACAACGTGCTCGGTATCCACCCGAGGAAAATAGCGACGACACCAGTTGATCAGTGGTTTGATCCTGTCGTCACGTATGTCGTAGTTGATTCCGTTGAATTCTGCCGTTCCCGCGATACGGAAACGATTCTTGCCCAGCCGGCTGGTGACCACCTTTGCATCATCATCCAGCAGGCTGACCCAGGCAGCGGCTGACTGGCTTTCCTCATCGGGCAGATTGACGGTAATGGAATAACCTTTTACCGGGTAGATATTTACTCGGTCGCCCATCTGCGCGGCCAGTCGGCGACTCTCTATGCCAGCGCAGATCACGATACCGTCGAAATTGCGGACTTCGCTGCTTGTCATGTCATCCCTGGAAAATTCGACTCGGATATGAGATTCGTCATGATGCAACTGTTCGACGGATGAATCATAGATAAAACTGGCACCCAGGCGCTCACAGGCAGCGGAAAGTCCACGCGTATACTTGTGGATGTCGCCAGTCGAATCACTAGGCGTGTAATAACCGGCATACAGATCACCGCCCAACGCAGGCTCGATGACCTTCATTTCGTCGACGGTGACCGCCTTGCGCTCAAGCCCGCCCCTGGCCAGCATGTCATTGACACGGGTTGCATGGTCAAAACCCTCACGGTTCTGATACAAGTGCAGAATGCCTCGCGTCTGGTGATCGAAATCGATGTTTTCACGTTCCGCCCAGGAGAACAGATGCTCTCTGGCTGCAATGGCCAGTCGGGCAGATTCAATAGTGTTCTTTTCGTAGTGGGGGATATTGCTCATGAATTCTGCCATCCACGAGTACTTGTGCCAGTTCGGCCTGGGGTTTACCAGTAGTGGCGCATCCTTTCTCAGCATCCATTTGATGCCTTTAAGAATGGTAGATGCCTGCGTCCATACCTCGGCATTGGAGGCAGAAAGCTGTCCACCATTGGCAAATGAGGTCTGCATGGCCGCATAACGGTTCTTGTCGAATACCGTAACGCGGTAACCGCGTTGCAGCAGGGAATAGCAGGTGGTAACGCCGGTGATTCCGGCGCCAATAACGGCAATATGCTTCATGATCAGGTTCCAGTCAGATAGACAAACACAATGAATTGCCATGGCAATTCGTTCATCCCATCTGTCATTGGACCTGAGAGCTTATGCCCGGTGGATCAGAGCGTTTCTGATCCTGAACACTACCCCTTCGGTGGATGCGCCTGATCATTCAGGAGCATCTCTCTCCAGATGTCTCGTCGGGTATTGGGTCCTTGTTGCCTGAGAGTTTCCTGGGTGTTGCTCCTTCGGCGCCAGCACCGCCCTGAACACGCTTCAATGTTCCGGGCTTTGCTGATCTCTCCCCTATACCGTTTTGATGCACGACTGAAAATATCGGCCAGTGCCTTCAAGACGCGCAGACTATGCCAGAGTAATGTTCACAAGACAAGTGCCGCGCTGATTCGTCATGTGCCAGGGGATGCGTGTTAGTACGTCTCGGTGCTGTTGCGCCTTCAAATGACAACAGCTCGGATTACCGAGTTCGTACACACCTGAAGTTGTTTCAGAATCGATTGGCCGGGATCTTGAAATAGCGATGCCCATCGGCTTCCGGGTCGGGTAGGCGCCCACCGCGCAGGTTCGTCTGCAAGACGTGCAGCATTCTATCTGGTAGATCCAGAGTACGATCGCGCTCTTCACGCAGCTTGATATATTCCTCTTTGGAGACGCCTCCGCCGACATGAATATTCTCTTCGCGTTGTTCTGCCACACTACTTTCCCAGGATGGTTCTTCACGCTCCTCAGTGCCATAGTCGTGCCCGATGAACAATCGACAGTCGTCAGGTAAAGAGAGAATCTGCATGAGCGAGTCGTACAACATGGACGCGGAGCCTCCCGGGAAATCGGCTCGAGAGGTGCCAGCATCCGGCTGCATGAAGGTGTCATGCACAAAGGCGGCGTCTCCGACTACATACGTTATAGAGCCCAGGGTATGGCCAGGCGTCAACATCACTTGCACAGGCAGTTTGCCAATCTTGAAGCTGTCACCGTCGGAGAGAAGCTTGTCGAAGTGGCTTTGCGGGTCAAAGGCATCCGGCAGATTGTAGAGCTCACGCCAGATCTCGGCGATGTCCTTCACCTTCTCACCGATCGCTGTCGGTGCGCCGGTTTGCTCGTGTAGCCAATGCGAAGCCATCATGTGGTCTGCGTGCGGGTGCGTGTCCAGAATCCGTACGAGTTTCAGATTCTCGCTCTCTATCGTTTTCAGCGCCCACTCGGCACTTTTCGAACGAGTTTTCGCCGAGGCCGGATCGAACTCCAGTACTACATCGATCAGAGCGCATTCACGTGTCTCGTCATCTATACAGATGTACTGACAACTACCGGTATCCGGCTCGTGAAAGCCGATGACTCGTGGGCTTGCCGAACCTCGGGATGCACTTTCGCGGTTATACATTTCCAATGCTGTTTACCCCCTTGAATGATCGATACGGACTTCCAAGCAGCACTCTGGCTTCTCCTGATGCTCTGGGCTGCTGTCGAACGTTATCAGGCGTAGCTTGAACCTGAAGTAGTGTCCTGGAGCCTGCGTGTAAAATTCACAAGGTTTAGTGAATCCGGTTCATTGATGGGCTCACCGGTATGGAGCAAGGCACAATTCCGGACAGCGATCTGAACAGATTGCAAGAGCTGGCAGCTCAAGCCTGGAAGCAAGTGGATGAAAGGAGGCTGATTCAGCAGAAGTTAGAGAATGCCTTGGCCGATGGTGACTGATCTGAAAAATTCCTGAATGCGGTGAAGGTTCCAAGTGTGTTGGCGAGATCACCAAAAAACACAAGTCTGACACTAAGATCGGTAGGATTGCATCAGAAAAACAAAAACATTGCATCTGAAAATGATATTTTTCAGAATCTACTCGACTTCATATACTGATGTTCGGATTACTGATTCATCCACTTGACTGCCTGAGAAGTCAGAACAGGAACATGAAATGTCGATCGAGAAAGTAGATACCCTTGTGGTTGGAGCCGGCCAGGCTGGCATCGCAATGAGTGAACACCTGAGCAATAATGGTGTATCTCACATTGTGCTGGAACGAAACCGGATTGCCGAACGCTGGCGCTCGGAGCGCTGGGATTCTCTGGTTGCCAACGGCCCTGCCTGGCATGACAGTTTTCCGAGCATGGAGTTTTCGGATGTCGATGCAGATGCATTCGCTCCCAAGGAAAAAGTGGCAGATTACTTTGTTGATTACGCGAAGATGATCAAGGCGCCCATTCGCTGTGGTGTCGAGGTAAAGCAGGTTGAGCGGATTGAAGGTAGTCGGGGCTTTCGTGTCGAGACATCTGAAGGTGTCATCGAAGCGATGAACGTTGTGGCAGCGACTGGCCCTTTCCAACGCCCTGTCATTCCACCGGTAGTGCCCGATGACGAGACGCTTGTGCAGATGCATTCCAGTGCTTACCGCAACCCACAACAATTGCCTGATGGCGGGGTGCTGGTTGTCGGTGCCGGGTCATCCGGTGCACAGATTGCCAATGAGCTCATGGGCGCGGGAAAGACGGTGTATCTGTCAATGGGCGCACATGATCGGCCGCCACGCAGCTATCGTGGGCGTGATTTTGTCTGGTGGCTGGGCGTGCTCGGCAAGTGGGATGCCCAGGTGGCTGATGCAGGGCAGGAGCATGTCACCATATCGGTGAGTGGTGCCAATGGTGGGCACACAGTCGATTTCAGGCGCCTGGCCGAGCAAGGGATGACACTGCTTGGCCTGACTCGTTCATTCAGTAACGGCGTGTTGAGTCTTGCGCCGGACCTGGCCGACAACCTTGCCAAAGGAGATGCCAACTATCTGTCCGTGCTGGACGAGGCGGATGCCTATGTGGAGCGCAACGGACTGGATCTGCCGGAAGAACCCGAGGCACGACTTGTTCCTCCGGATCCCGCCTGTGTCAGCAACCCCGTTCTCGAGTTGAATCTGGCGGAAGCCGGAATCAGCGCTATCATCTGGGCAACGGGTTTTGCCGTGGATTACAGCTGGTTGAAAGCGCCGATATTCGATGAGTCCGGTAAACCCTTGCACAAGCGTGGTGTGACAACCGAGCCTGGAATCTACTTTCTCGGCCTGCCCTGGCAGTCACGACGCGGTTCATCGTTCATCTGGGGCGTATGGCATGATGCGAAGTTTCTGGCCGACCATATCGTCACGCACAGCCGATACATGGACTATCACAAGGCTAATCCGGT
>CBDUIJ010000416.1:0-4575 GCA_965367215.1 uncultured Granulosicoccus sp.
GAAAAGCTGATGATCTGCGCATCAGGAACTGTGTTTACTTTTCCTGCCTAAAGAAAAGGCCATGCCTGCCGTTCAAGGAATGACAAGTGCCGGGTAGAAGAATCCATGGAGGCTGCCTGATGCATATATTCTCAGAGTACGCTGTTCATGGGGAGTACGACCGCGGCCAGAAAGGAGGCCATCAGACATAGCCAGAATGAGCTCCTGTACAAGGGGATAAGGTTTTCAGTCGTCGGCTCGCTGGCGGCGGCTGTTGTTGCGAAGGTCTATTTCGGCCCTCTAGCCGCATCACAAGCCGCAGTCTGGACATGGTTCTCGATGCTGTGGCTCGTATACCTGACCCGGGCTGCAGACTATTGGCTGTTCACGCGTGCAACACGCACGCACGAAAACGTACAGCACTGGACCCGACGGTTCAAGATCGGCGCCATGGCATCCGCTGTCGCCTGGTCACTGTCCATGTGGATGATCTTTCCCGTTGGTGACCCGGCGCACCAGGTATTGCTGATTCTGACTCTGGGCGGAGTGGCAGCCGGGGCATTGGCTTCCCTGCCCTATGATCGAACGCTCAGCAATGTCTTTCAGCTGCTCATATTCCTGTCCGTCTTCGCTCGCCTGCTGGTGGAAGGCAGCAGCTTTGCCATCGAAATGGCACTGTTCAGTGTCTTTGTCTTCGGCTTTCTGCTCGGCTGCGGCAAGGATGTCGGCAAGAACTACATCGACCTGTTACGACTGCGGCAGGACTCCCAGGAAACCAATCTGACCCTGATTCGCACCACCGAACAGATGGCACGACTGGGTTACTGGCAATGGGATCTGAATTCAAGAACCGTCGACATGTCCAACAACCTGACACACATGCTCGGCTTCAACAACAAACAGGTCGACATCAAGGAATGTTTCCACCTGATGCACCCCGATGATCGACTCAAGGTGCAGCATGTCTGCGCCCAGGTCATGAAGACAGGCGCTGACGCCGAAGTCGAATTCCGCACGGCCGACAGGCAGAGCGGTGACATGCGCAACATGAGACAGGTACTCAAGCTGCTTGTAGGCTCTGATGACAGCATTTCCATGCTCGGCACGGTACAGGACGTCACCGACATCAAGTCCGCAGAGCAGAAGATCTACAATATGGCCTATTACGATGACCTGTCAGGCCTTGCCAACCGCGCGCATTTTCACGAGCTGCTTGACGCCGAATTCGGCCTGGCCAGACTGCGACAACAGCAATTCGCGATCATCTATGTCGACCTGGATGACTTCAAGGGAGTCAACGATTCATACGGACATGAGTGCGGCGACAACTACCTTGTGCATTTCTCCAGCTATCTGACCTCCCTGACGCAGCGCGGCGACATGGCAGCGCGCCTGGGTGGTGATGAGTTCTGCCTGCTTCTGCGAAACATCGAAAGCCCGCAGCAAGCCAACGACAAGGCACTGCAATGCCTGGAATACTGCAATCAGGCAGTACAGCTGGGCAATCATCGTATACACCCTCGCTTGAGTGTCGGCATTGCCCTGTTTCCCGATGATGCACAGACCGCAGACGATCTGGTGAAATGTGCCGACATGGCCATGTACACCGTCAAGCAGGCAGGCAAGCACAGCTATGCCTTCTACGACGAGAAAATGGCAAGAGACAATCGTGAGCGGGTTCGGCTTGAAGCCGACCTTCGTCAGGCGCTGGACAAAGGTGAATTCGAGCTCTGGTATCAGCCAAAATTCGCTATCGCCGACAACACACTGGCAGGCGTCGAAGCCCTGATACGCTGGCGTCACCCCGACAGAGGAATGATCCCTCCGGACCTGTTCATCTCCACGGCGGAACGCGTCGGAATGATCAAGGAGATTGGTGAATGGGTCCTGATCAATGCCAGCGCTCAATTGCGACAGTGGAACGACAAGGGCATGCAGCTGGGCATGGCGATCAACATCTCCGGGGATCACTTTGTCGCCGACGGTTTCAGCGACTTCGTCTTTGCAACACTCGACAAGGATGGCGTGAACTTCTCGGACATGGAGATTGAGATAACCGAGAGCCTCAGCCGTGACCCTGAGGTGCATACGAGAATCTGCCGACAACTGAGACGCAAGGGTGTGAGGGTCGCCATCGATGACTTCGGCACGGGCTATTCGTCCTTGTCGGTGCTCGGAAAACTCGAAGTCGATACCCTGAAGGTCGACAAATCGTTCATCGACGGTGTCGTAGACGACCCGGCAGCGCAACTCATGGTCAAGAGCATTATCGATCTGTCTCTGGGGCTGGGCTACGATGTTGTTGCCGAAGGCGTGGAGACCGCTGAGCAGCTGGTGTTTCTGCGTGACAATGGCTGCCCCTATATTCAGGGGTACCTCTTCAGCCGCCCTGTGCAGGCAGATCAGATTCCGAACCTGACGACCCTGGACTGGTCTCTTCCACGCGCGGCATGAACCTCGTACCGGGAAGTCCGGCTCCCGGCTCCCGGTCAATATCGTGCAAGACACACGATCAATTTGCTACACGAAAAATCAATTCATTAAATTGACCCAATCTGCACTAACGACGTTAATTTGCATTTGTTAACATAGCAACGGGTTGACGCTCTACCTGTCGGTCGACGATCCTAGACAAAAGGATAAGCAAGAAATTGCGCTCCAGCAGCTGGATCTGCGACACAAGAGACAGTTGATGACCAGCAACAGCCCAGTTCCCGCTCCTGAACAGAACGACGTTGAGCAATTCCTGACTCGCGAAGAATTCAGGCGACAGTCCAACAAGGTATTGCACGGCCACCCATCCCCACTGCACTGGAAACCACTCTCCTCCCCGCCCAGCCTGTTACTCGAGGAACGCGCCGGGTATTCACAGAACACCCAGTTCGATGTCAATCTGTACGTCGGCACACCGTTCTGCATCAAGACGAAGCCCGCCCGCTGCGGATTCTGTCTGTTTCCCAGCGAAGACTATGAAGGCAATCGTGGGGTTGAAACCTACCTGTCGTATCTGCAAAAGGAATTCGAACTCTATCGACCCTACTATTCCGAAGACAAACTGGCCAGCATCTATTTCGGGGGAGGCACGCCAAACCTGTATCGACCAGAGCATTACGGGCAGATCATGCAGATGGTGGATGACCTGTATGGCGGTGTTCCCGCAGGCATAGAGATTACCCTTGAGGGAATTCCACAGCTGTTCAGCGAACCCAAGATAAAGGCCATGAAAGAGGCCGGTTTCAACCGGGTCAGCATTGGCGTACAACAGTTCAATGACAAGCTGATCCACTACAGCGGACGACACCAGAAGCTGCAGCAGGTGCACGATTCATTGGAACTTTGCCACAAGTACGATCTGGCCAATAGTGTGGATCTGATCTATGGCTGGCCTGAGCAGACCATGCAGGACATGCTCGGCGACTTGCAGCGAGCGGTTGATGCCGGGGTACATCACATCACTCACTACGAACTGAATATTGCAGGTCGCAGCAATTTCTCGGCACCGGCACAACGCAAACTGTTGCCTGAGATTTCAGACAATATCGAGATGTACCTTGCCGCCAATGAATTCCTGAGGGGTGCAGGGTTCGAGCAGGTGACGGTATACGACTGGCGCCGACTGCCCACTGACGCGGAATCGGCCCGCCTCAGCTCCTACGACTACGAACACAATATGCACGACTTCGTACAGCAGGACGATGGGCAGGTCAACGAAATCAGACAGGTATGTGGCATCGGATTCGCCGCCGTCAACTTCCATGTCAACAGCCTCGATCCTGGGGACCGCAGCTGGATCTACATGAACCAGACTTCGCTGAAGAATTACTGCGAAAAGCTGGATCGTGGAGAGTTTCCGGTGGAACGGGGGTTTATCTATCAGCACGAAGATGTCAAGCTGGCCTGGTTGTTCCAGTCAATGCAGACCATGCAGATCGACACAGCGGCCTACCAACAGGTATTCGACGAGAATATCCTCGAAACCTTCGCACCCGTCTGGGAGACGCTCGAGACTCGTGGCTGGATAAGCAGAGACGACAATGTTCTGCGTTTCATTGGCGCAGGCCAGTATTACATACCGATGTTCCAGTCCCTGGTTGCCAGCAAGCGTCTGGCTGAAATACGCAGCAGGAACAAGGACGGAAAATTGCTCAAGGGAATACCGATTACAGCCATTGACTGACTCTCGCACAACACGCTTCACGGTCCAATCGGATCGTGGAGCCACCCTTGCACTTCATCGCATCAATGCTTCGGACCCGGACGCTGAGACGGACGTGGGAGAACCGGTGCTGCTGGCCCACGGAACCTTCTCCAATCATCGAACCTGTGGCGGGCTTGCACGCTACCTGGCTGGCCGCGGCTTTGACTGCTGGCTGCTGGACTACGAAGGGCATGGAGAGAGCAACGCAGTAGACCCGGCTGCAGATTTCGAATCCCTGTTCCTGTCAGGCACTGGCTGCGCCCTGCGCTACGTATCCGATACTACCGGGCGCAAGGTCCATTGGGTCGGTCATAGCGGTGGTGGTCTGGCGGCACTGATGGCGATAGCCCGGCAGCCCGAATTGCTCGACAGGCTGCAGTCCCTCTCACTGCTTGCCA
>CBDUIJ010000417.1:0-4567 GCA_965367215.1 uncultured Granulosicoccus sp.
CCGGTTGACGCAGGTGTCATCGATCCGTAGTTCACCGGCGTCATCTATGGTGTGCAGCTCCTCGCCGGAAATCAGCCGCATCAGCTCATTCTGACCATTGCCCGAGACGCCTGCGATTCCAACGATCTCGCCGGGACAGACGTGCAGTGAAATGTCTTTCAGCACCGTACCGAAAGGGTCTGTCGGCACATGGCTGAGAGACTCGATTCGCAGGCGGTTCGACGTGCCGGTGTTGGCAGGCGCATGTACCGGCGGATCGATGGTGCGACCGATCATCAGGTTTGCCAATGACTCATTGCTGTGGTCGGCGGGATCCGTACTGGCGACCACCTTGCCGGCTCGCAGGATGGTGGCGGTGTCACACAATTGCCGAATCTCTTCGAGCTTGTGGCTGATGTAGAGAATACTGCAACCCTCGGCACGCAGTTTGCGCAGGGTTTCAAACAACTGCTGCACACCCTGAGGTGGCAGCACTGACGTGGGTTCATCCATGATCAACAGCTTGGGGTTCTGCAGGATGCAGCGGATGATTTCGACGCGTTGCCTCTCGCCGACCGACAGGGAATGCACCACGGTATCGGCCTTGATGGGCAAGCCGAACTTCTCGCCGGTTTCCTCCACCTGGGCGGATAGCTGCTTGATGGAACCCTTCACCGCCAGTGAAATATTCTGGGCGACCGTCAGGGATTCGAACAGGGAGAAATGCTGGAACACCATGCCGATGCCGAGTTGACGTGCCTGGGCCGGACTTCTGATGTGTACTGTTTCCCCTTGCCACTGTATTTCGCCTTCATCCGGTTGGCTGACGCCATAGATGAGCTTCATCAGGGTGGACTTGCCCGCACCGTTCTCGCCCAGAATGGCGTGAATCTCGCCAGGCTCGATATCCAGATCGATACGATCACTGGCAACCACGGCGGGGTAGACCTTGGTGATGCCCCGCAGCCGCAGCAGCGCGCTCAAATGCCCGGCCCTGCCGGAAATACACCGGGCATGACCGTGAAGCCGGGAATGCGTTTGACGCGATCGGTCCAGCGACGAATGGCCGGGTAATCCATGCGAGAGATGCCGCCTTCTTCCGACAGGATGACGTAGGGAAAGCAGGCAATATCGGCAATCGTGGGTGCCGTGCCGGTCACGATCCAGTCCTGTCGTTCACGTTCCTGAAACCACAGGTGCTCGTCGAGAATACGGAACAATCGGTGAGCGTCGGTCCGGCAGGCATCCCCGTCCAGATCGTAGAAGAAACCATCCACCAGCCGAGCACCTGAAGCACTGGCGGTGATCGCATTGGCGAAACACAGCCACTGTGTAACCTCGGCCAGTGTGCGAGGGTTGAGCAGGGGATACCAGTTACCGGCAGTATCGTATTCGGTCGCCAGATAGACAAGGATGGCCTGGGAGTCACGCAACGTCAGATCGCCGTCTTGCAGTACCGGCAGCTCGCCCAACGGGTTGATGGCCAGGAATTCTTCCTTGCGGTGTTCGGCCGCCGGATAGAACTCGATCGACTGTTTTCGATACTGGATGCCCAGGATGTTCAGCAACAGCCGGATCTTGTAGCAGTTGCCCGAAAGCTCATAGTCGTACAGTGTCATCATGAGGACAGTCGTCGAAGGGTGGCATGCATGGTGTTGCTACAGGTCCAGTGTCAGTTTGTCCGAGCGGGCACGCGATACACAGCTCATCAGGCAATCTCCCCGGGCTTTTTCTGCATCGCTCAGATAGACATCCTGATGATCCGGTGTGCCTTGCAGCACGGCAACACGGCAGGTTCCGCAGGCCCCCTGTTCGCAGGAGGAAGGCAGCGTGACGCCGTGTTCGCGCAGCACCGCCAGTAGACTCTTCCCAGCTGGTACGTTCAGTGTCAGCCCCGAGCGAGCCAGATCCACATCGAATGACGAGGAGTCGTCGCGCTCTTCCGGATTGACGAAGTATTCGAAATGGACATTGTGATCCTGCCAGTTCAAGGCGGCGGCCGTTGTGCGTGCGCACTGCAGCATGGGTGCCGGCCCGCACAGGTACAGATGCTGGTGTTCCGCCGGGCTGGCCAGAATGTCTGCCAGCATGGCAGCCGTTTGCGTCGGGTTCAGGCCGATATGGCTGTGATAGGGGCCGCTCATGGCCTGCAACTCGTGCTGGAAGAGCAGCTCGGACTCCTGCGAGACAAAATGATGCAGCGTATAGGGGCGCCCCATGTGATGCAGTGCTCTGGCCATGGCCAGCAGTGGCGTGAGACCGATTCCACCGGCGACGAGATGGGTGTGTTCGGCGTCGCGACGCAGGGTGAAGTTGTTGCGGGGTGCGGAGGTGGCCAGTAGATCGCCCTCCCGCAGGTTTTCATGCAGAGCTTGCGAGCCCCCGGTGGACGGCTCGGAAAGCTTGACGGCGATGGCGTAGTGGTCGGTTTGTCCCGGGCCATTGATGAGCGAGTACTGTCGGACAAGTCCGTTGGGTAGATGCACGTCGATATGGGCCCCGGGTTGTGGTGCCGGTAGCTGCGCTTCTGGCAAATCGCTCAGAGGTTCGAACCTGAAGCTCTTGACGCTCGGGCTCAGTGATTCGATGCTGGCGACACGAACCCGCAGAGAGGCGCTGCGCCCGGCCTCGCTTATCGCGGGCATCGATGCCTGGTTTTCACTGACCGTGGGAATGATCGGTATCCAGGGTGTCGGCACCGGTTCGTCAGCCATGGCCTTTTCAAGCCGATCCCGAATATTGCACAGCAGGCGATTGTGAAAACGCAGCAAGTCATTCAGTGCCCGAGGGTCGGTGTTGTGCTCGTCCATGCCGCACAGAATGCCGCGGATGGTGGTACGTGCCGCATCGACCGGTTGCAGAAAGAAGGCAATGTCGGGGACGGGTATCGTTCCGCCGTTGCTTGTGTCCGTGGCCCGGAGAATGATGGTGAATGCATCCGGTGTGTCGGCCCCGTAACGCGGGCTGCCGTCGCCACTATCCGACAGTTGTACGGTGTAGCCCTGGATCAGTGGCAGCAGGATTTGTTGTGAGGCTGCATTGATCGTGACGGCTCGCAGCGGGGTCACGAAGGAGGTGTCGACGGTGGACAACAGAGGCAAGGGGCCCTCGGGTGAGTCGCCACTCCAGACCAGACCATAGTGCTCCACCGCCGGGTAGGTGTTGTTGCAGATGGTGCGCGCCGGCGCGTCTGCCGGATGGGCCGGTATGTAAGTGCAGCCCGCGGTGCGGTTGGCATAACGCCAGCCGTGGTACTGACACAGCAGTTCGGTGCCATCGTTGATGCCGATGGAGAGTCGCACACCGCGATGCAGGCAGCGGTTCTCCCAGGCGTTGACATTGTCGTCATCGGCGCGCCACAGGGCCAGTTCCCGGCCCAGAATCTGAGCATGAAAGACGTGGCGGGGCACCAGGTCCGACGATGCTGCAATCGGGTGCCAGAGGTAACGAGCTGCTTCAAGATCGATCATGTGGCACTGAATTGGAGCAAGTTTTTCGAAGGGGTGGCAGGTTCGGGAGAGTCTCGAACGACTACCTAGGTAAACAGAATTCGGCGGCTGAATCAATGGAAATCTGTTGCCGTTCCTGCACAGCTGATTCCATTTGACAAGGCTGCATCCGTGTCTGTGCAGCCGCTCCAGCGCGTCAGGCAGCGGCTGGAATGACGCCGTATTGCAGGCCCTTGGCGCGCAGCCAGCGACGGTAGACGATGGCTGCCTTGTCAGCACGAATGGGGGTTTCGGCTCTGGGGTCCAGTGGCAGGCGCTTGGGTAACTGGTTCTCCAGAATGGGTTTGTCCTGGCCGAATATGGTCTGCTGAAACAGGCGTATATCCAGATCACTGCTCTGGGTGTCGATGACACTGACCAAGGCGTGTGCCCGGACGTTTTCTTCATCTACCGGCTGTAAAAACAGGGCAATGACATCCAGACGGGATTCGTCAGTGGGGCAGGACTTGTATAAGACACTGCAGTAGGGATGTGGTACACGATAGATGTAATCGGCCATGATGCCGCCGCTGGCACCCGCCGCTGCCTGGGGCTGATAGAAGATGCATTCGGTGGCCAGTATCTCGTCACGCTGTTCATCCAGATCGACGCGATATTCACGCACTTCGGTGTGCGGCTCCACCCCCAGAATGCCGGTATGCACGAACGGGAAATGACCCATGTCGAGAAAATTCTCGACGGCCCTGGGCGCGGACACTCGTACACCGACCGTGGCCGCGCAGACATTGCGGCGATCCGGTTCTGCGTATTCGGGGAGATCGAACAGGGGGGCGGCCGGTGTGCCAAGACATGTCCAGACATAGCCATAGGCGAGCGTCACTGGCAAGTGGCGATCTCCATCAAGAACTGTGATTTCGTTCTCGTTGTTCTTGCTGTATCGAATGGCTTGACCCAGTAGTCGGGTGCGTTGCTCGGTGGATGGCTGAATGTCCTCGATAGCGGCCAGTGGGTGCCAGAGTCCGAGGGCGACAGGATCATTACAGACGGTGCTCATCGGAAGGTGTCAGGCTGTCGATTTCAGGGAGAGCTCAGACTGTGCCAAGCGGATGAGCGTCTGTCAAACACTGGTTGAAGTCCTG
>CBDUIJ010000418.1:0-4547 GCA_965367215.1 uncultured Granulosicoccus sp.
GGGCATTATGAGGATGCCCTGCTATCGGGCGTGGCAGCCATGCAAGCGCATGGCGGTGAAATGTCACGACAGGAGTGGCGTCGTTACAGCGAATTTCTGAATCTGAACGAGCGTTATCCGGGTATCAGTGGCATCGGCGTCATCAACTATGTCGAGACAGCCAACATTCCGGATTTTCTGGCCAGGACCAGAGAGTCTTCACCGGATTTCAGGATCTTTCCCGAACACGCCTACGATCTGTCCCTGCCCATCACCTACATCGAACCGGAAGAGAAGAACCGTTCGGCGTTGGGACTGGATGTCGCCTTTGAAAGCAATCGCAGAACAGCGGCCCTGTACGCTCGTGCCTCCGGCCTGCTCCAGGTGAGCGGCCCGATCACACTGGTACAGGATGCCGGCAAGACGCCCGGCTTCCTGTTCTACGCACCTTTCTATGACGAGGAAAACGCGTGGCGCCATACCTTCGATCCCGCTGTGCGTGAAAAGACCTTTCGCGGCATGATCTACGCACCGCTGGTGGTGCGCGAACTGATCGATGGTGCTCTGGGTGAAGAAAATCCACTGGTTTCCCTGACGCTGCGAGACGGGGATGACATCCTGTTCGATGGCACCTCGGATGCCCGGGAAAACAGTCCGGCTTTCGAACTGAAAGAAGAAATCGACACTCACGGTCGAGTCTGGACCTATACCATCTCCAGCACCCCGGTCTTTGAAAATGCCTCCGCCTTCAATCAGCCCATCATGGTGCTGATCAGTGGCCTGTTTCTGGACGCCATGCTGTTTGCATTGTTCTGGCTCATGAGTCGCTCGAACCGCAATGTGCTGGAACTGGCGGAAGAGATGACCAACAGCCTGTCATCGCAAGCTCAGCAGCTGAGTGAGAAGAATCACGACCTGGAGAGCTTTGCCCATATCGTGTCACATGACCTGAAGACACCGCTGCGCAATATACACAGCCTTTCGCAGATACTTGAAGAGGATCTCGACAGCTATCTGGCCAGCAACGACCCCAGAGCGGAAATACAACCTTGTCTCAGTAATCTGCAAGATCAGGTGACTCGTAGCCAGAGTCTCATCACAGGCATTCTCGAGTACTCCGTACAGGATGGAGCAGAGCTACCGACAACTGTCGTCGATAGCCGCAATCTGATGATCAACATCATCAAGCAACTCGGCATCGAACCGGGAAGAGTGAGACTGGTCGGCACCTTTCCGGCCCTGGACACCAACAAGACTCGCCTGGAACAGGTCTTCTCGAATCTGATCCAGAATGCCTTCAAATACAACCCCGACAAGGAGAATGCAACGGCCTGCATCTCCTCGACGCGCAAGGGCGGTTTCTACCAGTTCTCGGTCACAGACAATGGCCCTGGTATAGAACCTCGCTTCCACGAACGCATATTCGAGCCTTTCACGACACTGGAATCGGTCACCGACATACACAGTAGTGGCATCGGTCTGTCGATCGTGCAACGTGCGATAGAGCGTCAGGGAGGACATATCGAAATCTCATCAAAGATCTCAACCGGCCCCGGCACCCCGACCGGTACTACCTTCACCTTCACCTGGCCAGTTCAGAGTAGCCAAGTCATCGACGAGCTGAAACGAAACCATGCATGAATCAAACATGAAACTGTTGCTGGTAGAAGACAACGATCTGGATGTCTTCATGGTCCAGCGCATGATGAGAAAACTGTCTCTGGACTATCCGATCATTCATGCCAAGAACGGCGAAGAGGCGCTCAAGATATTGCGCCCCGAAGGCAGGGACAGTTCTCTGGTACCGCCCTTCGTCATGATCCTCGACATCAACATGCCACGCATGGGGGGCTTCGAACTGCTCGATGAGCTGGGCGATGATGAAATACTCTCGCAGATACCCGTCTATATGGTCTCCACCTCCACGCGTCAGAAGGACAAGGACAAGGCGATGACCTATCGCATACGCGGTTACGTCGTCAAACCGGTTACCCAGGCCGTATTGCTCGACATGCTGGCCGATGACAATTCCAGCTCCGCCGTCAGCAATGGCTGAGAGAGAGTCCTGAGATAAGGAGACCGGCCTGAAACAGACCCTGCTGCGCCGGCAGGATCTTCCGACACGCTCAGGCGTGCGTCGCAGGGTGTACCCTTTTCCCCCACACACCACCGCAGACGCCAAGACGCCAGATGCCGGTTCCTGACTCTGACAGCCTTCTCGATGAATCCACCGATGTAGCGAGCGGCCCACGCCTGCCGCTGGAGATCGGATTGATAGTCGCAGGCCGGTTCAGCCTCTCCGAGCGACGCATCCTGCAGGAAGTGGAAAATCGCTTTCGGCAGAAGCTCGGTTCCCTGCTGCCACAGTTCGACTGGCGTATTTCGGTCAGCCGACGACGTGACATGGGCGAAGGCGGGCGTGTGGAATCCACCGACCTGCTGCATCAGGCCACCGAGGAGCGCGATCTGTACCGCTGGGATTACGCCATCGTGCTGATTGACAAGGAACTGCTGGCTCACTATCGCTCCTTTGCACTGGCCGTGTTGAGCCGGCCGCTGGACGCCGCCATCGTATCGACTGCACGCCTGATTCCCGATGAAGAAGGGCCTGGTGCCGATCATGACCAACCTGATGAAAACGAGATCGTCGAACGCATCACGACACTGTTGCTGCGTAGTGTTGCGCACCTGGGAGGCCTGAGATTCAGCAAGGAGCCCGATAGTCTGCTGTACCGCCCTGCCTCGCCCGCAGATCTGGCGGCAATGCAGACACTCACGTCCGGGGAACATCAGGAACTGGTGGAGAATCTGACCGAAATCGCCGACCTGCGCCTGGAGGAATCCTTGCGCAGCCGAGGCTCTCCCTGGCGCTTCATGCTGCGAGCCAGTCTGATCAATCGCGAACAGATACTGGAAACCATCATCGCGGCTCGCCCCTGGCAATTTCCGCGCAGACTCAGTCGCCTGACCACAGCTGCAGTATCCACCGTCGCGCTGTTGCTGATGAGCGCCGAGAGCTGGGACCTTGCTCTGACGCAGAGCTGGAGCGCCATGACCCTGATCAGCGTACTGATTCTGACCATGACGACCCTGTTCATCAGCTTTCGCCAGCACCTGCTGCTCAGCCGCGGCAATCATCACCGGGAACAGATCGCGGTCACCCGCGTATCGGCCATTGGCATCGTGCTCAGCGGCCTGGCGCTGACCTGGCTGGCCATGTTCCTGATGGCGCTGCTGGCCAACTCGCTACTCTTTCCTGTCGAGTTGATCAGTCACTGGACCAGCTCGGATAACCCCGGTGGCCGTCCCATCGGGTTTGTCAGCTACCTGAAGATGGCCACTTTCTGCGCCTCTGTCGGGGTGCTGATCGGCGCGCTGGGAGCCAGCTTCGAAGAGCAGACACATTTCCAGCATGTGATCTTCGTGGATGAAGAGCTGTGATACTTTCGCGGACGCAGTAGAATACCCGCGTAACTCCTTACCCGACTGACAAACAGTGACCCTCATTCTGTCTCTACTGGCCGTGGTGCTTGTACTGGCAACGATTCTGCCCCTCTCTGTCCGGCGAGAGTGGTGGATCCGTGCGCTGGATTTTCCACGCTTGCAGATTGCCATCGCTGCCTGCCTCTGGCTACTGGTCTGGTTGACGCTCGCAGGAGACAACACGCTGTGGCTGACACTACTGGCCCTGTGTGTGCTGGCCGTCCTGATCTATCAGGCCTACTGGATCACGCCCAATACCGAAATGCACCGACAGGAAGTCGAACGCTATGACTCCCTGATCGATGGCAACTGTCCGACGTTCAAGATGATCAGCAGCAATGTGCTGATGCACAACAGGAACAGCGGTCCGCTGTTGTCCCTGATCCGGCAGCACCAGCCCGATATCGTGATCACGCTGGAATCCGACCAATGGTGGCAGGATGAGCTGGACAGGCTGCAGGACTACCCCCATCGCATTGCCTGTCCGCTGGACAATCTCTACGGCATGCATGTGTACTCCCGTCTGCCGCTGCACGACACTGCCATCGACTTTCTGGTGGAAGATGACAAACCCTCCATGAGTGCCACCGTTGAAGTAACGCCGGGAACCTCACTACAACTGCATGTTGTTCACCCGGCCCCACCAGCACCGGGCGAAAATGATGAATCGACCGAACGTGATGTCGAGCTGTTGTTGCTGGCAAAGGCCATCACTGACAAGCAGCAGCGCGTGATCGTCGCCGGCGACCTGAACGATGTGGCCTGGTCAGCCACCACCCGGCTGTTCCGTCAGCTCAGCGGCCTGCTTGACCTGCGCATCGGTCGTGGCCTGTACAACACGTTCAGCGCCAACCACTGGTACGCTCGCTGGCCACTGGATCACGTCTTTGTCAGTCAGCATTTCAAGGTGGTCAACATACAGCGCCTGCGCAATATCGGGTCTGATCACTTCCCGCTGCTGGTGGAACTGGCCGTCACCGACAGTCAGCGACAGACCAGCGCCGTGGAAGATGAAGAACTGGACAAGGAACGGCTGGACAGCATCATGGACACCAGCGTTGCACGCAAGGCGCAGACGCCACTGG
>CBDUIJ010000419.1:0-4547 GCA_965367215.1 uncultured Granulosicoccus sp.
ATGAACGACATCGCACATTACATCAACGGTTCCGCTACAAACGGTAGCTCCAGCCGCACGCAAGCCGTCTACGATCCGGCGACGGGCGATTCGGAAAAGAACGTTCTGCTGGCCTCTGCCGCAGACGTTGATACGGCGGTTGCGGCTGCCAAGGCTGCCTGGCCAGCCTGGTCCAAGACACCGGCATTGCGACGCGCTCGCGTGCTGGATCGATTCAAGTCGATTCTGTGGGAACGCGCTGACGAGTTGGCCGGCATCCTGGCCTCCGAGCATGGCAAGACACATGAAGATGCCCTGGGTGAAGTGACCCGTGGTCTGGAAGTGGTGGAATTTGCCATCGGTGCTCCCAGCTTCCTCAAAGGCGACTTCTCTGAAAACGTTGGCACCGGTGTAGACAGTCACAACATTCGCCAGTCTCTGGGTGTGTGTGCCGGTATCACGCCGTTCAACTTTCCCGCCATGGTACCCATGTGGATGTTCCCGGTCTCTCTGGCCTGTGGCAACACTTTCATCCTGAAGCCATCAGAGCGTGTTCCATCAGCGTCTCTGAAAATGGCCGAGTGGCTGACAGAAGCCGGCTTGCCTGAGGGTGTTTTCAATGTGGTGCAGGGTGACAAGGAAGCGGTTGATGCGCTGTTGAACCACCCTGACGTCAAGGCCATCAGCTTTGTCGGCTCGACGCCGATTGCCAAGTACATCTACACAACCGGTACCAGCAATGGCAAGCGAGTACAGGCACTGGGTGGCGCGAAGAACCACGCCATCATCATGCCTGATGCAGATCTGGACATGACGGCCAACGCACTGATGGGGGCCGCCTACGGTTCGGCTGGTGAGCGTTGCATGGCTATC
Organism: uncultured Granulosicoccus sp.; assembly: GCA_965367215.1. Taxonomy (GTDB): domain Bacteria; phylum Pseudomonadota; class Gammaproteobacteria; order Granulosicoccales; family Granulosicoccaceae; genus Granulosicoccus. The sequence continues at coordinate 853 of CBDUIJ010000419.1, forward strand.
TCGGTTGCCGTACCGGTTACTGATGCGGTTGCCGATGCGCTGATAGAAAAGCTGATCCCCAAGATCAATGCACTGAAAATCGGACCTACCTCCGACAGCGATTCGGATATGGGACCACTGGTTACCGCACAGCATCGTGACAAAGTCAGTGGCTATATCGATGCCGGTGAGGCAGAAGGCGCAAAAGTCGTCATCGACGGTCGTGGCTTCAAGCAGGACAAGCAGGGCTTCGAGAATGGTTACTACCTGGGTGGCACCTTGCTGGACAACGTCACACCGGACATGTCTGTATGGAAGGATGAGATCTTTGGCCCGGTATTGTCCGTGGTCCGTCGCAACTCCTACCAGGAAGCGCTGGATCTGGTGCACAGCCATGATTTTGCCAACGGCACTGCCATCTTCACCCGTGACGGTGATACGGCACGCGCTTTCAGCCAGGATGTTGAAGTCGGCATGATTGGCATCAATGTACCCATCCCAGTGCCCATGGCATTCCACAGCTTCGGCGGCTGGAAGGCATCGATCTTCGGTGATCACTCCATGCACGGTATGGAAGGCGTTCGCTTCTATACACGCATCAAGACCACCACCACTCGCTGGCCCGATGGTCAACGTAGTGATGCAGAGTTCGTGATGCCGACTCTGGGCTGATAAGCACGGCTACGCTCCCTGCCTGATGACTCACGACGGTGATGTTAAAGGGCGGGGAGCTTTGGTGTTGGCGTGTTTATCTGATGGCATCGGCGTAACCGCCAGGTGCCAAGGTACAGTTTTTTCTCATTCGTGCCGTTAAGGCTGACTTGACCACACGAAAACCGTAAAACCCGATGCGTCCTGTTGATTTGGTCAATGAGTCTGGATTTACGGCAAATTCCGGGAACGATGCAGAACGTTCCCGTGGGAGAGAACATTGCCAACAAATTACGTCCTCATCGATTATGAAAACGTTCAACCTTCGAACCTTGAACTTCTCGATGACAAGAATTTCAAGGTCATTGTGTTTTGTGGATTCAGTCAGAACAACATCTCATTCGAGCTGGCTACCGGTATGCAGAAAATGGGGGACGGTGGGCAATATGTAAAATCCGCCGGCAATGGGAAGAATTCACTCGATTTCCATATGGCATTTCATATTGGCAGGCTATCGATTGAAGATCCGAGGGCAGGCATTCATATCGTGTCGAAAGACAAGGGGTTCGAGCCGCTTGTCGCTCACTTGAAGTCCCATGGCATCAAGGCATGCCGGGTGGATGACATCGCAAAAATACCGGTTTTACGCGTGAGAAACGCAGGCAGAAGCGAGGACAAGATAGCTGTCATCGTGAAGAACCTGGTCGGTAGAGGACGGTCTCTTCCAGGTAGGGTCGAGACGCTCAGGAATACGATCAATTCGCTTTTTGCTGAAAAAATGAAAGACGATGAATTGAAAGTGATTCTGGACGAGCTGCAGGCAAAAAAGTATATCGAGATAGACGGCGAAAAAATTTCCTACAAGCTGCCAAACCAGGCATAGAGATCGACCGCCTGGCTTTCCCTGGCACGCGGAAAGAGCCACAGCTGCAGTATACGATGACGGCAGCTGCGTGACATCAACGTTTGCGGCACACTCCGACGGTATCGCGCATGATGATTTCGCTCGGTATCTGGATGCGGACGCGATACTCGATATTGTCAGGATTTTCCATGCGGTCCTTGAGTAGTCGTACCGCCTCGCGGCCGAAGGCTGTGCCCGGTGTTCGGATGGTGGTCAGGGGAGGGCGTACATGTTGAGCGGTGACGTAATCCCCATGCCCGATCAGTGAGGCATCCTGCGGAATGCGTATGTTTCGGGTCAGCAGTTCGGACATGATGGTTACCGCAAGACCGTCGTGGGCGCAGAAAAATGCGGTAGCCGGGTCAGGCTCTGCCAGCAACGCGGTAAGTTGCTTGTCGAGGTCATCGGAATCGGTCCAGCGCAAATCGTAGACGGTTGCGTCCGGGGTGTGAAAGGTTGAGGCCTTGAAACCGTTGAATCTTTCCTGCCGGCCCCGAAAGTCACGCCGCCCACGTACGAAAACCAGTTTCCTGTGGCCTTTCTGCAGCAGCATCTCTCCAATGACACGCCCGTTTTCATAATTGGTGCCGCGCACGATATCGGATTGTTCGAGCAAGTCGAAGGTGCCGACCTTGACCAGAGGCACACCCAGCTTTGCAGCGGCATCCAGCACTTCAGGTCGGTTGACGCCCACGAAGATCAGTCCATCCGTGCGGTCAGCCACATCGGACAAGCGGCGTGCGCCGGTTGTCTGCAACTCGATGAGGTCGAAACCGCTGCGGTGAGCCTCATCCCGGATACCGCTCATGATCTTCTGGTTGACCTCGCCGTTGATCATGTCGGCATCCTCGCAGAGCACGGCAAGTGTCTTCGAGGCGGCGCTGGTGGTGCGTCGATACCCCATCTCCTTTGCCAGCTCATTGATGCGAATACGGGTGGCATCGCTCACACCGGGCTTGCCCGCAAGCGCTCGTGAGACAGCGTACTTGGAGACCCCGGCGGCTTCCGCAATGGCTTGCAAGGTGACTTTTGGCATCTGATGCATCCGATCCATTCAGGAGAGAGTCTTTGAATCTAACAAAATAAATCTTTGTTAGGTTAATTGCAACATAACGCTTGACCTAACAAAATGATAATTCCAGACTAATTCACATGGGCCAAGTAGAGCTCTTCACCTGGGAGGGATTTTGATGTCTATCAGTCGCCGGCAGTTCTTGCTGTCATCCACCGCCACTTTTGTCGCCATGTCACTATCGGGTCCCGCCCTGGCGGAGACGGACCCCCTGAAGTCACTGGTTGAGGCGGGCTCACTCCCACCTCTGGCTGATCGACTTCCCCTGAATCCGCTGGTGATTACGCCGACCGATCGAATCGGCAAGCATGGCGGCACATGGAATAACGCATTGGTCGGCGTCGGTTCGCTGGTCATGCTGGTTCGTTATCAGGGCTATGAGCCGCAGATACGCTTTGATCCTGAATGGGCCGGGGTCATTCCCAATGTGGCAGAAAGTGTGGATGTCAACGCAGAGGCTACCGTCTACAGCTTCACTTTGCGTGAAGGTATGAAGTGGTCGGATGGAGAGCCCTATACCACGGAAGATGTGCGCTTCTGGTTCGACGACATCTTTCAGGATGAGCTTGTCGGGGGCACACGGTCGCAGTCCTACTGGTCGTCAGGTGATGAAACGGCAACGCTTGAAGTTGTCGATGAATATCATTTCAATGTTCATTTCAAGACGCCGAACGGGTTTTTCCTGCAGAACATGGCGCGTGGAGGGCAGGACCTGACAACGCGATGCCCTGCCCATTACCTCAAGCAGTTTCACTTGAAATACAACCCCAAGGCGAACGAGCTGGCCAAGGAGAACGACCTGAACGACTGGATTGCCTTGTTTCACCGTGAAAGCGGCATCATGGAAGACAGTGCCTATTATCAGAATTCCAAGCGTCCCACCATCGAGGCCTGGAAGTTCACCACAGCACCGGGTGAAGATACCGAGCGTGCCATCGCAGAACGCAACCCCTACTACTTCAAGGTGGACACGGCGGGAAATCAGTTGCCCTATCTGGACAGAGTCGTCTACCAGATGGTGGCCGATCCCGAAGTGACATGATCCTGTCGATGACCAATCGCATCGACCGGCAGATTCAGTACGAGCAT
>CBDUIJ010000420.1:0-4543 GCA_965367215.1 uncultured Granulosicoccus sp.
TGCTCCTTGTTCTTGTCAGCATGTATCTGACCAACCACCATGGAGTAGGCCGGGAACTTCTCGGGATGACCCGCTCGCTCTGCCACATGATTGACTTTCAATGTGGCATTGAGCTTGCCGCCGAAGATCTGTCCCGCCGGGTTTGCCTGGAGCGCAAAATTGTTGCCCGGTGTATGTGTACCGATCTCCGTATTCGTCCCACGCAGCATCTGCCGAAGCTCACTACGCGTGTTGGATGAATTAGGCGTTGTCATGGCCTTGTTCGCCGCTGTGAAGACCATTTCACCCGCTTCATTCAGGTAGAAGAAGTCGGGGTGAGAGTAGTTCTGTATATCGGCTACCGATACCGAATCGATCTTTTCATCACCATCGGCATCCAGCGGCAAGGTAATGTTCCAATAGCTGAGATCAAACTTGTCAGACGGCTTGCCGCTGGACTCGCCATGCGACAGCGTGCTCATGCCAGCTGATGTCACGGCAGCTGCTGTCAGCGCCATGACTCTGCGTGTAAAGACTGGTTTCATGATTCAATTCCCCTTCCGGTTGCTATGCGCCCTGGTACGACGCCCCTGTCAGAAAACACCGCCCTCGGATCGCACTCGCACGAACAAGGACTGTCCTTATCTGAGATATCAGATTATCATATTGGCATCTTAGTTGTGACGCGAATCACATAATCAAGGCTGCTCAGACACGGCTGCCGCCCTTACCATCCGGACACAGTCACCAGCAGCGGCAACCCGAATCACGATTACCCAATGATCAATAATGCATGGCATCGTGCCGCCGGCAGGTGTTATCACACCGTCAGCAGACACCTGCTGGGACGATCCCCGGTCTCGGCGGGCAGCTCTGAATCGCCGTCAGGGAAACGGCATGACACTCGGCACCCGGTCGGGCAGAAACTGCCTGACACGCGCAACGTCTTCTCACTTGCCTGGCCACTGGCGATCAACGCCATCATGCTCAATGGCATCGTCATCGTGGATACCTTTCTGGTATCGACTCTGGGGGAAAGTGCGCTGGCATCGATGGGACTGGCTGCCGCGATCATCGGCTTGCTGCTGGGCACACTCTACGCGCTCTCCACGGCCACCCAGATACTGGTGGCTCAGGGTCAAGGAGCCAACGATCCGGTGCGACTGAAAAGCGCTTTCTGGTGTGGACTCATCATGAACGCTCTGGCAACTGCAATCTGCCTGACACTGGTCCTGAGCCTTGGCGACGAGGTCATTGCCTATTTCGCCCACACGCCGCAAATTGCCGAGGATGCGATTCTCTACCTTCACATCTTTACCGTGGTGGTAGTTGCCGAGACGGTCAGTCAGAGTATGTCCAGCTACTTCAATGGCACCGGTAGAACGAAGATGCCCTTCTATAGCCATCTTGTCGAGATACCGGTCAACATCGCCCTGAGCATCGTGTTGATCAATGGTCTCTACGGATTCCCGGAATTCGGGTTGGCAGGGGCCGCCATGGGCAGTGCCGCTGCGGCCCTGACTCGAATGCTGTTTCTGAGTGGATGCATACTGCGAACAGAAATGGCAGTCATCGGCGTTGCCGGCTGGGCGCAAAAGACTTTGCTGCAATCCTGCCGACGCCATTCCATTCTCGCCCTGCCCATTGCGACTACCTTCTTCAGTCAGAGCGTTGCCAATGTGCTGTGTGCGCTTCTCTACGCCCGGCTGAGCATCAGCCAGTTTGCCGCCATGACCTTGATCATGCCGTGGGTGCAGGTGTTCGGCCAGTTCATGACGTCCTGGGCCCAGGCAACGGGCATCTTCGTCGGACAGCTTCTCGGGCGACACGTATCCGCAGACAGTCTTGATGGATTCCTGAGTCGCGTGTGGCGAGTGACCTTCATGCTGGCAGCCCTGGTATCCCTGCTGCATCTCGTTACTACCCTGTCATTCAACTGGATCTACGATGATCTGATGGACGATACCCGGCACGCTCTGTTGAGCTTTCTGCCGGTCATCCTGCTGTTGCCTTTCCCGAAATCCTCGAATGCCATCTGCGGTCATACCTTGCGAGCCGGTGGCGATGCCGTTTACGTGATGAACATCTTCGTGTTTTCCCAATGGGCCGTGCGTGTGCCACTGACCGCCTTGTTCATCCTGTATCTGGATGCATCCGTCGCATGGGTTTTTGCCTTGTTCCTGCTTGAGGAAATCGTCAAGTTCCCACTGTTTCACAGACGCCTGTACAGCGGCAAGTGGCAACGTTCCTGATCAGCGGATCAACCGGCCATCACCGGTGAGCTTGCAATGCACACACTGCCATGCCATCCACGTGACAGGACAGTGTGTGTGCAGGAGGGGTATGGGCGCACACGTTCGCATGCGCCCCAGCGGTTGCTCTTCTCAGCTTTCGTCGCTGTTGATTCGAGAATCCGGATGCAACGATGTTCCCAGAATATGGGTGCTGTTGTTGATACGACTCGATGGCATTCCCACCACTCTGGGATCGGGACCTTTCACGACGTCATGGTCCTTGCCCGGGTAATCCAGCGTACTCAGAAAGTGCTGTATGCAGTTGATTCGGGCGCGCTTCTTGTCGATGGAACGAATGATTGTCCAGGGAGCATCGGCCGTATCGGTATAGAAGAACATGGCCTCCTTGGCTTCCGTGTAATCGTCCCACTTGGTCAGGCTGGCCTTGTCGATCGGGCTGAGCTTCCACTGCTTCAAGGGGTCGGTCTCACGACTCTTGAAGCGCCGGGCCTGCTCTTCGCGACTGACGGAGAACCAGTATTTGTACAGTTTGATACCCGATCGCACCATCATGCGCTCAAGCTCTGGTGTCTGCCGCATGAATTCCAGGTATTCGTTCGGCTTGCAGAACCCCATGACGCGCTCTACACCGGCGCGGTTGTACCAGGAGCGATCATAAAGCACGATTTCACCTTCAGTCGGCAGATGCTCGATGTAGCGCTGGAAGTACCACTGACCACGTTCCTGATCAGTCGGCTTGTTCAATGCAACCACCCTTGCAGTTCTCGGGTTCAGATGTTCCATGTAGCGCTTGATGGTACCGCCCTTGCCGGCTGCATCACGGCCTTCGAACAACAGAACGAACTTCTGCCCGGTTTCCTGCGCCCAGTGCTGCACTTTCAACAGTTCGGCCTGCAATTCTGCTTTTTCAGACTCGTACTCGGCGCGAGCCAGTTTGCTCAAGGGTCCCAGAGACTCTGCCAGCTCGGCGCCGCCGACGGGTGAGTAGCTCTCACCCAGCGCACCAATGATCTGTTCGATCTGACTGGAAGAATCACGCTCGCCCTTGCTGTTCGTACGCCGCTTGCGTTTCGGTGCTGCAGGCTTGTTTTCGTCGCTACTGACAACGTCGTCTTTTGAAGCTGCGACTCCGGGGGTTTCCACTACCGTCGGGTTATCAGTCATTGCCATACTGTCGTCTCCATTACGTGCAGATCGGGAGGAACTTCCCGACGCCGTATTATTAGTAGCATTTTGCGTGACAATCCGTGTTGACAGGGATCAACTCCACCTCAGCTATCAGTGACGGGATTGTGAAATAAACTACCACCCCGCGGTTTGCCGCCGTAGAATGAGCGGCCTGTCCGTGTTCAGAACAGGGTCCGGCGTTGTAGACCTGCGTCGGCCTGATGCCCCAAGCCTTCAGACCATTGCCAATGTCCGATTTCAAAGATTCCCGCACGCGCCGCAATATCATCGTGCTGGTGGCTGCGCAGGCCTTTCTGGGCGCACAGATGCCCATGATCTTCGTCGTGGGAGGCCTTGCAGGAGGCATGCTGGCAGGTAATGCCTGTTTTGCCACTCTACCGATTTCCCTCATTGTTTTCGGATCCATGACCACCGCTCCCTGGCTGTCACCCCTGATGCAGCGCAAGGGGCGGCGCTTCGGCTTCTGCGTCGGCGCAACAGGCGGGGTCGTCGGCGCTGCAACGGCGGCCTACGGGCTGTACGTATCGTCCTTCCCGCTGTTGCTCCTGGGCTCCTACTTCACCGGCATCTACATGTCGGCACAGGGCTTCTATCGCTTTGCCGCAGCCGATACCGCATCCGAATCGTTTCGCCCCAAGGCAATCTCCTATGTCATGGCAGGTGGGCTCCTGTCCGCCATCTTCGGACCACAGCTGAACAAGCTGGTATTCGACACGACCTTTCTACCGGTATTCGGTGGAATCTATCTGCCAAACCCCTTCATGGGCACCTACCTGACCATCATTGTCATCAATCTGGTGGGCATGCTTCTGTTTCTGCTGCTGGATTTGCCCAAAGGGGATGAGTCATCGGCCGACAAGGCGATTCCAGTACCGGCGGTCCGCTCGAAACTCGAATTATTGCGTAACCCGACGGTGCTGGTTGCCATCATCTGCGCCATGGTGTCCTACTCGCTGATGAACCTGGTGATGACCTCCACCCCGCTGGCAGTTCTGGGCTGCGGATTTACCAGTGACAACGCCAATGACATCGTCTCGGCGCATGTGCTGGCGATGTTCATCCCCTCATTCTTTACCGGTCACCTGATTGTTCGATTCGGCGTCATTCGCATCATTTCGTCC
>CBDUIJ010000421.1:0-4531 GCA_965367215.1 uncultured Granulosicoccus sp.
AGAAGGCAAGAAAACGGCCGTGGTATCCACCGTCAACGGTGACGCCAATGTGCCTTTCTACAAGGAACTGGGTAATCAGGGCATTTCTGCCGAAGACATCCCGGTCGTGGCCTTCTCCGTGGGTGAAGAAGAGCTGTCCGGTTTCGATACGACTCCGCTGGTCGGCCACCTGGCTGCCTGGAACTACTTCATGAGTGTCGATGCCGAGGTCAACGATGAGTTCATCGACAGCTGGCTCGAATTCACCGGCGATGAAGATCGCGTGACCAATGATCCCATGGAAGCGCATTACATCGGCTTCAACATGTGGGTGAAAGCGGTCGAGAAAGCCGGCAGCACCGATGCCGCTGCCGTACAGGACGCCATCATTGGTGTTTCGGTACCGAACCTGTCCGGTGGCTACTCCGCCATGATGCCCAACCACCACATCACCAAGCCGGTATTGATCGGTGAGATCCAGGATGACGGTCAGTTCGAAATCGTCTGGGAAACTCCGGGCCTGGTTGCAGGCGATGCCTGGTCAGATTTCCTCGACAGCTCCAAGGACATCATCTCCGACTGGCGTGCACCGCTGTCCTGCGGTAACTACAACGTGACTACCAGCGTCTGTTCCGGTCAGAACCTGTAAGACCACTCGCCGGGTCAGCCTCTGCTGACCCGGCCCCAACTCTGACTTCCCCCCGAGGAGACCGAACGCAGTCATGTCACTGTCACTCCACGCATTACAGCGCCTGATTCGTGCAGCATCACTGCTCACGTTGCTGGCAGCCGTTTGCAGCCTCCAAACTGCAAGCGCCGATGTCCAGACCGGCATCGACGAACTGGACGGACTGTTTACCCAATTTGTCGAAGGCAAGGGCGCGCAACGAACCGAGGCTCTGGACGCACTGGCAGCTCTCGGACGCGACGATACGCGCGAGCTGCTCACCGGTATTCTCGAAGGCGACCTCATGTTGCACAAGGATACCGACACCATTGTCTGGGCAACTGCGCAGGGGCGTGAATACGCCATGCAATCCCTGGACAGACAGAACGATCTGGGCAGCGACCGCAAACGCAAACTGTCTCGCCTCAAGGTCACCAACCGCCTGCGGGGTCACCTGCGCTCATTGATTGCCTCCCTGGGGCTCCGGTCTGAAGATCCGGTTGAACGACTGGCCGCCATCGATTCCCTGATGGAAACCCCCGAAGCACTGCCCGACGCGACATTGCAGGAACTGCTGGGCAGCGAAACCGACAAGAAAGTCAGTACCGCACTGCTCTCCCTGCAGGCGCGCAAACTGGCACTCTCCCCCCAACCCGAACAACGACTCCAGGCGCTGACAACACTGGGCGAAGACCTGTCGAACGACAGCCGCTCACTGATTCAGACACTGGCAGAGAACGACAGCGATGAAGCCGTGAAGACACTCGCCGGCCAGATCGCCCGTGAACAGGCAGCCAAGGTACGGTTGTATGCCAAGGCCGAAACCGTCTTCTTCGGTCTCAGCCTGGGTTCGGTGCTGGTGCTGGCGGCCATTGGCCTGGCGATCAGCTTCGGCGTCATGGGTGTCATCAACATGGCTCATGGCGAGCTGATCATGCTCGGTGCCTATTGCACCTGGGCCATGCAACAACTGATGCCGAACAATCTGGGATTGTCGCTGCTGCTCTCCATTCCGGTGGCCTTCCTGTTCACCGGCATGGTCGGTATTCTGATAGAGCGCAGCGTCATCCGCTTTCTCTATGGTCGTCCGCTGGAGACCTTGCTGGCAACCTTCGGTATCAGTCTCATACTGCAACAACTGGTTCGTACCTTCATCTCTTCACAGAATGTACCAGTCGCCAATCCTGCCTTCATGAGTGGTGTGCTGGAAGTCAACAGCGTGCTGAGCCTGACGCTCAACAGACTGTACATTCTGGCCTTCTGTCTCATCGTATTCGGTCTGCTGCTGGTCCTGCTCAAACGCACACGCTTCGGTCTTGAAGTACGTGCCGTCAGTCAGAACCGATCCATGGCTCGCGCCATGGGTGTGCCCTCCTCGCGCATCGATTCACTGACATTTGGCCTCGGCGCCGGTATCGCCGGGATTGCCGGTGTGGCCCTGTCGCAGCTGACCAACGTCGGACCGAACCTGGGTCAGGCCTATATCGTCGACAGCTTCATGGTGGTTGTGTTCGGCGGCGTCGGCAATCTGTGGGGCACCCTGATCAGCGGCATGACATTGGGTATCGCCAACAAACTCATGGAACCCTGGGCCGGCGCCATCCTGGCGAAGATCCTGGTTCTGGTATTTCTCATCATGTTCATACAGAAGCGCCCCAGAGGACTCTTTCCACAACGCGGTCGCGCGGTGGAGGCACATTGATCATGAGTGACACAAGCACAACAGCACCGTCCACGAGTCTCCGGCCGCAGCGCTCACGGCTGTCGAGCATCATCTTCATACTGACACTGATCGCGCTGATCGTTGGCGTGTCCATCTGCAATCACTTGCCGGCGGAGCATCCGCTGTACGTCAGCAATTACATGGTGACCCTGCTCGGCAAGTACCTGACCTACGCCATACTGGCTGTGGCGGTCGATCTGGTGTGGGGCTATCTGGGCATTCTGAGCCTGGGCCATGCCGCTTTCTTTGCGCTCGGCGGCTATGTCATGGGCATGCACCTGATGCGCCAGATTGGCGATCGTGGCGTCTACGGCAATCCCGACCTGCCCGACTTCATGGTGTTCCTGAACTGGACCGAGCTGCCCTGGTACTGGATGGGTTCGGACAACTTTGCCTTCACGGCCCTGATGATTCTGCTGGTCCCCGGCTTGCTGGCCTTCGTCTTTGGCTGGTTCGCCTTTCGTTCACGAGTCAATGGCGTCTACCTGTCCATCATTACGCAGGCCCTGACCTACGCCCTGATGCTGGCCTTCTTTCGTAACGAGATGGGCTTCGGTGGCAACAACGGTCTGACCGATTTCCGGGAACTGCTCGGCTTCGACCTGCGCTCCGACAATGTTCGCCTGGGGCTGTTCATCGCCTCCGGCGTTGCCCTGTTGCTGGTCTATCTGCTGTGCGACAGCATTCTTCGATCACGGTTGGGCAAGGTCGCCATCGCCATTCGTGATGCCGAGGATCGTACCCGCTTCATCGGCTACCGGGTCGAGAGCGTCAAGCTTGCGCTGTTTGCCCTGTCGGCCATGATTGCCGGTATCGCCGGTGCCCTGTATGTCCCTCAGGTCGGCATCATCAACCCCGGTGAATTTGCCCCGTTGAACTCCATCGAGGTGGTTGTCTGGGTGGCCATCGGTGGCCGCGGCACGCTGTTCGGTGCCGTGCTCGGTGCACTGGGCGTCAACTACGCCAAGACCTGGTTTACCGGCGCCTTTCCCGAAGCCTGGTTGTTTGCACTGGGTCTGCTGTTCGTGGTTGTCACCCTGCTACTGCCACGTGGCGTCGCCGGCCTGCTCAAATTCAAACGATCTTCACAGGCAGCCTCATGAGCACACCTAACCCCATGACCGGCCCTGCGGTATTCAGGCGCGACAAGGTCTTCGAGTTTCTGATACCCAAACAGGTTGATGATCTCGATCTGTCCCATGGCACTGCCCTGTACCTGGAGAACATCTCCGTCAACTTCGATGGTTTCCAGGCCATCAACGGGCTGAACTTCTACGTCAATACCGGCGAGCTGCGTTGTCTGATCGGACCCAATGGTGCCGGCAAGACCACGCTGATGGATATCGTGACCGGCAAGACTCGGCCCGATACCGGCACCGCCTGGTTCGGTCAGAAGATCAATCTGTTGCGTATGGATGAAGCCGAGATTGCCCAGGCCGGTATCGGCCGGAAGTTCCAGAAACCCAGTGTGTTCGAGAATCTGACCGTATTCGACAACCTCGAACTGTCGATGGCAGGCACGCGCAAGCTGTGGCCGACCTATCGTGCCCGCCTCAGCAGTGAGACCATGGACCGGATAGAAGCCATGGCCAGTACCATCAATCTGCTGTCCCAGCTGCATGCCCAGGCAGGCAGCCTGTCTCACGGTCAGAAGCAGTGGCTGGAGATCGGCATGCTGATCATGCAGAACCCGGTACTACTACTGGTGGACGAACCGGCGGCCGGCATGACGCATCAGGAAATGGACAGAACGGTGGAACTGCTGACGACACTGGCAGGCGATCACGCCATCGTCGTGGTCGAACATGACATGGATTTCGTCCGCGCCCTGAACTCGCCCGTGACGGTCTTGCACCAGGGCAGTGTGCTGGCAGAAGGCAGCATGGCCGAAGTTCAATCGAATACCGACGTCATGCGCGTCTACCTGGGTACGGAGTCAAGTTCATGCTGACACTGGAAAACATCGATCAATACTACGGCTCCTCGCATACCCTGAAGAACCTGAGTCTGGCGATCACCCCGGGGGCCTGCACCGTCATCATGGGCCGTAACGGTGTCGGCAAGACCACCCTGATGCAATGCATCACGGGACTGTTACCGCTGCGCAGCGGCTCTATGAGTCTGGCTGACAAGGACATCACGAAGATACCGGCCGAAGGCCG
>CBDUIJ010000422.1:0-4502 GCA_965367215.1 uncultured Granulosicoccus sp.
GAAGGGGCAGGACGGTACGTCGATGTAGTTGTCACCACCGGTTGAGGGATGCAGGTCGATGCGGTACATGCCGGTGCCCACGCTGTCGCGATAGTTCACAGCTCCGGCATCTCCGCGTACCGTGTAGGACAGATCCTGCTCGACGATGGTGGTGACGGCACGAATACGACGGGCCTCTCGTACATAGGGCGCCATGGCCAGGCCGTGGTCGGTGCCGGTGATATCGCCACGTAAACGCACGCCTGGATACCCCTGACCACCATCTTCGCGAGGCATGTCGGTCTGCATCCAGTAGAAGACGGAGCGCGACAGTTCGGCGGCGCGGCCGATTCGGGTCTGGTATTCCTCTTCCGTACAATCGATGACGGTCTCTTCGAAGTAGTCGATCATCGGCCAGTTGACCAGGCAGACATCGGACTCGTAGGCACCGTCCACGAAATTGCGTCGTGCCGCGATGCGACGGAAGGTCCAGAGATTGCCATCGCCGGGGTTGCGACGCTGATCGGCATCCACCAGCAGTGGGTTGTCATCCGGGTTGGGTGTCAGACTGCGCGTCGAGGTTTCCAGGGTGCGCGGGTTAGGGGATTTCAGGCCGATCAGAGGGCCGCCCCAGAAATCCGGCTGCACCGAACGCCAGTAGTCATAATTGGCCGGCTTGTCGATCACATGATTGCCATCGACATGGTCCATGGCAAAACAGATGGACACGGCTTGCTGGTTCTGCGGTTGCGCCTCGGACGGTGCACTGGGTTCGCCCGTTTCACTCTGGCTTTCAAAGCCGGTGACGTAATCGGTGCCAGTGAGTGGCAGCAAGTCACCGTACTCGGTGGCGTCAATGACAAAGGCGGCGGCGATAGTAGCTTCTTCACCGGTGAGCAAGTGACGCACCGTGACAGCCCGTAGGCGGTCTCCGTCCTGTTCGGCGGCAACCGGTTTCCAGGGTTTGAGCAGTTGCAACTTGCCCGAACCGATGTAGGGCATCAGCAAGGCTTCCATGACGGCCACCACTACACGGGGCTCGACACACAAGCGGCTGACCCAGCCGGCACCAGGGTTCAGATCACCCCATTGGCGAGCGGCTTCATTGAGCGGGTAATGGTCGCGGTAGAACTGACGAACGGCGGTACGCAGTTCACGATAGGTGCGACTGCCACCGAACTGTTCTATCCAGGAGTGTTCATCAGAGGGCACGGCCTGGCTGGTCAGCTGACCACCAATCCAGTCGAATTCCTCGGTCATGATGACGCGCCGACCGCTGCGCAAGGCACCTAGTGCGGCCGCGACACCGCCGACGCCTGCACCGATGATGGCTATGTCTGTTGCGTATTCTTTCACTTTTTACTCGTCTCTCTCGGAAGTGGTGAGCCAAGGGTCTCGCCCTCGACAATGTCGCAGGGGAGCAGTGTCTGCGCGGTGCCGTCCTGACCTTCAAGACGGGCTATCAGGGCAAGGGTTGCCTGTTGCGCCATCTGCTCGCGGGGAATGGTGTAGGTGGTGAAGTCGGTACCGGTATCACCGGGCCGGATGTGACTGCCGAGCACGATGATGGACAGATCACCCGGTACGCTCAGACCGGCATCCAGGGCTGCGCGTCGGAATGGAATGGCATCGGCCAGCTCGGTGAAGTAGACGACGGTGGCGCCAGAGGATTGCAACGCTGGCAACAGCTTTTCAGGTGCTACGCCTTCCTCATCGATATGCAGGACGAGCTCTGTATTCTCTGCGGCCAGCCCATCTTGAAATCCTGACCAGCGATCGGCGATGGATTCTGCGCCACTGACCACACCGACAAAGGCGAAACGCTGATGCCCAAGCGACTGCGCCAGAGCCACGAGGCTCTTGGTGGCCGCGGCATAGTCTGCACCGACGTAGGGTACGGCGGCGCCGGGAGTAGGGTCATCACGGCGACCGACGGCCACAAAAGGGAACTCTTCCTTCAGCAGGCGAGCCAGTTCGGCAGAGTCGAACTGACGTCCGAGCAGCAGACAGCCGTCGGCCAGTTTCAGACGGTTGGCGCCGTCGAACAACTGCTTCCTGCCATCCTCCGTGCGAGCCGCGGATGTCATGAGCAACAGGTCATAGCCCTTGGACTGGGCCGCGACTTCGATACCGAACAGAAACGGGGCGAAGAAGTCTGCCAGTGCCCGGGGGAAGGCGGCCTCGTAGGTGAACACACCGAGGATCTTGTTTTGGCCCTTGGCCATGCGGCGAGCGACCGGATTGGCGACATAGCCGGTCTCTTCGATGACCTTGGCAATACGCTCACGCGTCTCCGTCGGGATGCGCATGTGATCGCCGGCGGAGCCATTGAGCACGAACGACACCGTGGCCTGACTGACGCCGGCGAGTCGTGCAATTTCCTTTTGTGTGATTCGAGCCATATTGATAATATTAGCTGCTAATACGTATTAGCTACGGGGAAAAACGATATGTGATCTCGAGAGACTTGTCAAGTTGACATTGATTGGGGAGTTGCCTTGATGTGAGGAAGGGCACATCCGTGGCGCAAGGGAGGCGTAGGCTGGAGCAGAGGGTGTGCTCTGGCGTCTTGCTGGTACGTGACGGTTGTCGGCTTACGAGCGGGTCAATCGTCGAACATCGGCGACGTGTCTGGCCGCACTGTCACCACGTGTTATTCAATCACGGAACAGTATGTCGGCAGCTTCCACCACGATAGCGGCGACCTCTGCCAGGCGTTTGTTGGTGCTCATTGCCTGTGAGCGCAGGGCCTTGTAGGCCTCATCCTCACTCATGCCTCGTTGCTTCATCAAGAGCTTCTTCGCCTTGTCCAGAGTCTTGCGCTCTTCGAGTTCGTTGCGAGTCTTCTCAAGCTCATCGGCAATACCGCGAAATTGCTGGAAACGCTGGATGGCCGCATCGAGAATCGGGCGTACGCGCTTGCGACTGAGTCCATCCACCACATAGGCGCTGACGCCTGCGCGTGTGGCACGGGCGATGGTGGCGCCGTGATCGTCCTGAGAGAACATGACGATGGGGCGTGGCGTGATGCTCTGAACGCTTCTGAGGCTGTCAAGCGTGTCGCGACCCGGAGACTCCAGGTCGACTATGACCACATCCGGATTGCATTCCTGTACACGAGTCAGTACATCGTCCTGGTCCGACACGAATCCGATGACCTCACAGCTGACTTCCGCCAGGGCCTCGGCGATGGCATTGCGGCGCTCGCTGCTGTCATCAACCAGTAACACGCGCAGCCGGCGATGATGACTGGCGTCATCATCCTCCAGCGCGTAGCTGTCGTAGATCGTGTCCTTGCGAGTCATTGTGGCAGGCTGGTCATGGCAGACGCTCCTTCAAGGGCGCATTGTCACCGTGGGTACCGGTAAGGCCGGCATTGACTGCTGTGTCAACCGCAGGCATGGCGCCCTGCAATCCGGTATCAGGCCAGCGCCGAATCGGAAAACCACTGACATAGCCTTCGATGTCGTCAGCGGTGAACCGTCGTCCATCGATGAAGCGGTCGGCCCCCATCGCGATGACGTCGTTCCCGGCTTGCAGTTCCCAGCCGGATTCATGTACGCCTTCGTTCTTTTCATCTACCAGGGGGCAGGGGATGCCAAGCGCATTGGCAGCTGCCCGGTATTCGTCCGGTCGGTAGACCGCATCTGCCGCTCGCTGGATATCCGCAGTACTGTCCAGCTCTCCCCAACGCAGCATCTGGGAATAGAACCAGAGTGCGTGAGAGCGCCAGGGCATGTTGGCTGCATAGCGGTGGAATACGTTGTAATCCGGTGCTGCCTGTTTCTCGCCACCCGAGCTCGTTTGCAATGTGCCCGACAAGGACGTCTCCAACACATCCACAGGCACGTTGACATAGCGTCCCTGACTGAGGATCTCGCAGGCTTCGCTGCGGTTCTCGGGAGCCTCCAGCCAGGCACAGGCTTGTAGCAAGGATTTGATCACGGCGTGATGGGTATTGGGATTGCATTCCGCCCAGTAACGCGTAACCGCGAAGACCTTCTCCGGGTGGTTGTTCCAGATATCGTGCGTTGTGGCAACGATTCTACCCAGACCGTCGCTGACGGCAAGTGTATTCCAGGGCTCTCCCACACAGCAGCCGGCAATCAGGCCGACACGCAGGTGGTGGCCAACCTGTTGAGGTGGTACGACAATCAGCCTCACATCACGATCCGGATCAATGCCGGCATCAGCCATCCAGTATCGCAACAGGTAGTTGTGTGAGGATTGTGCAAAGACCACGGCAAAACTCAGTGGAGGCCGACCGGCGTTGCGATCCTGATCGACGACCATCTTCAGCGCGCGTGCGGCGCCTGCTGCCGTGTCCAGGTCTTCCCGTCCAGTGGCCATCATGCGGCCGTAGAGTTCGCGTGAGAGGGTGATGGCATTGCCGTTAAGGTCCAGGCTCAGCGAAGTCACCATCGCTTGCGTACGTTCGGAGTCGAAGGCCGCTTCCAGCGGTATGGCTGCCAGCATCTGCGCACCGTCGAGCATGCCGGTGCTGACCTTGTCGCGGATGTTTG
>CBDUIJ010000423.1:0-4473 GCA_965367215.1 uncultured Granulosicoccus sp.
TCGCGCTGCTGCTTCTTCAGGCCGTGGGAGGCCAGAGCCTTGTCCCATTCATCGAAGAAGTAGCGGCCTTCCAGAAAGCGATCCTTGTTCTCGACGACGTAGCGTTCATCGAAACCCGCCGGTGCGTCATAGGGAATGGTGTGCATCTTGCCGATGTTGACTGTCTGGTAGCCGGATTCCTGCAAGCGTGACACCCAGGTCTGGTTCCAGGCCTGGCCATTGGCATGCACCCCGTTGCTGTGGGGGTAGTAGCCAGTGAACAGACTGGCCCGACACGGCACGCAGCTGGGAGCGGTGACATGGCACTGGGAGAAGTTCACGCCACGGTGGGCGAGGCGATCCAGGTTCGGTGTATCCACATGATGGGCACCCAGCGCATTGATGGTGTCATAGCGCTGCTGGTCGGTCATGATGACCACGATATCGGGTTTGTCTGTCTTGTCAGTCATGCTTGTCACTTGGGGTTGGAGTAATCAGAGTTGCAGATCGAAGAAGCGTTCTTCCATCACATCGATGTGGCCTTGCATGGCCGTCGATGCCGCTTCCGGCAGGTGTCGTTCGAGGGCCCGGTGGATCACGCGGTGATCGCTGATGGAGCGGCGGCGGTTGGCGGTACTGCGGGTCTGGTCATACCAGCGAATCCACATCGTGGTGGTGCGCTGCTGCCACAGATGGCCGACGAACTGTTCGAGCAGGCGATTGCCCGAAGCCTTGGCAATCAGGTGATGGAACTCGGCATCGGCGCGGTCAAAGCGCGGTACATCATCGAGTGTGGATTCCATGGTCTCGATGCAGCGACCGATCTGCAGAATCTCTGCATCACTGGCACGGGTGGCAGCCAGGTAGGCTGTCTGGGCTTCGATGAGTCGGCGTGATTCGAGAATCTCCGATGGGCTGGTGTCATCGACGGTGGGGGTGGCGTCGCTGGCGTTCTGGCGAACATTGTCACCCAGTACGAAAACACCTGAACCCACACGAATCTCTACCAGACCCATCAGTTCCAGTGCCAATACCGCCTCACGCACGGTGGTACGACTGACGATGAGGGTCGAGGCCAGCTCGCGTTCGGGTGGCAGACGCTGACCGGCGCTGAATTCCCCGTCGGCGATACGCTTCGCCAGATCCCGGGCTATCTGTACATAACGACGCTCATCAGGCTCGGCCTTGCTGAGGACAATACTGGAGGCAGGTTTCATGAGCTAGGCTCCTGGCGAGTGTTGTGTCGGCGACGGGCAACCTGTCCCATGATGAGCGGCCATAGCAGGGTGAGCAGTGCCACAAACAGAAAGGACATGGCGTAGGGGCGGGCGAGTATCTCTGCGACATTGCCATCGGACATCATCAGAGAACCACGCAGTTGTTCTTCGGCAATGGGGCTCAATACAAAGCCGATGACGAAGGGGCCGAGCGGTACCTTGGCCAGCTCCAGTCCCAGGCCGATGACACCGAAAGCGATCATGACCCAGACATCGGTGAAGTTGTTGTTGACGGCATAGGAGCCAACGACACAGAAGACAAGGATGGTACTCAGCAGCCAGGCCCTCGGTACCTGAGAGATGGCTGCGATGTAGCGTACGGCGTTCCACATCAGGAACAGCATGATGATGTTGGCTACCAGATAGGCGGCGATGATGCCATAGGCCACTTCCGGGGCGTTCTGGAACAGCAACGGCCCGGGTTGCAGGCTGTGAATGGTCAGTGCACCGATCAGAATGGCTTCAGTGACACTACCGGGAATGCCCATGGTGATCAGTGGAATGAGGGCACCACCAATGGAGGCATTGTTGGCAGTCTCGCCGGCGACCACTCCCGGTTCATGACCGGTACCGAATTTCTCCGGCGTACGTGAAAGCTGTCGGGTGGTGGTGTAGGAAACGAGTGCGGCGATGTTGGCACCGATACCCGGTAACAGACCTATCCAGGTGCCTATGACGGAAGAGCGCAACATGTTAGGACCAAACGTCTTCAGATCCTTGAACTGTACCGGCAGCTTCTTCTTCGGCAGATTGATCGGTGTCGAGGCCTTGATGGGGGCAGCCGACTCGCGCAGGATCTGGCTGATCGCAAAAGCGCCGATCAGTACCGGCAGCAGACCGAAGCCGGACAGCAGTGCATCCATGTCGAAGGTCAGACGCGCGCGGCCGATGGAGTTGTCGATGCCCGGTAGTGCGAAGGCCATTCCCAGCGCCGCGGCCATCAGCCCCTTGACCAGTGAGCCTTGCGTCAGTGAAGCCAGCATCACCAGCGCCATCATGACCAGCGCGAAGTATTCCCAGGGACCGAATTGCAGAGCAAACTTCGCCAGCGTTGGTGACATGCCTGCCAGAAAGATCCAGGAAATGATGCCGCCGACAACCGATGCCATGATGCCCAGTGCCAGCGCGCGTTCCGGTTGACCGTTCTGCGTCATCGGATAGCCATCGAATGTGGTGACAATGGAGGCCGGGGTGCCGGGCATACGCAGCAGAATGGCCGTGATCAGACCCCCTGAAATACCGCCCACATACTGGCCGATCAGCAGGGTGATGGCATTGACCGATTCCATGTGGAAGGTCAGTGGCAATGTCAGCGCGATCAGCATCGATGCCGTCAGTCCCGGGATAGCGCCGACCACGATTCCCAGCGCTGTTCCCAGAAACAGGAACAGCAGATTATCGATCTGGAACAGGGTGATGAATGCGTCAAGCATGTTCGGGTTTCCGAGAGAAGTTCATGGTGTCAGCCGAGATCGACATACAGAAAGCGTGTCATGACCAGATAGAGGCCAGCGGCCAGCACCAGGCCGAACAGGGCAAACTTCCACAGTGCCTGCAGGCGCTGTGGAGACAGAGCCGTGCCGACGACTGTCACGAAAGCCGCCGTGACGGGAATGAAAGGCCATTGCAGGATGTCCAGTGCAACGATGTACAGAATCAGGCAGGCAAAGACGCAGATGCCGCGTAGCTGACCTGTGAGTGCGGATTCTTCCGAATCGCTCTTGATTGCGGAATTGGCCGAGGAGGTACTGCTGGCCGTGTCGTCTGTCTTGTCAGATACGACATTGCTGTCTGCACTGCCTCGGAGTTGCCATATCGCCTTGATCGCAATGATCATGGCAAAGAAAACCAGCAGTCCACCGAGAATTCTCGGCAGAGCTGCCGAACCCATGGGCTCGAAGCGCGGTGGTGGTAGTGTCGAGGCCCCGACGAACAACAGCCCGGCGCCTGCCAGAACGGCAAGCACCAGAGCCAGGTCTACCCATGCAGGATGCAGACGCATTTACTTGATGCTATCCGCAACCGGCTTGAGTGCCGCCAGTGTCTTCTTCGCATCGGCCATGGCTGATTCACCATCCACCCAATAGGCTTCGAGCGTATTTGCGTTGAAGTACTCGACGATCTCGGGATCGGCGATGGCTTTTTCCAGGGCAGCAGCCAGTTGGGCAACCACATCATCCGGAGTATCAGCCGGTACCAGCCACCAGTTGGGGTTGGCCCAGTTGACGTCCAGACCCAGTTCGCTGGCGGTAGGCACGTCAGGCAGGTCCGGCAGGCGTTCACGGCCAAAGTACACCAGTGCCTTCAGGCCTTCGCCCTGGCCGATGAATTCTGACGCCGCAAACAGGGAAATGTCTGCGTTGCCACCGAGCAATAGACGCAATCGATCGGCGCCGCTGGATGCGGTCACATAGCGGGTTTCGAAGCCTGCTTCATTGGCAAGCATGGCACCCACGAAATGAGGAATGGTGCCGATGCCGACTGCCTCGACCAGGCTGCGTGGTTCGGCCTTCAGGGCATCGATCAGTTCCTGCAGGGTGTTGTAAGGAGAATCCTCACGTACCGCCCAGACCGGGCTGCCGCCGCCGGTGTAGCCCACTGACTTGAAGTCATCGAGCGTGAAATCACCCAGCTGCATGGCGATGGAGATCAGTAGCTGATGGTGCCAGTGAACGGCTGTGTGACCGTCGGCATCACCGCGGCGCATCTGGTTCACGGCATTGGCGCCGGCTCCACCGTCGGCATTGAGAATGACCATGGGTTGGGACAACCAGCCATTTTCCTGAATCTTCTCTCCCAACAGACGAGCGACGGTATCGGTACGGCCACCGGGCTTGAAAGGCACGATGACGCGTATCGGTTTGGTGGGGTAACTGCCTTCGTCGGCCAGGGAGAGCGTGGCGGTGCCGCTCAGGGAGGTGGCCAGCAAAGCGCCAACGGCAAGCTTGCAGGCAGTCCTGCGAGAAATTCTTCGAGCAGTTCTGCAAGCCTGGCTCAGAGCGCTGGGGCTGCCTGCCGGGTCGGTGGTGTGGGTACGTCGAATCACGATGGGGATTCCTCTTGTCGGTAGTGGCTGGACCAAAATACTCATTGAGCTACCAATTGTCTAGACCAATTTTGATTTCATGCGTAAAATGGTCAGCAATGCGATACCGGACACAGGACGATTCACTGCCTGTCCCGAAAGGTCGTCGGCAACGGAGGAAGGGTTAGTGAC
>CBDUIJ010000424.1:0-4469 GCA_965367215.1 uncultured Granulosicoccus sp.
AGGGCCTGCTATCAGTTGACCTTCAATGTACCGCCAGTACCCAGACCGCCCTTGACTTCCTGCGCCTTGTAGTTCTTCAGCGAGATAACCATGCCGTTATAGGCGTCGAGGAATGCAGCAACGGTTGCCTTGCCTTCAGGCGTTCGAGAGAAACCGCCCAGACCCGCAGCACCACCACCACCGAACAGACCGACCACACCGCCGTAGTTCTTCGACGATGAGCTGCCTTCAGCGGCTGAGATCTGTACGGACGAACGAATGTCATACAGGGACAAGGTGACGACCGATTCCTTGGACGTCGCGCCACCGGCCAGACCTGCCAGAGCAGAGCCGCCAAGCACGCCTGCGATGCCACCGGCGACTTTCCCTACCATCGAGTTGTCGATGATGATAGCGGGCTCCATGTAGTAATCCGCAGCCACTCGCTGTCCTTTTTGCTGGTTCGATCCAGTTCTGAATTCGCCGGAATTGCGCTGCTTGTCAGTGATGGCTGACAACCGGGATTCGGTTCGCGAGTTACCAATGGAGGTAATGACGAAGCAGTTGGACTGTTGCACGGCCAGACGCAACAGAGGCTCGATTGTCGTGATCTTGGTGCGCGAATTGAAGTCTGCATACCATGCAGCGCCACTACCATCGTCGACAGCCAGCGTACCCAGCGTCTGATCACAACGCTCCAGTGACGGGTTGGCACCTGCGCTGGTTCCACCGCCAGCGGCACCACTGACGGCAGTGCTGCCTGTTCCCTGAGTGATGGTACTGGCAAGACATCCTGACAGCGCCACAGCGGACATTGCAATCAAGGTCAAGCGCACTGCGCCCACCAGTTTCTGCTGAGGAAATTTCATGACGATGTAAAACTCCGTTCTTTGTTCGATGTCGTCTTGACACGAAGGGCAAGTGTGCGTCAAATATACAGAATTCCACCCTTTTATACATATGGAATTTGACATCCTTATGTGGAGCATTCGATGAAACTATCCCAAAGTCCGTTGATATTACTAGTCGGATTATCAGTCGGTTGCGCGACTGCACCGGCACCGGACAGCAACATGGTGCGTCTTTGCGATTCCAGTGGGTGCGAAGAAGTTGACAAAAGTACGGCTCGATTCGACCCCTCGAGCACGGTTCCCGACGCTGACCCGGAAGGCAGAATGCCGGCCCTGGAGAAACTCGCCAAAGAGGACCCCCGCGCAGCACACGACCTGGCCTTGCGATTGTTCCGCGGCGATGGAGTCAGGCGCGACAGTTATCAGGCACTTCAGTGGATGCGTGACGCGGCAGAGCGTGGCGACCTGGGAGCGCAGAAAGCCGTAGGTCGACTTTATCTGACAGGTCTGGAAGAGATGGGATCCGATCCGCGTGAGGCTGAAAAATGGCTGACAATTGCAGCTGGCCGTGGTGACAAGGAAGCCGAGGAGCTGCTGGTTGAAGCCAGCGCTGCCCGCAAGAACGAAGACGCGGCTTATCAGCTGCGCACTCGCTGGCGCCCGGTTTTCTACAACTCCTGGTATTCAGGCTACCGTTACTACTGGCGCTGGAGTCAAGGCGGCTGGATCTACTGAAACGATAGCGAGACGACAACAACGGATGGCCGGTCGACATGACTGGCCTGATTCATCAATCAGGTACAGTGCCATGCCTGCATTAACACCCTTGTAAAACTCCCCTTCTCATCCTTCTCGATCAGCTATCCTGCACCTCTAGCAGATGGTCCAGTAACAAGCCCACCAGAGTGCCGCGGCGACTCGATTCAGGCCAGACAGCATAGATATTGGAAGTCGCCATCGACCAGTCCGGCAACACCTGCACCAGTCTTCCGGCAGCAAGGTCTGCCCCCACTTCTATCAAGGGAAGTTTCTGAATTCCCAACCCTGCCAGAACTGCCGATCGCGCACCACTGATCGAATTGACCAGTACCCGCGATTGCTCCGGATGTACCGCGACCTCTTCGTCTCCTCGCAACAGGACGAACTTCTCCGGCAGCATGTCGAGCAGCACAAAGTCACACCGCGTCAGATCGCCCGGGCTCGATAGCGTGTCAATGGATTCCAGGTAGGACGGAGCTGCAACCAGAGCGCGCTCGAAGGAGCCAATCTTGCGACTCTTGAGCGTACTGTCGCTCATGACCCCCAGTCTGATGGCCATATCAAACCCTTCCGCCACCAGGTTGATCTGCTCATCACTGCTGCAAAGCGTCACACCGACACTCGGATAGCGACGGGCAAACCGCCACAGGGCACTCACCTGGGGACTGTTCATCAGAAAGGCAGGCGCACTGATGCGCAGCGTCCCCGTCGGGTCGCCACTGATATCGGCGATGGCATCGAAGCCCTCCTCGGCCGCTTCGACCATACGTCTTGCCGGCTCCAGCAAGCGCTGCCCCTCACTGGTCAGAGAAAGAGAGCGAGTCGAGCGATGAAACAGACTCACGCCATGCCGCGTTTCCAGAGCCTTCACATGGTGGCTGACCACCGAGGTCGACAACCTCAGTGCACGGCCCGCAGCACTGAAACTACCCGCCTCGGCAACCTTGGCGAAAATCGCCAGTGCGCGCAGATCGTCAATCATGAATGCCAGCTTTCGATTTGATGAGAGAGTCATTCAAACCTATCCCACCAAGTCATACAAGCAGCAACGCCATATCATGTGCACGACGAGCACAGCCTTGCAGCAGATAGTCAGGCTGAAAGCGATCGTTCGTGGCCTTCAGCACGGGTGAGCAACAGCAGCGCCAGCCAGCTTTCGACCTGGTGAGAAACTGTTTCAAATTCGACTAACCGGCCAGACAGGTGTAAAGCCAGCTATCAGGCGCACAATACGAGTACCTGTCAGAGAGCCAGAGAGTAAATGAACAAGTTGAAGAACATCCTGAATTCACCCTATGCCTTCTGGGTATTGCTCGCTCTGCCCTCCTTCGCCATGATCAATGGTGCCTTGTCCGGTGGCGACCTGGAAGGCCTGCTTCACCCGACTGGTGAATTTGCCGCCCGCTTCATGATCATTGCCATGATGCTGACGCCCTTGCGCATGCTGTTCCCGAAATCCAGAACTGTCTTGTGGCTGATGCGGCGGCGTCGATATCTGGGAGTCGCCGCGTTTGGCTATGCGGCCCTGCATACACTCTACTACGTGATTGACCTGGGATCCCTGTCCGCTGTGATGGCCGAGATCACACAGTTCGGAATCTGGACGGGCTGGGTTGCCTTCGTGATCTTCGTGCCTCTGGCGATGACATCCAACAATGCATCGTTGCGCCGCCTCGGCCGCTCATGGAAGACACTGCAGCGCTTCGTCTATGCAGCCGCTGTTGCAACCTTGCTGCACTGGATATTCATTCACAACAACGTCGGACCTGCTCTGGTGCATTTCCTGCCACTGGCCGGTCTGGAAATCTATCGAGTCTGGAAGTCGACAGGCACCCAACGCCAGTTGGCCTCGTAACTTCAGGGAGAAGACATGAAGATCAGATCATGGGTAACAGCAATAGCCATGCTTGGCTTGTTGTCAGGAGTGGCCTCGGCGCAGGAGGCCTTTGACTACGAAAAGACGAAGGCTCGATACAGCGTGCGAGACTACGTCTTTTCGACCTTGCCTGAGCGCGGTTACGACTACTATCAGATTGCGGACAACGCCTGGTTCGTGCATGACGATTTCGAGAACATGGTGTTCTTCGTCACCGACGACGGTGTGGTTGTCATCGACCCGAAGCCCGACGTATCCCCCTTCGTGCTGGAAGTGATTCCGCAAGTGACCGACAAGCCGATCACCCACGTCATCTATTCCCACCACCACCGGGACCATAGCCAGGGTGCCTACCTGTTCCCCGAAGAAGCCATCCTGATTGCCGAGAAGGATACAGCCGACCTGCTGGCCACAGCCGCCGACCCGAAGCGCCCGCAACCGGATCTTGTCTTCGAGGACAACTACGTACTGGAGACCGGTGGCCTGCGACTGGAGATGACCGATCTGGGGCGCAACTGGCATTCACAGGACGACATGATCATCTGGGCACCGGAGCAGAAAATCCTGTTCGCCATCGACATGTTTCATCCGGATGCCGCTCCGTGGATCCACTGGGGCGAAAGCTCGGATCCCTGGTTTGCCTTTGGCCTGCCGGACCTGCTGCTGGAACAGTATGCATTCAACTTCGTGGTGGTCGGACATGAGCGGATCATCGGCACGCCAGAGCATATGCAGACCTACAAGGCGTTCAAGGACGACATGGAACAGACCCTCATGGGTATCGCACAGAGCGAATGGTTTCAGTCTGCAGCAAAAGAGGTGCAGAGCCGCTATGCCGAGTCGGCCACACACTATGTGTACAAGGAAACGGCCATGACCGCTGCCGATGCCTGCGCCACGCAAATGATCGAAAAGTGGCATGGGAAACTGCGTAACGCACCGCTGAACATGATCGAGAACTGCCAGACCATGTTCATGCATCTCGTCATTCTTGATCCATAGCC
>CBDUIJ010000425.1:0-4458 GCA_965367215.1 uncultured Granulosicoccus sp.
CTGATTCCACCAAGCCACAACATGATCCTGTACGCGCTGGCCGCGGGTGGCGGCATCTCCATCACCTCCCTGTTTCTGGCAGGCGTGGTTCCCGGAATACTGCTGTGTCTGTGCCTGTCGGTGGCCGCCTATCTGGTGGCGGTCAAGCGCCAATACCCCATTGGCGCTTTTCCCGGTTGGCGTGCCGTGGTGTATGCGGCGGGTTCGGCTCTGCCCGGCTTCTTCACAGCCGTCGTCATCATCGGAGGTGTGGTGTCGGGCATCTTCACCGTCACGGAATCTGCGGCCATCGGTGTCATCTATGCCTTGTTTGTCACGGTGTTCTTCTATCGCACGCTGACATTCAAACTGTTCTGGGAGAGTGTCGTACAGGCCATCCGAACCACGGCCATGGTCATGATCCTCGTTGGCACCGCCCAGGCATTCAGTTATTTCATTGCGCTGTACCAGATTCCCGCGGCCATCCTTGATGGGCTGCAGAACATTTCCGATAACAAGTATGTCCTGCTGGCACTGATCAATCTGTCGCTGCTGGCACTGGGCATGTTCATGGACATGGGTGCCCTGATTCTGATCTGCACGCCGATCTTCCTGCCCGTGGCCATCTCACTGGGCATGGATCCGGTACAGTTCGGCATGCTGCTGATGATGAACCTGGGCCTCGGACTGACGACACCCCCCGTTGGAGGGTGCCTGTTTGTCGGTTGCGCGATAGCCAAGGTGCGGATAGAACAGGTCATAGGAACCATCTGGCCGTACTATCTGGCTATCCTGGTTGCCCTGTTACTGACAACGTACATACCCGTGGTGTCACTGGGTTTGCCAAGATTACTGGGGTATTGACATTCAGACCTGAAAAAGACAACCACCAGCTTGCTCACCAATATCGGCAGTGTTGCCACATCAAAAGAGAATCGCTTGCGCCGACACCTGGCAGTGAGTGACAAACACGACTTCAACTTGTACCTCAGACAACACTCCTCAAGACCTGGTTGGCCGTGAATGCCGTCTGATAAAGGCGGGAATATAACGGCGCATTGGCAACCGTTGACAATGAACTCACCGGCAGAGGCAACTCGCACCGGGGCATGCCGGTAAGCAATTCAGCCATGGCCTTGCCGAACAATGTTCCTGTGGTAATGCCTCGACCGTTGTAGCCAATCGCCGTAAAGACATTCGTATCAAGCTCGTGAATACGCGGCAAGTGATCAGGAGTCATTGCAATCTGTCCGTGCCAGGCTGCTTCAAATTCAACCGGCCCCAGCTCCGGGAACAGCTTGCGAATCTGCTGACTGGCCCAGCGCTGCGACAAACCGCTATCGAGTGTGCCCATGAATCTGCCCATGCTGCCAATAAGCAGACGATCGAAGGCATCACGTCGAAAGTTGAACATGATGGGGGCTGTATCCCACAGGCCCTGCCTGCCTGGCAATATCGTCGACGCCTTGTCATCCAGAGGGCGAGTGGCCAGCTGGAAGTAATTGATCGTGGTGAAGACACGCTTCAAGCCGGGCCACAGCTCATCGGTGTAGGCATTGGTGCCCAGTATCACCGCCTTCGCATGGACGATACCCTGATCGGTCTCGACAACCCAGGCGGCACCCTCCTTGCGCAAGCCCGTCACCCGGATACCAGTGGACAGGGAGGCGCCAGCACCAACTGCGGCGCGGGCCAGGCCACGACAATAGCCCATCGGGTTGATTGTACCGGCGCGATGATCCAGCAAGCCACCGTGGAATCGGGTTGTTCCGATCATCTCGGATACCGCTGCTCGATCAAGCAGTTCAACAGGCTCCCCCAGACGCTCCCATTCTGCCATGCGCCCTTGCAGATCCTTCATGCCAGCGGGAGAATGCGCAGCGTGGATGGTACCGGTACGCGTCGTCTCGCAACGCATCTGATGCTTCTCGATCAAGGAGAACACATATTCCGGCCCCTTGCCGAACTGCTGGATGAATCGTGGCCCGTAGGTCTCACCCAGTTTGACGCGCACTTTCGCAGGCGGCAACCACAACGCTGCGTTCACCAGACCGCAATTACGTCCAGAGCCTCCGTAACCAATCTGCTCGGCTTCAAGCACCTGCACTGAAAGTCCTTTTTCAGCACAGTGCAAGGCGGTGGACAAGCCGGTGAAACCGCCACCGACCACTGCCACATCCACCGTGGAGGCGGAGTTGAATGGCTGCGAGATCTCTGCCTCCTCCGCTGATACGTCCCACAGAGAAACGGGTCTTGTTGTCATGGTCGGCAACCCTTGGCAGTCCTGATGAAGCGATAGGCTCATGCTGCACTTACCTGGCTATCTCGTCAACATGCACATCTCTACGCCACCAGGCAACCTTCCACGGGTGTCGCAAGACCCGAGTCGAATCAGCTCTCCATGAACGCGGTAGACCCCGAGTCAGGCAGCGATCCAGAGACTCTCGATTCCATCACCTCAGCGCTTGTGCCCACTGCCGAAACGTGAGCAGACTCACAATGGTTGCTCCGGATCCAGACTGACGTCACAGCCATGCAGGCAACGCACAAGGCTTTTCGAACTCGGTTCATCAGTTGAGGAATCAATGGCCGACAAGACATGAGAGCCAGGTTCCGAGCAATTCCCAGTGTTTCGACAATTCGAGATGCAGCACATGCTGCAACAGATGGCTGATGCGCAATCCACTACCTTCGTGATCAAGGACCTGGAGCATCGTTTCATGCTGCTTGACCAGGCTCTGGAGAACTCTCTTGGTTTGCCGATGGATGAGATCATCGGCCGGAACGATCTGGAAGTCGGCATACCGGAGAAAATGGTTCTCGGCGATGAAGAATCCGGCTTCCCCGGTTTCTGGCATCTGGATGACAAGGCAATCGAGGCAGGTTGCCCTCAACATGAAACCAGCGGAAAGATGCCGTTTCAGACCGGCTCGATGCATTCTGTGGATACCTTGAGAACACCGTTGCGAGACCAGGATGGCAACATCACGGCGCTGCTCGTTCAATCACGCGACGTCAGCGATCTCATCGGTCTGCATCAGAATCTGGCTGAAAACCGCGCAACGGTCGAACTGCAGGACGGTCACCTGTCGGCTCTGGATGATGTTCTGACCAATCTGATGGGAGAGCTGGATCTTGACACCCTGTTCAATCATGTTGCCGGCTCCATCGTGGCTCATACCCGTGCCGATAGTGCCTATGTCTGGATGCTCAACGAATCGCTTGATTACATGCAAGTGGTTGCCGCTGTCGGTCCACGAAAATCGGCATGCCTCGGCATGCGAAGATCCAGGGGAGAAGGCATTGCCGGCAAGGCATGGGAAGATCGAACAACCATATTCAACGATTCGACAACGAGTGGGCGATACAGGATTCCGGGAACCACAACCGAGGAACAACTCTGCACGGTGCCCATGTTTGTCGATGACAGCGTCATCGGCCTGATAATGGTCGGCTGCTTCGACAGTCGAGAAACACTCAAACCGGACGTGGCGCTGGTCGAGAAGATTGCTCCCCTTGCTGCCATCGCCATCAAGAATGCACAGTTGTTGGCAACAACTCGCGCCGAGCTTTCCCGAACACGTGCCTTGAGTGAACTGGGCAGCTCCTTGTCAACCATCTCCGAACCCTATGCAGATACCGATGCCGTTTGTCGCAAATTGTTCGACACGATCGATATTTCCATCTCGTCCTTCTTCAACATGGATGATGATGGAAAAGTGCAACACCGTGTCGCCTGGGGGAAAACGGACGAGGGCATCGCACGTATCGATTTGATGTCAGATGTTTTTGCCAGAGAGACCATTTGCGCCTGGTGCAGTGAACACGGGGAAGAAGCCTTCATCTCGCGCAAACAGCTGGACCCTCGCGAGTCCTCCAGTGTGCACGCCATGCGCGAGATGGGGAATTTCGGCAGTACATCCTGCATGCCTGTCATCTCTGCTGGCAAGACCTACGGTGCTCTGGTCATCGTCAGAGAGCGCCAACGACAGGATTTCGATGAAAGCGAAATCAATGTCTTTCGCACAGTTGTCAACCAACTGTCGGCAGCACTTGAACGCTATGAACTGCATTCCGCCCTGCAGCATCAGGCCAACCACGACAGTCTGACGAGATTGCCCAACCGGCGCCAGTTCCAGGAGTCATTGGGCTCCTGTCTCGAACAGACTCTGGCAGAGGAAGCAGGAGCTGTTCTTTTCATGGACCTGGATGGTTTCAAGCTGGTCAACGACACACAGGGCCATGCTGTCGGTGATGAACTGCTGAAACTGGTGGCCAACCGATTCCGCAATTGCATGAGGCAGAACGATTTGCTCGCCCGTATGGGTGGCGACGAATTTGCCGTCATCATCAGGGACACGCAATCGATACAGGCGGCGGTGGATGTCGCCAAGCGCTTCTCCGAGTCCATGGAAGCTCCTTTTCAGATCGAAGGATCAAGCCTGCAAGTCGGCACCAGCATTGGGGTCTGCCGGTTTC
>CBDUIJ010000426.1:0-4453 GCA_965367215.1 uncultured Granulosicoccus sp.
AAGCGCACCTGAAAGTGTCCGTAGTTGTACATGTCACTGCTGACGTCCTCACTCAGGCGCACCCCCATGCCGGTGACCTGCACCGGCATGGCATCGGTTATCTGGCACATGACATCGACATAGTGAACGCCGCAATCCACCAAAGGTGAGGTGGACTGCATCAGTTGCAGATGGGTCTGCCAGGTGGCACCGGAGGACTGCTGATTGAGATTGAGCCGGAATACATAAGGTCCGCCCAGATCGCGTGCCTCCTGAATCAGGCGCGTCCATGACGGGTGATGCCGCAGGATATAGCCAACCACCAGTTTTCGATCATGTTTCTCTGCTGCGACAACGACCCTCTCGGCATCGGCCACGGTCGTCGCCATGGGCTTTTCGAGAAAGACATGTCGTCCCTTTTCCAGCGCCGCGATGGCATATTCAGCGTGCGAGTCGGAATAGGTATTGATCGACACGACATCGCAATCCACCGATTCGAGGGCTTCATGAAAATCCCTGTGCATCGGGATGCCTGCCAGCGTTTCAGGCAGGTTGTCAGGCTCCGAGCGGTTGACCAGGCCAACCACCTCGAAACCGGGATGGGCGTGGCAGGCCAGGGCATGACTGCGCCCCATGTTACCCAGACCCGCAATCAGAATCTTCAACGGCTGCATCAGGCTGTCCTGTTCATCTCATTGGCCTACAGAGGAAAATAACACGCTACCGGGTGTGCCTCCTGCTCGTCCAGCTCGGGTGCCGACTGCCGACATCGGTCCTCGGCCTTCCAGCAACGCGGATTGAAGGCACAACCTGCCGGTGGATTCAGCGGCGATGGCAACTCGCCTTCCAGGCGTATGCGAGTCTGCTCCCGCGTCGGGTCTGCCACCGGAGTGGCGGATAACAATGCCCGCGTGTACGGATGGCGAGGCGCATCGAAGACCTCTCTGGCCGCGCCCTTCTCCACGACACGTCCCAGGTACATCACCATGACATCATCGGCCATGTGACGAACCACCGACAGATCGTGGGAGATGAACAGATAGGCCAGATTCAGGCGCTCCTGCAGCTCCACCAGCAGATTGAGAATCTGCGACTGGATGGACAGATCCAGCGCCGATACCGGTTCATCGAGCACCAGAATGCGCGGTTCCAGCATCAGGGCGCGTGCCACGGCAATACGCTGCCGCTGTCCGCCAGAGAACATGTGCGGATAGCGATCGTAATGCTCGGGACGCAGGCCCACCATGGCAAGCATCTCCCGGGCTTGGGTTTCTCGCTGGGCCTTGGTGACATCAGGGCGATTGATCAGCACCGGCTCTTCCAGAATACGACCGATGGTCTGGCGTGGATTCAGGGAACCGAAGGGGTCCTGAAAGACAATCTGCACGGAGGCACGAAGCTCTGCCTGCTGTGCGTCGGTCAATGGTTCATCGCTGCGAATGTGATGGCCGTCGAGCGTCAGCTCCCCCGAGGAGGGCTTTTCGATCATGGTCACCACGCGTGCCAGAGTTGACTTGCCACAACCCGACTCGCCCACCACCGCCAGAGTACGCCCCGCCTGCAGAGTGAAGGAGGCATTGCTCAGCGCCTTGACGGTTGCCGTGCCGCCGAAGAAACCGTTGGACACTTCGTAGTGGCGGCTGAGCCCCCGGGCTTCTATCAGTGTGTTGTCCATAGTCTGCTTCACGAGGCTTCTCGCTGGGGCACGCCCTTGATCAGCGGATAATGACATCTTGCATGGCCCAACTCGGCCGGCGCATTGCCAGGTTTGACTTGTCGACAATGATCGTCAGCGAACTGACATCGAGGTGAGAACAGGCAACCGGCAGGGCGGTCGAACTGCCCCGGCACCACGCCCGGAATACTCGGCAGGTGTTTGGTCGTGGCTCTTTCGGGCAGCGCCGCCAGCAAGGCATCGGTATACGGATGATGAGGATTGGCAAACAGCTCATTCACACCCTGCTCTTCCACCTTCTGACCGGCGTACTGCACACTGACGCGCTGTGCGGTCTCGGCCACCACCCCCATGTCATGAGTGATGAGCACCAGGGCCATGCCGGTATCCTTCTGCAGGTCGAGCAGCAGTTCCAGAATCTGCGCCTGAATGGTGACATCCAGTGCCGTGGTCGGCTCATCGGCAATCAGCAGTTTGGGCTTGCAGGCGATCGCCATGGCAATCATCACGCGCTGACACATGCCACCGGAGAGCTGATGCGGGAAAGCGCGCAGGCGCCGTTCAGGCTCTGGTAATCCCACCTGTTCCAGCAACTCGATGGCGCGCTTCTGGCGCTCCCGACGTGACAGCGGCAAATGAGCTTTCAACGCCTCTCGCAGCTGAAACCCCACGGTGAAACACGGATTGAGACTGGACATGGGCTCCTGAAAGATCATCGCCACATCCTTGCCGATGATCGAACGTCGCTTGCGATCGTCGGCACGAGACAGATCCACACCATCGAACATCATCGAATCGGACGTGATGGTGGCGGTCCAGGGCAGCAGCCCCATCAACGCCAGCATCGACACCGATTTGCCACTGCCGGACTCACCGACAATGGCGAGCACGTCGCCAACGTCCACCTGCACATCCACGCCATCAACCGCCCGGAACTGACCGTTGGCCGTCTTGAAATCCACTGACAGATTACGTACGTCGAGTAAAGGCACCTTAACTCCGCTTCAGCTTGGGGTCGAGAGCATCACGCAGCCCGTCGCCCATCAGGTTGATGGCCAGCACATTGATCAGAATGGCCAGCCCCGGGAAGGTCACGACCCACCAGGCACGCAGCACGAATTCGCGCGAATCGGCCAGCATGGTTCCCCACTCCGGCGTCGGTGGCTGAGCACCCAGCCCCAGGAAGCCCAGTGCGGCCGCATCCAGGATGGCGGTAGAAAACGATAGCGCCGCCTGTACGATGATCGGGGCCATGCAATTGGGCAGCACGGTCACGAACATCAGTCGGAAGCGACTGGCACCCACGACACGCGCGCTGGTGACATAGTCCTTGGGCAGTTCCTGCAGCACGGCTGCACGCGTAAGACGCACATAGTGCGGTTGCAGCACGATAGCGATGGCAATCATGGCATTGACCAGGGATGGCCCGAGTATCGCCACCATGACCAGCGCCAGCAGCAGACTGGGGAAGGCCAGCAGGATGTCCATCAGACGCATGATCAATGTATCGACCCAGCCGCGAGCAAAGCCTGCCACCAGGCCGATAAACACGCCTGAACCGGCGGCGATCACCACCACGATGACGCCGATGAAGAACGAATATCGCGCGCCATGAATCAGACGCGACAACAGGTCACGACCGATGGCATCGGTACCCAACAGAAATTCGGATGTCCCCCCTTCCTGCCAGACAGGCGGTTGCAGCAGGGCCTGCCGGAACTGTTCGGTGGGCGAATGCGGCGCCAGAAAATCGGCGAAGGCGGCAATCAGAATGAAGGTCAGAAAGACCACCAGGCCAATGACGGCCCCCGTGTTCTCGCTGAAGTAACTCCAGAATTCCCTGAAGCGTCCCGGTCTTGCCATGAGCTCGCCCTGCCCTTCGGCAGCATTGGCAGTCACGGCGTTGCTGTTATCACTGGCCGTCATTTGCGGATCTTCGGATTGATGAGGCCGTAGAGAATATCCACGACCAGATTGACGACCATGACGATCACCGCAATCATCAGCAGGCCACCCTGCACAGCGGTGTAGTCGCGACTACTGATACCTTCCACCATCCACTTGCCGATACCCGGCCAGGAGAAGATGGTTTCCGTCAGAATGGCACCTGCCATCAGCGTACCCACCGATAGACCGATCACCGTGATGACCGGGATCAAGGCGTTGCGCAGCGCATGCAGTCCGTTGACTCGTAAAGGCCCCAGACCCTTGGCACGGGCTGTTCGCACATAATCCTCACTGAGTACCTCAAGCATCGCCGACCGGGTCTGCCGAGCGATGACGGCCAGCGGAATCGTACCCAGCACGATCGTCGGCAATATCAGGTGCTGAACTGCCGAGGCAAATGCACCATCCTGCCCCGAGCGCAGACTGTCGATCAGCATGAAACCGGTGTCGGTAGGAAAGTAATACATCAGGGAGATGCGCCCCGATACCGGCGTCCAGCCGAGCATGCCGGAGAACAGGATGATCAGCAGCAGAGCCCACCAGAAGATCGGCATGGAATAGCCCACCAGCGCGGTGGACATCAGCGCCTGATCCGGCCACTTGCCACGCTTCACGGCGGCGATGATGCCGGCAGGAAGCCCCAGCGTCACCGCGAAGATAATGGCGCACAGGGACAGCTCCAGGGTTGCCGGAAACAGGGTGAAGAACTCATCCCATACCGGCCGCTTGGTCTTGAAAGAGGTTCCCAGATCGCCTTGCAATATGCCTTTCAGGTAATCCCAGTACTGACTGAGCAGCGGTTGGTCAAAACCGAACTGCGTCATGAGTTGAGCATAGCGCTCATCGGTCATG
>CBDUIJ010000427.1:0-4400 GCA_965367215.1 uncultured Granulosicoccus sp.
CAACCAGCACCTCGCCTGCCGCAATGATCTCATCCGGAGTGATGCCTCGCAGTATGGCCACCAATGGTCGATTCATGAACGTTTTCCTCCAGCTTGTTGTCGAGTGGCGATCAGGCCGGCGCGTCCGGCACGTGCTCGCCCAAGAGCGAGAGCAGCACTGATTCGAACTGCCCACCGACGAGCGAGGCTGCCCCTTGATCCGAGCTGACACTTGCGACCGGCTCATTGGCACTATCCAGAAGCCAGGCCCGCAGATTCGTGGCCACCGCAATGGCACTGCCCCAGACATGGTTGATGACCGGTGTGAAATACGCATGTGCCAACGCCAGTACGCGCAGGTATTCGGTGATACCGCCCAGTGCACAGACTTCCGGCTGAGCGATATCCAGCCCGCGATTTTCCAGAATGGAACGCCAACCCCAGCGTGCAAACTCCGCCTCGCCCCCCGAGATATTCACCTTCAGGCCCGCCCGTAGCTCTCGGTAGCCGTCAAGATCCTCCGGTGCTACGGGTTCCTCGAACCAGTACGCCCCCGATTCATCCAGCGCGTGACCCACATAGAAGGCATCGGACGTGGTGTAGCAATGATTCGCATCCACCATTGTTGCTGGATGAGCCCACCAAGGGTATCGACATTGGCGCCAAGGCCGAAGTCTACCGACTTATCGGTGAGCTGGCCGCTGACAACAAGGCTGCCATTCTGTTCTCGTCAGAACCGCAGGAAGTACTCGGCGTCTGCGACAAGATCCATGTGCTGACGCCCACCGATTTCCATGGGCCCTTTCTGCGCGGGGAGCTGGACTACGCCACGCTGATGGCGTTGGAGTTCGGAACCATGAACACGACGCAGGACCAGGAAGCACTGTCATGAAAACCGAATTGGATCCCATGAACTTTCTGCGCCACCATCACCTGCAGCTGCTTCCCATCATTGTATTGCTGGCTCTGGCCATGACGCTGCTGTCGGACAGCTTCATGAGCACGCAGAACATGATCAACCTGGCGAATCGCATCTCCATCAACCTGATCATTGCGGCGGGAATGACGCTGCTGATCACCTCCGGAGGTATAGACCTGTCCGTGGGGCCCACGGTCGGTCTGTCTGCCATGGCTGCTGCGCTGTACTTCCAGAATGGCTACGAGGCCATCGCCGGCCCCTACGGAGCCATCGCCCTGGGATTGGGCGTCGGTGCTCTGGTTGGCCTGTTCAACGGATTCCTGGTAGCCATCCTGGGCATACCGGCATTCATTGCCACACTCGGATTGATGCTTACCGTGCGCGGGATCGTGTTCATCGTCTCCAGCAGCCGAACCCTTCGCCGGTACCTGGTATGAACTGGACGCGATTGCCGTGGTTGTCATGGGCGGCACAGCTCTTGCCGGAGGCAAGGGCACTTTGATGGGTACAACCCTGGGCGCGATCCTGCTCGGGCTGGTTGCAAACTTGATCAACCTGTTGGGTATCAGCGCCTACTACCAGACCTTCCTGGTGGGCGTCATGATCATGGTGGCGATTGTTCTCGGCAGTCCGGTGCTGACGGGCGCCAGAGCGCGTTAGCGCAATGGAGCAACTACTCGTGATGACGGGTACTCCATTCTCTGAAACCGTCATCTCTTCGAGAAAGAACCGGGTTCCGATTCAGAAATCCGTCGGTGCGCCCCCTTCACTCTTGCGCCGCTTGACGAAGGTATCCAGCTCTTCTGCAATCGCCGCATCCAAGGGAGGCGGTTCGAATTCTGCGAGAATCTTCTTCCAGACATCGCGCGCGCGATCTACCGTGAGCTGCGAACCTCGATCATGCCAGTTCTCGTAGTTCGACCAGTCTGACAGGAACGGTGCATAGAAGGCTGTCTCATAACGTTCCATGGTGTGCGGTGTTCCGAAATGGTGTCCGCCATGGCCGACTTCCGCAACGGTGTCGATCGCGATGTCATCCTCACCCCAGGATACAGGCTTGCAGTATGAGATCAATTGCTGTAACTGTTCGCAGTCCATGACGAATTTTTCGTAGGAGGCGCAAAGTCCACCCTCCAGCCAGCCAGCGGCGTGGTAGACCAGATTCACCCCCGAGCTCATTGCCGCAAACAGTGATTGCGAACTCTCCCAGGTCGCCTGATTGTCAGGAGCGTTGGACACACAGGTGTTCGAGGCTCGCAGCGGTAAGCCGTAGAACCGGGCCATCTGCCCGGTCATCTGCGTCGCGCGCATGTAGTCTGGTGTGCCGAAGGCAGGCGATCCGGATTTCATGTCGACATTGGAACTGAATGTGCCGATTGCACAAGGGCAGCCTGGCCGTATACATTGGATGAGTACGATCGCACAGAGAGCCTCGGCAATGGACTGGGCCACCGTGCCAGCGAGTGTGATCGGTGCCATCGCCCCTGCCAGCGTGAACGGTGTGACGATCGTGGGCTGACCGCGCTGACTGAGACGCATCAGGCCGTCGAGCATGGGCCAGTCATGTTTCAGCGGGGAGGTGGAGTTGATATTGGTGAACATCCTGGGGCTGGCCTCGAACTCTTCGTGGCTGAGGCCGGCGGCAATTCTAACCATCTCCATGACGTCATCGACGCGTTCACTGCCCAGCGAATAGGCATGAACGACCTTGTCGGATAACGTCAGGGTATCCTGCAGACAATCAAGGTGACGCACCGAAGGGTGTGAATCCATGGGCTCCACCGGGTAGCCAGCGTTCAGATGAATACAGTTGAAGTACTGCGACAACTTGATGAGATCGCGAAAACTCTCTCGATCACCGATTCGCCGACCGCGTTCCATATCGCTGCAGTTCGGTGGCGAAGCCACAGCGGTGAACAGTAAATGGTTCGAACCGATCGTGATACGTCGCTCAGGATTTCTCGGAGTGATCGCGAAGCTCTCCGGCGCCAGACTGATCTTCTCCATGACCAGATCACGATCCATCTTCACCAGCGCTGATGAGCTGGTGACATCACTTACTGTACAGCCCGCCTTGCGCAAGATCTCGACGGCTTCCGGATTCAGGAACTGAATACCGATCTCTTCGAGAATGCGCATCGCGCCATCGTGAATGGCAGCAACCCCCTCGGCCGGCAGCGGTTCCACCGGATGGTCGGTATTGACAGGCAGTGTCCATGGCGACTGCTGAATGGCAGAGCCGCCACCGCGGCTTTTACCTGCGTGTCCACCGGCACGCCGTCGGCGTCTTGAAGTTGGTCGGGGTTGATCCTCACCGATAGCGGTCATCAGGAAACGTTCTCCAAGAGCAGATGGTTTGTATATTCACAGTGATTCAATACCCGTCGCCTGTCAAGATCTGATAAAAATGGAGGGGTAAGCACGGCCGTGAACGAGGCCTGCGACTGGACGCGGTAATGCAACCAACGAGAGGCACGGCAGCAGCGGCGTCAGGATAGCGGTCTTCGCCTTTCATATCAGAGTGAGCAGACATGCAGACACAGGCAAGAGTGGTGGTAATCGGCGGCGGCGTCGTTGGTTGCTCGGTACTATTTCATCTGGCAAAGGCGGGCTGGACTGATGTATTGCTGATCGAACGCAGCGAACTCACGGCTGGCTCCTCCTGGCATGCCGCTGGTGGTTTCCATACGTTGAATGGTGATCCGAACATCGCCAGATTACAGGCATATACCGTGTCGCTGTACGAGGAGCTGGAAGCGCTATCCGGGCAATCCTGCGGCTTGCATCTGACCGGCGGCGTGATGATGGCCGACAGCGCCGAACGCATGGATTTTCTACGCCTGACACACGCCCGTGGTCGTTGCCTGGGCATGGAAACCGAACTGATCACACCGGCCGAGGCGCAGGCCATGTTCCCGTTGATGGATGCCTCGAACTTCGTCGGTGCACTGTGGGATCCGGTCGAAGGCCATCTTGATCCTTCAGGCACCACGCACGCCTATGCCAAGGCGGCGCAGGCCCTGGGGGCCAGCATCGAACTGCGTAACCCGGTGGAAGATATCACGCAGCAGGCCGACGGCACCTGGCAGGTCGTCACTCGTAACGGCACGGTCATTGCCGAACATGTGGTCAATGCGGCGGGACTCTGGGCGCGAGAGGTAGGCCGCCTGGTGGGGCTCGAACTGCCGGTACTGGCCATGGAGCACATGTATCTGCTCACCGACGAAATACCGGAAGTGGTCGAATTCAACCAGCAATCCGGACGCGAATTGATCGGTGTAATCGACTTCAAGGGCGAGATCTACACGCGCCAGGAACGCAACGGAATTCTGCTCGGCACCTATGAGAAGGCCTGCAAGCCCTGGTCACCCCTCACGACGCCGCAGGACTTCGGGCAGGAGCTGCTGTCACCGGATCTGGACCGAATCGCCCCGTCGCTGGAGATCGGTTTTCGGCATTTTCCAGCCTTTGAGGAGGCGGGCATCAAACAGGTCATCAACGG
>CBDUIJ010000428.1:0-4396 GCA_965367215.1 uncultured Granulosicoccus sp.
TCGACATATTTCACGCAGATCCGCTGAAGAATCGAACTGTCATCGATCGACTGACTGACAAGCATGTGGTGAATGCGACCATCGGAGCACTGACTATCAGGCTGGTTGTCAATCCCGTCTTCGATGAAGAAGGCAAGCGACTGGGATCCATCACCGAATGGTTCGATAGGACAGAAGAGCTGAGCAACGAAAGAATGGTACAGGATCTGGTCGAGGCTGCAGTGGTAGGAGATCTGAGTCGCCGTATTGACGAAGAGGGAATCGAGGGCAGTTTCGGCAAGTTGGCGGCAGGCATGAACCAGCTGATGGAAACCAATGAGCAGGTCATCAGTGATATGCAGCGGGTATTTGGTGCTCTGGCAGCAGGTGACTTGACCGAGACTGTCAGTAACGAATACATGGGGGCCTACGAGCGCTTGAAGCGCGATGCCAACCAGACCGTTGCACAGCTGACGGACATCATCAGCAAGACAAAACGAGGTGCGGCTGTACTCTCGGAGTCATCCGGCAAACTCAAACGGACCAACGATGAACTGAGCAGTACGGCAGAGGATGCAGCCAACCACGCGAATGTGGCGACCGATGCGGCCCGCAAGGTCATGCTCAACGTTGACAGCGTCGTGGGTGCAACAAGCGAATTGAATGGTTCGGTTCAGGAGATATCCAAGAATGTCTCCGAGGCTGTGAACGTTGCAGTAGAAGCGGTGAAACTTGCACAGAGTACCGATGCGCAGGTGCGCAACCTCACCGTGTCCAGTGGCGATATCGGTAATGTCATCAAGGTCATCACATCCATTGCCGAGCAGACCAATCTACTGGCGCTCAACGCGACCATAGAAGCCGCACGTGCTGGTGAATCCGGCAAAGGCTTTGCGGTTGTCGCCAATGAGGTCAAGGAGCTGGCGAAAGAGACCGCCAAGGCGACTGAAGAAATTGCGTCCAGAATCACTGCAATTCAAAGTGATAGCGATAGTGCAGCGCGTGCCATTGGTGATATTCGCACCATCATCGAAACCATCAGTCAATATCAGAACACGATCGCCAGGGCGGTACAGAATCAGAGCGAAATCACCTCGCGTATCAGTATGAACTCGAGTGATGCCGCAAGCGGCAATCAGGAGATAACTCGCACCTCCGAGCTTGTCATACAAGGTAGCCGCAGTACCTTGTCTGGTGTCAATCAGGTGCAGACCTCCACTGACGAACTCGCAAGAATGGCTGTCGAGCTTGCCCAGCTGGTCGAGCGCTTCCGCATAGCCTGATAGTGACTTCCCTGTGATCCGCATCAGTACCACTCGATCTGATGTTGGATCCCGCAGTGCTCGGGAAGCTGGTTCTCACACATACACACATAACAGGATCTGGTTCCTTCAAGACAGTTTCAACGGATGCAAAAATGATTAATTTGAAAACGCTGTCGTTCAGGTGCATCGGGTTGTTGCTGTGCGCTGGTCTGCTGACTGTTGGTGCCGTTGTCGTGTCGTTGAATTTCTATATTCACGGGCAGGCAACGGAGTCCCATCAGGGCTGGAAGAAATACAAGTCAGGACCCAGAAAGAAAAGTGAATATCTCGGCACCATGCAGATGCATCTGGGGGGCGGTTCCTTGTCGCATGCATTCGAGGAACTACTGTTGCATGACGATGATGAGCACATACATCATATGGAGGAAGCCATAGAGAACACGGAACGTGCTTTATTGGCCTACGCTGACATGCCGATGGGGGCGGTAGAGTCGTCCGCTCTGAACGAAATCAGTTCAGTTATCAGCCAGTATGGTGCAGCCGTCGCATCAATGGATTCACACGATATCGAAGAATCCTCGTCACACGCTCATGATGAGGAAATGGGCGCGAGCGATGAGGCCGCGGTACACGCTCATGGTGAGGCAATGGGCGCGAGCGATGCTCACGGTGTGACAATGGGCTTGAGCGATGAGGCCGCGGTACAGGCCCTGTTGGTGCTTCAGGCAAAGGTGTCCGAGGAAATCGCAGCGGCCGAGACTGAAATCGAACATCATCTGGTTGCAATAGACAACTTCACCTGGGTGGGTTCCATTGTCATGCTGGTGATGCTGCTACTCCTGGTGCTGGGGTTGATAAAGACGTTTCGCAGTGTCAAGCGCAAAGTCGGTGGAGAGCCGGATCGAATTCTGACCATCGTGAATCGAATAGCGGAAGGGGACTTGACGGAGAAGTTGCCCGAGACCGGGAAGGATACTGGCATCTACAACGCTATCCATCATATGCAGCTGAATCTGCGGGAGTTGAATCTTGAACGGGCAGATACGGCAGCAAAGACCCTGCGTCTGAAGCTGGCATTGGATAATGCTTCCGCATCGGTCATGGTCGCCGATGAAAGCAGTAGCATCATCTATATGAACAAGGCGGCCGAAACACTGTTTGCCGAGTCGGAGTCCGAAGTGCGTCAAAGATATCCTGACTTTCGGGCAGACGAGATCATTGGCAGCAGTGTCGATCTGTTCCACGCTGATCCGCTGAAGAGTCGAGACATCATCGACTCCTTGCATGAGAAACATGTGGTCAATACCCACTTTGGCAGCTTGACGATCAGGCTGGTCGTCAATCCCGTATTCGACGAGCAGGGAGAGCGGTTGGGGACCATCACCGAATGGTTTGATAGAACCGAAGAGCTGGATAACGAGAAGAAAGTTCAGGAGCTGGTGGAGGCGGCTGTCCGCGGAGATCTGAGCCAACGCATTGACGAGCGCGGAATCGAAGGTAGCTCCGGTAGACTCGTGGCCGGCATGAACCAGCTGATGCAGACGAATGAACAGGTGATCAATGACATGCAGCGTGTCTTCGGTGCTCTGGCCGCCGGTAACCTGACTGAAACTGTCAGCACGGACTACTTGGGGGCGTATGACCGGCTCAAGCAGGACGCCAATCAGACCGTGGCTCAGTTGACCGATATCATCAGAAAAACCAAGCGAGGAGCCGCCGTATTGTCCGTATCATCCGGCAAGCTCAAGAGTACCAATGATGAGCTGAGCAGTACGGCAGAGGAGGCGGCGAACCAGGCGAGCGTTGCCACAGAGGCAGCCCGACGAGTCATGCACAATGTGGACAGCGTGGTAGGTGCTACCAGTGAGCTGGATGGGTCTGTTCAGGAGATATTCAAGAATGTGTCGGAGGCAGGTAACGTTGCCCGAGAGGCTGTCAAGTTGGCGCATAGTACCGACGCTCAGGTGCGTAATCTGACTGTTTCCAGTGGTGACATCGGTAATGTCATCAAGGTGATTACCTCGATTGCCGAGCAGACGAATCTGCTGGCTCTCAACGCCACCATTGAAGCGGCTCGTGCAGGAGAGTCCGGCAAGGGTTTTGCGGTTGTCGCCAATGAGGTCAAGGAGCTGGCCAAGGAGACAGCCAAGGCGACCGAGGAAATTGCCTCGAAGGTAGCGGCAATCCAGAGTGATAGTGACAGCGCTGCACATGCGATCGGCGACATACGCGCCATTATAGAAACCATCAGCCAATATCAGACAACGATCACCAAGGCGGTGCAGGAACAAAGTGAAATCACATCCCGCATCAGTCACAATTCCAATGATGCGGCCAGTGGTAATCAGGAAATTTCGCGTACGTCAGAGTTGGTC
Source organism: uncultured Granulosicoccus sp. (assembly GCA_965367215.1). Taxonomy (GTDB): domain Bacteria; phylum Pseudomonadota; class Gammaproteobacteria; order Granulosicoccales; family Granulosicoccaceae; genus Granulosicoccus. The sequence continues at coordinate 3,620 of CBDUIJ010000428.1, forward strand.
ATTCAAGGCAGCCGCAGCACCCTGTCCGGAGTGAACCAGGTGCAGACGTCAACCGACGAGCTGGCCAGAATGGCGGTTGAGCTTACCGAACTTGTCGAGCACTTTCAGATCAGGGATTTAGCAACTGCTCGGCCATAGTCTGCAGACGCTGCCCGCAATCACCACCGATCTTCAGCGTGGCCAGCGAATCGGCACGCGTCAGTCCGTCATTGATCAGAACGATGGGTTGGCCGTTGTTCTGAGCCGCACGGCAGAAGCGAAAGCCGGAATACACCATCAGGGAAGAACCGGCGACCAGCAGCGCATCGGCTGAGGCCAGAGCATTCATGGCACGTTCAACCAGTGCCCGGGGAACGTTTTCTCCGAAGAACACGACATCCGGTTTCATCAGTCCACCACATTGCGGGCACGGTGGCACATGCATCTGGTGCAGATCATCCGGTTCCAGATCGGCATCTCCATCAGGTGCATGGGCGGCGGTCAGCGACGTCAGCCAGGCATTGTGTGCCAGCAGTTCGATCTGGTAATCATCACGACTCAGCGAATGGGCGCACTGGATGCAGCTGACGGTGGCCAATACGCCGTGCAGGTCCACAACGTCCTCATGTCCCGCTTTCTGGTGTAGTCGGTCGACATTCTGGGTGACCAGCAACGTCAGCCTGTCCGCCTGCTGCATGGCGGCGAGTGCATGATGAGCCAGGCCGGGACGGGCACGACTGAAACCCGGCCAGCCGACAAAGCTTCTTGCCCAGTAGCGTTTGCGAGCGGCCTCATCAG
>CBDUIJ010000429.1:0-4358 GCA_965367215.1 uncultured Granulosicoccus sp.
TCACCAAGCCCGGTACACAGAAGTATCTTTCTCAGCGCATCGGCCTCTGGACGCCACAGGCTGGCATTGCTGAACAGCTCGTCAAGATCCGGGTTTTTCATGATCTGGAATCCAGGGCAGAGTAGCCGCCATTGGCGCCTGACACGTCGATTGCCTGACGTTACCACGCCTGCTTGAATTGTCCAGTAGACCCGGTGGCTCCAGGCCCTACTCATTGATACTGGATTTTTCATCGACCATGATGGCAGAATCGAAGTGACAGGCGCGCGAAGGGCGCAGCACAGACATTTGGTTTCAGGCAGCACGGCAGGATTCAGCCCATGATTGATCAGACAACACTGGTGACCTATCTGGCCATACTGCTGGGCTTTGTGCTGATTCCCGGACCTGCCGTTCTACTCACCCTGGCGCGTGCGTCGGCTTCAGGCACGAAGGTCGGCCTGGCCACCGGTCTGGGGATTGCGGTCGGCGACCTGATTCATACCTTGCTGGCCGTTGTCGGAATCTCGGCCATTGTTCTGGCATCGGCAACGCTGTTCACGATCGTGAAGTATCTCGGTGCGCTATACCTGGTGTACCTGGGAATTCGGGCGATGCTGGAAAAGGTCGATAACAGCCAGCTGAGTGAAAGGCAGTCCCTGTCGACGCAACTTGCGTTTCGCCAGGCTGTTCTGGCAGAAGTGCTGAACCCGAAGTCTGCCATGTTCTTTCTCGCTTTCCTGCCGCAATTCGTGAACCCGGACAACGGCACAGTCTGGCTGCAGCTGACCGAACTTGGCTTGTTGTTCGTGTTGCTGGGACTCATGACGAATATCGCGGTCGCCTTCAGCGCCGGGCATCTGGGCGGGTATTTGCGCCGGACACCCGTCATTGCCCGCTGGCAGGGCAAGTTCGTTGGCAGCATCTACTGTGCGCTGGGGGTGCGTGTCGCTCTGCAGGAGCGCTAATGCGTCGATCGGGACATAAGGTGATACTCAGAGTCTGCGCGCGTCCGTTCGATAAGGCGACCCGCCAGTTCCAGAGTTCCGGGCTGTGCTACGTGTGAATATTTACCCTTTGCCGGTGAAGTAGCCCAGTTGGCGGGTTCCCTGATCTTCGACGGTGAAGAACTGGCGAATTTCGCCTTCGAGAACGATACCCGCTGGGTGGCCAATACCGACGAGGGGCGTCTGTCCTGCGATATCCGAAACAGCATTCCGCTGGACGCATTGCTGGTCACCTCGGCAACTGGTGCAGATCTGGACAACGCATGGGCTTGTATAGCTGGCAGCACGAAGAGAAGGGCGGGGTTCGTTCCATGAGGGAGCGAACTTCGCCTTTCTTTGTTCTGGTTGCCTCTCGGGTTTACCGAATTGGCGTAGTGCTGCAATTCTCTGGATTCTTTTCGGAAAAGTTGACAGCGATACAGCGTGAACGTTTGCACTAACAGGTAGACGTGAGAACATCAATGTGATTTTCCCAGAGCAATCTGTTCATGATGTGCCTGGTGGTGGGAGTCCAGAGACATGAAGCCGTAGAATCCCAGCGCCTTGAGCCGCACCGGCAGTTCATTGTCACTGGCGGAAATGGTGATCGTTGCGCCAGAGTCGGAAAGCTCTGTATCGATTGACCAGCCGCGAGACTGTTCGAGAAACCGGGAATGGGCCGGCACCATGCGATGAATGGCGGGTACTGCTTCGGCCGATCCGCTCACCGTGAACTGTACCGTCTTGTCTTGCCGGAACACCTTTGTCGATGCATTCGTGGATACCATGAGAAGGTTCATGTCGAGCAGATGCAGTCGCAAGCCATCCAGGTCTACTGTTGACCAGTCGGTGTCGGGGTTTGCCTCCAGCAGAGCAGTCATCTCTATCAGCGCAGCGAATGTTGACTGGCCGCTTTCGCGGGCTGTAACACGACTGTCTGCAGGTTCATGCATCATTGCTGCTTCATGACCCTGGTGTGGATCTTCTTTCTCTGCGTGAACAAGAGTGGGCGCGGCAATTGCCAGACAGATGAAAAATACGAATCTACTTGTCATTCGAGCCTTCCTGGTGGAAATGAAGACTGATCTTGCACGACTGGATTCACTACGTACAGGGTCTCGATCATGAGCAAGGTGCATCTGCCCGAAGTCTTTGACAGAAGTTGACGGCAGAGTGGGATGCAAGGGTAAGCCGATCAGTGGTGGAGTGCAGTATTTACCCGGACACAGTCACGTTTACAACGCTCAGTCGCCTCTGGAGTCAATTGCACACGCGTTGATGCCGATACAACGTGTGTTCTGGCACTTTCCTTGTTACGATATTTACAATGGTCTCCCAACACAGAAGTTGCAGATTGCAGCGCTTTCGCCGTGCTGGTTGCTTGTTGATGTGCATTTTTCTGCTCTGTCTGGCTAGCGCACAGACGCTCCATGCCATGAGTATGTCAGTCATGCACGCGACTGTTGCGATGGACGATATGGCTGTGCCAGACCCTGCGCATTCCAGGCACCCTGCAACGACAAGTACCGCGTCATCAATGAGCGCGGAAACGGCAATGCCCTGCGATAACCCTGGATGCATGCACTCTGCAAACTGCACTGGCGGGTGCGTTGCAAGTGGCTGCTATGTCACTCCGGGGGTGCCAATGGCCGCGCAACTTGTCATTGAGCTGGAACGGTCCGAAGGAGTTCCGGAGGTCTTCGGTCGGGCGTTGATACCATCGTCCCGTTTCCACGATCCATTGTACCGACCTCCAAAGCATCCGATCTGAACAGCTTCTGTGGCAATAGCAGAAGCTGACAGGTTTCAGGAGTACTGATCAGATTGCAGCTTGTTCCATGCTTGCGGTTTTATCATGCGCCTGAACTATTCCAGAGTTTGCTTGACAGGGTTGAATCATGGACCGACGGTCATTTCTACAATACAGCAGTATGGCGGTGCTGGCGACGGCTTTACCACAGGCGGCTACAGCCAGTTCGCACGCAGTAAAGCGCGTCGATATAACGACTCGTGCGGGCAAGGCCCATATCGTGGGGCCGGATTTTTCGGCTACTGATATATGGGGGTTCAACGGCCAGGTACCGGGCAGCCCCATCAGACTGACTCTGGGTGAAACCATCGAAGCCCACGTACACAACAAGCTGAAAGTGCCGACGGCCGTGCATTGGCACGGCATACGCTTGCCGAATGCCATGGATGGTGTTGCGGGTCTTACCCAGGCTGCCATCGAGCCGGATGATTCCTTTGTCTATCGATTCACACCGCCCGATGCCGGCACCTACTGGTATCACTCTCACCTCAACGCCTACGAGCAGGTCGGGCGAGGCTTGTATGGTCCACTGATTATCGATGAACTCGAGCCGCCGCGTGTCGACAGGGACTTGGTGTGGATGATTGATGACTGGCGTTTGCTTGAAGATGCATCAATCAGCAACGACTTCGGGGCGGGACATGATCGATCCCATGCAGGGCGTATCGGCAATGTGCCTACCGTCAATGGTCGGTTCAAGGATATCGTCAAGGTACGAAGTGGCGAACGAATTCGCTTGAGGCTGATCAACGCGTCCAATGCGCGTAACTTTGCCTTGTCGTTCGGCGATCTCGTGCCCTCCATCATCGCTGTTGATGGGCAGCCGGTGACCCCGCATGTTCAGACAGGGCCTGTGGTGGTTGGTGCGGCAGGCCGTGTTGATCTTGTCATTGACATGACGGGAGATCCCGGAAGCAGTATGCCAGTGACTGACAGTTTCTATCGAGAGTCCTTCGATCTGGTCAAATGGGTGTATGACGCGAGTCCGATGCGAGAATCGCTGCTGGATACGCCCATCGCGCTGGCTCCTGCAACGATTCCCGAGCCTGATATCAGCAGTGTCGATCCATTGAATATTGTCATTGCGGGTGGCGCCATGGGAGGGCTGCGCCGCGCCAGGCTCGATGGGCAATGGATGGGTTTACGAGAGATTGCGCAACAGGGTTACGTCTGGGCGATCAATGACACTGTCGGCAACAGACTGGACATGCCACCGCTGCTCGATGTCGCACGACATGAGTCGGTTCGATTCGTATTCGACAATCAGACCGCATTTCCGCACCCCATGCACCTGCACGGGCATCACATGAAGCTGCTTGCCATCAACGGTGAAAAATTATCAGAGCCCCGCTGGGTCGATAGCCCACTGCTGATGCCCAACAGCACCATGGAACTGGCATTCGTGGCAGACAATCCGGGAGACTGGTTGTTTCATTGTCATGCCCTGGAACATCATGCTGCAGGCCTTGGCGCCCTGGTGAGGGTCCGATCTTGAACAACTTGAAGAAACCATCGATGAAAATGAAGAATCCGGCGTATCTGGCATTTGGTTGTTCACTGGTTCTACTGGTATCGGGGGTCGT
>CBDUIJ010000430.1:0-4324 GCA_965367215.1 uncultured Granulosicoccus sp.
TACCCTTAACATTATCAAGCTGCCTGAGCATTTTCCGGAACTGGACCTGCTGGGTGTCGGCGCACTGGAAGTGGTGCCACGCAAGGTATTGATGCTCTATGACAGCACCTTCAGCCCACTGTCGGAAAGTCCGGTGCACAAGTTCGTGGCCATGCCGGTGGAATACATGGGGTATGTGCCGGAGTATCTGGACATTGCTCGTGACCCCTGGCCCGCCGGTGAGCTGAAGGGCCGCTATGCAGGCATCGTCACCTGGACGAATCGTCGTTTCAAGGACCCTGCCGCCGGACCCTGGTTGCAGAAGCAGCTGGATGACACGGTGCCGGTGGTCTTCATGGGCATGCCTCCTGTCGAGCTGGACGAACGGATGAACGAGTCACTGGGTATTGCGATGCCCACGGAACTCGATGTCGACAGTACGCGACTGGTGCATTCCGATGAGCTGATCGATCCTGAGCGCTCCATCAGCCAACGTATCGATTCGGTCAGCCATGTGGCGGAGAGTATGAATGCCGGCAATACGGTACACATGAGCTTTGCCGACAAGCGTCAGCGGCGCGCAGATGTAGTGGTGACCGGTGGTTTTGGTGGTTTTGCCTGGCAGCCGGGTCTGGTGGACGATGGCCTGGATTACGAAACCTACTGGGTGGTTGAGCCGTTCAGCTTTCTGCGACGCGCCCTGCAGTTGCCTGATGCGCCCATGCCTGATGTGACATCCGAAAACGGCAAGCGGTTGTGGCTGGCACATATCGATGGTGACGCCCTGCCATCATGGGCAGAGATGCCCGGTGGAAAATTGGGCGCCGAGGTGATCTACGACGACATCCTGACCCACTACGATGCGCCACATACGGTATCGATCGTCGAGGCCGAGATGACGGAGTTCCCGGCCTATGATGATCGACGGCAGCGCATGTTCGACATCATGCGCAAGACGTTTCGTCTCGATAGCGTGGAGATTGCCTCTCATACCTACAGCCATCCGTTCAAATGGGCGCAGCTGGGAGAATACCGGTTTCCCGGAAAATACAACCTCGATATCAAAGGGTATATCTATGACCCGGAACGGGATATTGCAGGTTCCATCGACTTCATCAATCGCGAATTGGCACCAGCTGACAAACGACTGGAAGTGATGCTGTGGAGTGGTGATGCCCTGCCGCAGAGTGATGATCTGGCGGTACTGGATCGCCTGGGTATTCCCAATCTCAATGGCGGCTTGACCTACATCACTCGCGCCACCCCCACCATGACGCTGATCAGTCCGATGGCTCGGCCGGTGGGCAAGTATCTTCAGGTGTATGCGCCAGTGATGAACGAGAACATGTTCACCAATGACTGGCTGGGGCCATTTGATGGCTTCAGGGATGTCATCGAGACATTCGAGATGACGGAATCTCCCCGACGTATCAAGCCGATGAATGTGTACTACCACTTCTACTCGGGTACCAAGATCTCCGCGATGAAGGCGTTGAAGGAAGCCTATGACTGGTCGTTGAGTCAGGACATCAATCCGGTTCATGTCAGCGACTACTCGGTCAAGGTGCCGGATTTCCGGAGCGCAGGGGTTGCCCGTTATCTTGATGGGCAGTGGAAGCTCAGCGGTCTCGGAGAGGTGCGTTCAATACGTTTGCTGGACGATGCACTCTGGCCGGAGCTGGACAAGAGCCGCGGCCTGGTGGGGGCGAAACAACTGCATGACGGAATCTACATGCACACCAACGGTGCCAGTGAAGTGCTCTTTCATCTGCGTCGGGATGTTCCGAAAGGGGTGCATCTGGTTTCCAGTAACGGACGAGTGCAGCGTTGGGATTCGCGCAGCGACAGTCTGACACTGCGCATCACTGCCGAGATGCCGGTGATTGTCGAACTCGGCGGTGCCGTCAATAGAGCCTGCTCCTTGCGTGTGGGCAATCGCTCCGTGCAGGGGCAACTGACCGAGGACAAGACCGTGTCCTTTTCCTTTTCCAGCAGAGACACAGGCAATGCAACCCTCAACTGCCCAGCGTGAGAGTCTGATCAATCCGCTGAGCCTGGCATTGCTGGCAGGTTTGTTTGCGGTCGCCTTTTTCGTGCTCAAGCCGGATGCTGTGCCGGGCTTGCGTTCCCTTGATGGCAAAGCCGCCAGCGGGGAGAAAAGTGCTGTGGTCGACGAACTGAGTCTGGCCTATCTACGCGCCCAGCGCAGCAGCGGCAAGACCGATGATGCCAGCCTTGTCCGGGCCGTGGAGAATCTTGTCAACGCCTCGCGATATGGCGATGCCCGCAAGCTGCTCGATGAGTACCCGCAGCTGAATATCGGCGAATCCCTGCGCTTCGAGCTGGATCTGGAGTACGCCGCTGCAAATTCGTCAACCAGTCTGTATGCGACGTTGCAGACACTGGTCGATACACCGCGGCTGCAGTCGGACAAGCTGCTGCAGCGGGCAAGGCAGTTGGGCAAATCCCTGGATCAGCCACGCCTGAATGCGAAACTGCATATGCTGTGGGCTGGTTCCGCCGATTCGACCGAGGTGTCGTTTGCGCGTTATGTGGAGTGCGGTAATTACCTTGCTGCCATCAATGCACCCGAGCTGGCGCGCGATTGCCTGGCATCGGCCCGCCAACTGACTGATACCCGGGCGCAGCGCTTCGAGGTCGGGCTGGCGATGCTGCCCATCGTTGACACGGGTAGTGCCAGGCAGGATGCGCTGGTGCAGGAGCTGGTGAATGATCGTGAGATAGCGCCTGCACTGCTCGAGCCGTTTGCCGATACGCTTCTGCAGATAGGTCGGCCGGATATGGCATACCGAATCTATGCAAGGCTGGCACTGGTGAAGCCTGCCGAGGCGAGTCAGTGGTTGCCATTGGCAGCACGCTGGGCCGAGGCGGCCGGTCGACCGGCCGAGGCGGCAGTCTTTCTGGATTCGCTGGCCAGATCGTCGGGTGCCGACAAGCCGGATGCCGCTGAACGGCAGCAATTGTTCCAGAAAGTGGAAACCCTGTTGCTGGCAGCCGGTCAGACACGCAAGGCGTACGAAAACATACAGGCGCGCATCCGCAACAATCCGGGCGAAGTTGACGTCCTGAAACAGGGCATCGTGCTGGCAAGGCAGCTGGGTGAGTCATCGCAGGCGCTGGCCTGGACTACACAGGTCTTGTCATTCGAACCGGATAACGAGGACGCGGTGCGTCTGCAACGCGAGCTGGCGATGGCCGCCGGCAATCTGCCATTGGCCTTGCGCTGGGCAAAACGTGTTGTCGAACAACAGCCGGATTCACTGGCAGAGCGGGAAATGCTGGCCCGCATTACTGAATGGAATGGCCAGCCAGCCGAAGCGCTGATTCACTGGCAGTGGCTGGCACGCAGGGCGGAACTGGCGGATCAACAGACTGCCGGCGTGCGCCAGAAAGAAGGAGCCCCGGTCACAACGGGGGCCGCAATACCTGCCATGGGTGCAGCTCTTTCCGAAGACATCGATCCGACTGGCCAGAACGCCAGGATCAAGGCGCTTCGAGAGGTGGTGAGGCTGGCCGATATTACCTTGCAGCCGGGTCTGGCAGCACAGTCACTGCGTGAAATTACAAGGCTGGAGGCACCGGGCAATAGCGATGTGGTGCGGCTGGTGAATCTGTATGACCTGGAGGGCCGAGGTGACGAGGCAGCTCGAGCATTGCAGGAGATCATCGATACACATGGCTCCTCTGCATTTGTACTGCGTACCCTGGCGTCTCATGAAATTCATCATCATAACCATGCCAGGAGCCTTGCCGCCTGGGATCAGTATGTCGCGAGTTTCGGCCATGACGCCGAGTCCACGCTGTCCCGGATGGAGCTCCTATGGCGTCTGGATAGAAAGGATGAGGCTGCAGACGCCAGTGAACAGCTGAAAGGCAATTCGCTGTTGACATCAGCCAGTGACTATCAGCTACGCCTCATGGCGGAGATTGGCTGGCGCTACCGCAAGCCCTGGTTGACGCTGTTGGTCAGGCCTCAGCTGGAGGCGCTCGAGGTGGAAGACCAGCGCACCCTGTTTGGTCGACGCTCACTGGAGTTGCTGATGGAGACCGGCAAGGACAGAGAGGCGCTTGCCGAATCAATGCAACTGTGGAATTCCACCGGGAGTGCGGATTTTGCCTTCACCGCCATGCAGTTGGCAGTCAAGGTCGGTGACAAGGAAGTGCAACAGCAGTTCCAGCCGGATAGTCCGGGCAGTGAATCCCTGCAGGACTCCCCGGTGTACTGGGCGCAGCTTGCTACCGAACGTCTGCAGCGGGCGGATGCCGCTGGCGCCATAAGCGCCTACGAACGCGCTCTGCAAATCGACCCTGTGCATATCGAGTC
>CBDUIJ010000431.1:0-4318 GCA_965367215.1 uncultured Granulosicoccus sp.
CCTTCTCAAGCCGGTCGATCTGTCGACCTTGTTGAAGACATTGGCATCGTTGAGCCCGAACAGTCTTCCATGAACCCGAACCACGGCGCGCAGACAGAACCCGAGTGCGTCCGCAGCTTTCCAGGCTGCAACAGCGGCTTCTATTACAAATGCTCTCTGGGTGTTCGTCCGAACCGCTAAGCTTCAGGCGGTGACTGCCTGATAGTGATGAACATGTATGACGAACGACCACAGAGACGGCGCGGACCAAGGGCCGTTGCTGATTTTTCAGAATCCGCGCTCGGGCGATAGCGATCCGCAGCAGGTACGGGATATCATCGAAGCCGAGGTTCATGCGGCGGGCAGGGAGGTTTCTTTCTTGCAGCATGACGTCGGAAGCAGTCTCCAGCAGACTTTCTCGGTAGCGTTTGAAGCCGCGTCACGTTGCAACGGTACAGTGGTGGTGGCAGGTGGTGACGGTACCATCAACGTGGCAGCGTCCATCGCTGTCGAGCGTGGTCAGGCCATGGGTATCATTCCCAGTGGTACGTTCAATTTCGTTGCCAGATCCCATGGCATACCAGAAGATACGACTGCTGCCGTACAGCTTCTGCTGCGCGGACGCCCTCATGCCAGTCGAGTCGGCATGATCAATGACAAGCTGTTCCTGGTCAATTCCAGTATCGGCTCCTATGCTCGACTGCAGCAGGAGAGAGAGGGCTTCAAGAGGACCATCGGACGCTCCCGGACGGTCGCCAGTCTTGCAGCGGTTGTCTCCGCATTGCGGGTATCACCCAGCATGCGGCTCAAGCTCAATTACCGGGGAGAGGAACAGACGGTGAACTGCAGTACTCTGATCATGTGCAACAGTCGCCTGCAGCTGGAGCTGGTTGGTGTGAACACCCTGCCTGATCAGGATGCCGATGAGCTTGCCTGTATCTGTCTGTCACCGGTGGGTGTTCGAATGCAGCTGGCAATGATATGGAAGGGCTGGCAGCGGCAGATCAGCGAAGCTGATGAAGTGGATTCCTTCCTGTTTGACGACATGCAAATCGAGTTGTCGAATCGTCGCTCCAGGATAGTGACCGTGGCGGTTGATGGTGAGATGCATCGGCTTGCTCTGCCACTGCGAGTCAACGTCAGTGACAAGCCCTTGTGGCTTGTCAGGCCTCCCGTGAACCCAGAGGTAGCAACGGCATGAGCACCGTCATGCACTTGTCCGATATGCACTTCGGCACGGAATCCCCGCCCGTGCTGGCCGCACTGACCCGGCAGATCGTCGAGTTGTCGCCTGATGTGGTCGTCATCAGTGGTGATCTGACGCAGCGAGCACGGCGACGTGAATTTCGGGCAGCCAGACGATTCATCGATGCGGTGAATGCTGCCGGTTGCGTGGTCGTGCTGGTGCCGGGCAATCATGACATTCCCTTGTACAATCCGGTTGCTCGCCTTCTTTGGCCATTCAAGCGTTACCGCGCAGCAATTGGTGGAACCGCAGTCAGCTTGACGCAGGTCGATAGACTGCAGTTCATTACCGTCAACTCGGTACGCCGGGAGCGTCACGCGAGCGGTTATATCACAGCGCGTCGGAGCCGCGAAGTCGTGGCGAAGACCCTGCATCGTCATGAAGGTGACGTGACGATTGTCGTGACCCATCATCCCCTGGGAACGACTGCCTTGAGTGAGGCCGATGCCGGCCATCAAGGTGACGCGCAGACTTGTCGTGCCTGGCATGCGGCTGGTGTCAATCTGGTACTGAGCGGGCATGTTCATCGACCCTTTCTACTGGATGCCACAGAACAGCTGGTGCAGACCGGGGAGGATTCAGAGAGACCCTTGTGGATACTCAACGCGGGGACTGCCATATCCCATCGTGTCAGACACGATTACCCCAATTCATTCAATCTACTGCATTTCAGTCGTAGCGATGACAGCTGGGACATGCAGTTGGAACGATGGGATTACTCCAGTCAGGGCGCTCGCTTTGAAATGCATCTGGAGAGGCAGGTTGCGCTGGGATAGCAAGGTTGCCAAAGCGCCCTGACTGCAGTAGTTTGCTAGGTGAGAAAACGTAGTTCTGCGGTTACCCGCTTCGGTATGCAGCGTCGACAGGCCCGGCAGTGTATGGAGCATGTTGATGCTGAATAGTGTCCCTGGCGGGTGCCATTACATTCAATGCACAGCAGAGGATTCAAGCATGAACGATGATCACGTTTACAAGAAGATAGACCTGGTCGGCAGCTCCACCGATTCGGTGGAAGGGGCGATCAGCAACGCCGTCGAGAAAGCAGCGAAGACGGTCAACAACCTGAACTGGTTTGAAGTCACACAGATTCGTGGTCATATCGAAGAGGGCAAGGTTGCCCATTATCAGGTTGAGTTGAAGGTCGGTTTCAGACTCGACTGATTCAGATACATCTGCCCGCCGCTTCAGGCCTGGAGTGCATTGCACTCCAGCTCGGCCTGGCGCAGCAGATGTTCCATTGTCGAAACCATGATTGATATCCGGCTCCACTGAGCACCTGTGCATTCCTGCTCCAATGCTTCTGCTGCATCGGCAATCTGATGAATCTGGAAAAGTCTGGAGACACCTTTTATCGAGTGCGCAATCTCGGAGAGTGCCGTTGTGTCCTTGTCAGCCAGAGCCTGATGCAGGTTGTCGACATGGCCAGGTATTTCGCTCGCATAGGTCTTCAAGGCGCCTCTGGCCCATTCCTCGTTGCCTCTGACAGCATCGGCGCAGGCTTTGATATTCACCAGGGCCTTTCCAGGGAAGGGCTCTGACGTTGTATCGGGCCTGACCCAATGCGTGATGGTATCCCGTACTTGCTGTACAGTTGCAGGCTTGGTCAGAATGTCGTCAAAACCAGCTGCCAGCGCGCGTTCTCGCGTGGTCTGGTATGCATCTGCAGTCATTGCAATTATCGGTATCTGGGAATTGCTGCTTCCCCCTGCACGAATTTTCTCAGCCACCTGAAAACCATCCTGTTCCGGCATGTGAAGATCGAGAAGTATCAAGTCGATATTCTCGGTTTCGATATAGCTCAATGCCTCCTTGCCTGAGGTGGCATAGATACCGCGAATATCCAGATAGTCGAAGTACTGCATCAGCAGATCGATGTTGATCCTCTGATCATCCACGGCGAGTATCGTCATGGACGGGAGCTGCAGTCCAGAGGTGTCATCACTGCGAGAGTCGCCGCTACGTGTCGTGAAGCACAGACCACCCAGCGCCATCTGCACATGTCTCTTGAGCTGGATGAGGGAAGGCGTCTTGACGATGTAGCCGGCATAGCCAGCCTGCTGCAGACGGGTTTTTGTCAACGGAGTGATCTGACTGACCCAGGCGATACGTGTTGTGCAAGGCGTATACCGTTCATCGGTTCCGACATTCGTGAGAGCGTCAGGGCCTGCCCAGCGATTGGTCAGAAGGTAGTTCGGTATGCTGATGATACACAGCGGTTCGTCTACCCTGACCTCGCTCGATTGCCACACCTCGGCAATTGCCTGGTCAAGCAGGTGTTGATTGGCATCGCGCAAGGGCAGGTAGTCATCAAAATACCGGGCTGGCCTGATGGCGACATCTTGCGTCAAGCCGGATCGCTCGTCCGATGTGGGGGGGGATACCTTCAGTGGCAAGATGACTTCCAGTCGAGTACCTCGCCCTTCGGTGCTGCTCATCTGAATAGTGCCGCCCAGCAGCCTGACAATGCCTCTGGATATGTACAGGCCAAGTCCTGTACCCCCATAGCGGCGTGTCGTGGACATATCAGCCTGAGTAAAAGCGGAGAACAGGATTTTCTGTTTCTCTTCGGAAATGCCAATGCCGGTATCCTCGACGATGAAGCGCACCGTGTGCTGTCCGGGTTGTGTGTCGAGAATTTCGGTATACAGTGCGACATGACCGGAATGCGTGAACTTGATGGCATTCGACAGCAGATTGGACAGTACCTGCTTCAACCTGACAGGGTCAGTGTAGGTGTTTCGAAGTGACGGGGCTGGTATGGGGGAAACGTACAGTTCGATACCGCGTTCCACTGCCTGCAGTGCAGCATTGTTGTTCAGCTCGGCCAGCAGGTTTTCCAGATTGGTACTGATGGATTCAATCGCCAGATTGCCGGATTCGATCCTGGATATATCAAGAATGTCCTCGATGAGGTACAGCAAGGTGTTTGCAGATTCTTCGATCATGCCAAACTGGTCTATCTGAGTGATATCCAGGCCTGATCGGTTCATGACAGACAGGGTGCCGATGATGGCATTCAGTGGTGTCCGTATCTCATGGCTGACGTTGGCGACGAACTGTGATTTGAAGGCGCTGGCCGTCTCCGCGCTTTGT
>CBDUIJ010000432.1:0-4303 GCA_965367215.1 uncultured Granulosicoccus sp.
GTTGCCTGGTCACTGGCCGATGTGATGGTCACCGTTTGCGTCTCGGTATCAACCCCTTCCGAAACACGATAGTCGAAAGTCTCGACACCGTCGGACGCGCTGACCACATCCAGGCGGCCATCGGCACGCAGTGTGATCTTCATGCCTGAGGCCAGGGTTGCAGAATCACCCGTATTACTCAGCACGGTGACGGCATTACCGTTGGCTGTATCGATGATCTCGGTCACACTCAGAGTGTCGCCTTGAGCGTCACTGTCATTGGCAAGAACATCCACGACAATCGGAGCCCCGGTGATGACCGTGGCCGCATCCGCCAGCGCCGTGATATCGCCTGACGCCAGAACAGCTGTCCAGTCGTTCTGAATGCGGGCACTCACAACCACATCGCTCTCGATGGTGCCTTGCCAGTATTCCAGCTGCCAGTCTCCCCCGTTTTCAGCCGAGCCGGTGAGATCACTGGAGGCCGTCACATCCGCACCGGTCAGACGGGCCATCGTGTCAACGAAGAGCCGACCAGCTCCGTCGCTGGCCACCTCACAGCCGTACAGCAGAATGTCCGCTTCCGGCGACAATGCATCACGCCAGCTGGCGACCTCCTGCGCTCGAGACAGCAGGTCCATTGTCTCTATACGCTCACCTGCCAGTTCCAACGCGCCACTGCTACCGTGTGATATGACGTGCACGGCCGTCAACCCGCTCTGTTCGGCCAGAATGTCACTGATCTGGCTCAGGCCATCCTTGTCGGGTTCCAGTACCAGAACCTGCCTGTTATCCTGCCCGGCACGCAGAAGATCGGCCAGTACCGTGTCCAGATCCGGCAAGGTGGAATCCAGAATGATCAACTCACGAGTTTGAACATCCTCGGCTTGAGCGCGCCCGTCAACAGAGGTTTCTTCACTCTCGGCATTGTGCAATACCACGAGCTCGGCCAGAGGCTCCGGCACGAGCTCCAAAGCTGCCAGAGCGGCATCGGCCGAGAACAGTATTCGCTTCTCCAGTGTTTCGAGATGAAACTCCGGCGGCGAATTCTGATCGAATGGCTTGTTTCTGCGCGCCATTGCTGTGTTTACTGCTCGGCAGCTTCGGTCGGCGCAGCCTTCCGGTCAGGATTGGCTGCAGCCACGATCGGTTCGAATACAATACGACAGCGCTGTCCGGCCGGTATGCGGTAATCAGAGTTGGGGACCTTCAAGCGCACACCGAAGGTACCACTACGCGAGTCCAGCATCGCATCAACGACATCCACGGAAGCGACCAAGGCGGAGTCCCCGCCAAGTTCCGGGTACAGCTGTGCCTGATCGCCGACAGCGATCGTACCGAACAGGCGAGCAGGCAACATGACTTCGACTCTCAAGGGGTCAAGAGCAGCAACCGTCATGACCGGGTTGTCGTACACGAACTCACCGGCAAATGCCAACTGTGCGACTACCACCCCATCTACCGGGCTTGTCAGAATACGCCGTGCATACAGTCGTTCTGAACGCCTGAGTTCCAGCTGCTGAATCTTCCTGTTTTCCTGCGCCTGCTTCAACGTTGCTCTGGCAATTCTGAAACGAGCCGTGGCTTCATCACGCTGCTGGGCCGAGATGATCTTCTGTCGATACAGATCTTCCAGCCGGTCCAGCTCCAGCTTCGCCAGTGTCAAGTCAGCTTCGCGTACGGCTAACTCACTCTCTGTCTCCGCACTGATTTGAGCCAGTGACACTTCAGCACTCTCCACACTCGACTCAAGCTGAGCCAGCGGCTGCCCTCGGGTGACACGCTCACCGCGATCCACCAGCAGCTTGGAGATGACACCCTGTACCGGGCTGCCCACATCCGACACCACCCACGGTTCGATCAGGCAATCCATGGCATCTTCCGCCATGGTTTCCGATGCGCGAGCAGTGGAGTGGAAAGCGAATACCAGCAGGAGCGAGGCAATAACGCTCGCTCGTCGAGAAGCCGGAAAACCGAACCGGCTCGATGCCAACTGTTGATGATGGTTTACAGGATTATTCATGATAGATGGTGCCGTCGCCCTCCATAGGCAAGTTGACGCTCCAGTGTTTCTCGCGACTGATACAGCGTCCGTCGCTGTTGTTGGTGCCGCCACTCCATCCGTTTCTGTGCCAGACGAACCAATGCCATGGCAGATTGATGCCAACCACCTGTCGCAAGGGCATTGGTCAGTGTTCCGAGCAATGCCGGCATGGCCTCGACAAGGTAGGGGTCATCCAGAACAGGCAAGTGTTGCCAGGAACCCGGTTCACCCTGACGGGCAGCCCGGCCGGCCAGTTGTCGATCCAGACGTCGAGCATCATTGAAGGCAAGGGAAATGACGTGTAGACCACCACGCTCGGCAACCGTCTCTCCCAGTGGAATATCGGTACCGCGCCCAGCCATGTTGGTGGCAACCGTAATCTGTCCTGCCTGCCCTGCTGTAGCCACTATTGCGGCCTCGTGAGCATCCTGATAGGCATTGAGTACCTGATGGACAAGACCGTGTGCCGTCAGCATGGCGGACACGCCCAGTGACTGCTCCACACTGCGTGTACACACCAATACGGGCTGCTGCCGGCTGTGGCGCTGCTGCACGTCATCGACCATCGCCTGCAGCTGAGCGGAGCGATTCGCGAAGACCCGCGTAGGCAGATCCACTCGCTGGCTGGGACGGTGCGAAGAAATACGAACGAGCAATCGATCGTACACATGGTGCACCTCGGCACTCACTTCCTGCAAAGTGCCACTGATGCCCACCAGGCCGATATAGCGCCTGAAAAACTGCTGGAACGGTAATGAAGCGATGGTTTCCTGCCCGGGTGAAGGCTTGCATTTTTCCTTCAATTCCAGCATTCGGTGCAAACCGTGCGGCAGGCGTCTGTCCGGCAGCGCACGTCCCGTATGCCCATCGAGTAACTCCAGACAGCCGTCGCGCACGATATAGTCACGATCACGCTCGAAGCCATGCAGGGCCGTCAGCGCCTGTCCGACGCTCTCTTCCCGATACCGTGATGACTGCCAGAGCTGGGGGATCCCTTGCGACATGCGCGACAGTTCGGCCCGCCCTGCATCGGTCAGCTGCGCCTTACGATGGGTCGACTGTAAGAGGTAGTCTGTGCCTTCCATCAGTTGCTCGGCGAGACCCAGGGCGACCACGGCTTCGGTGTCGGCAGCAGCACTGCTCTCCTGTGCCTTTGCCAGAACGAGAGGAATGCGCGCTTCATCCACCAGTAGACTGTCTGCCTCATCCACAATTGCCAGACAAAGGCCTCGCAGCAAGGGCGTGCGAGCTGCTCGTGATGGCGTCGGCATCAGTACGCTCAGTCGGGCAGGTAACGAGTCAGGCTCTACACCCAGTTGCAGAGAATCATTCAGCCAGTCGAAGGCCACCTGTTTGGCCGTGACATAGACAATGTCGGCGGCATAAGCCTGGCGGCGTTCGGCAGCATCCTGGGTCGAGACCACACTGGCAACCCGCAGGCCCAGACAGCGATATACCGCTTCCATGCTGGCGGCATCACGTGTAGCCAGATACTCATTCGCTGTCATGACATGCACCGGTGTACCACTGAGTGCGCCGGCACTGGCCGCCAGAGCCACGCTGAGTGTCTTGCCTTCGCCCGTTGCCATCTCCACGAAATGACCGTGCAGCATCGCATGGGCCGCCAGACACTGATTGGCACGGGGCGTCAATTGCAAGGTATCCTGGACAGCCATGCAGGCCAGTGCCAGCGCATCATCCAGATAGCTGTCGCTGGCCGCCGTCTGGCGCATGTGCTGCGTCACTGCCACTCGTTGAGCCTGACGCTGAGCCGGAGTCATTCCGGCAAGGTCTTCCGTGCGCTGCGCCAACCGAGCCAGCCACCGGGACGATCCCTGCTCGGTGTAACGCGCTCTGCGGCGACGGGTGAGGCAGCGGGCAAGCATACGATCGAACCCGGTACGTCGATCCGGCAATTCACGTTTGAGCGGCGATGGCCCATAGCGCAGTCCGGGACGACAGAATGACAAGCTTGAGTGCTGGGTCATCACGATGCCACCCGCCCGGCAAGGGTCTGTCGCAGCTTCGTACCCACACGCGTCAACAAGGGGGCTGGCGCATAGACGAGGCGTACACCGACATGCGAACCGATGGCGGCAAATTCGGCTACCGCCGGCCATTCCAGTTCAACATCGAATACGGCGACCTTCAGCAACCTGCCATCGCCAGCAGGATCAGCTTCATGCATGCCACCGCCGAACGTACTCAAGGCGGCACTGCCAACCAGGCGAGTTGCCTTGGGGGTGCGGCGCAGTACGGACGTATCGAACACACGTGAAT
>CBDUIJ010000433.1:0-4291 GCA_965367215.1 uncultured Granulosicoccus sp.
CAGACTGTTCAGCGCGAGAACCGGGCTGGAGTCCAGCACCTGGCGCAACAGAGGGTGGCGAGTGACACCGGAACGACCCGGAGAGACATCATGACGCGTCTGGCTGATCAGGAAGGCATCGGGTGGTGCCAGCAGTATCGACTCCAGTGAGACATGACTCCAGCCATCGAGACCATAGGCCGTCGCCTGATTGCTGACATTCATGCCGTGCAACAGTGCGTCGATATAGGTGCCGGCAGCCGCCGTCCCGCCATTGCCACGCAGATACAACACGCTGCTGACCGACAGCGGCGGCTCGATTCCTTGCAGTCTGTCCTGCGTCTGCCGGATGATGGCGTCGGCCTGTTCGGTGCGACCGATCAGCTCACCCAGCTGTCGAAGACTATCGAATATGCCTGGCCAGTCCTTTGGAAACGGTACATTCACCACCGTTATGCCAAAGCGCTTGAACAGATCCGATTGATGCTGCGACTGCCAGCGTCGCGACGCCAGAACGATATCGGGTTGCTGCATGATGACTTCTTCCGCGGTGGCCCGGTTCGCTGGGAAGCGAGCGGCGGTGGCCGCGAGCGATGATCGCTGCGGATCCTGTGCCTGATGCGACAATGAGGTGATCTGTGAGTCATCTGCCAGTCCCAACAGCAGCATGTCGGCGCACAGATTCGTTGACATGACGCGCGGCAGTGACGTGTACCGGCTACCGGGAATCGAATCCTGAGAAACAGCAGATACTGAAGTACGCGGGTCGCTCTGAACGCTGCCCGCTTGTACCGTCGCGGTCACGAACACACCGAGCAGAACGACGACACTGGCTACGAACACACGGTAGCCATACCGCCGAGCGAGGATTCTGCTGTTACAGCGCACCCTCTCAAGCACAGGGATACGCCGTGGTCGACAGGCTTGATCGGCCAACACCGTTCGACTTACCCTTGCCCGTCGCTCGTCCACAGACTCTGACACGTCTCCTGACTCGTCAGAAATCGATGCCGGCCTGTGCCTTGACCCCGGCCTTGAAGGCGTGTTTCTTGTCAGCGATTTCACTGACCGTGTCCGCCAGGTCGTGTAGCTCGGGCTTGGCAGCACGACCGGTGATGACCACCGTCTGGTGCTCCGGTCGCCCCTGAATGGCCGCGACAACGGCTTCTGTATCCAGAAACTTGTACTTGAGCATATACGTCAGCTCATCGAGCAGTACCAGATTCAGACTGTCATCCTGCAGCATTCTCTCGGCATGCGCCCAGGCTTCATCGGCAGCTGCCTTGTCAGCATCCCAGTTCTGTGTATTCCAGGTAAAGCCTGTGGCCATGGCATGGTATTGCACACTGTCCAGACCCAGTCGCTGCTGCAGAAAGATCACCTCTCCGGTTGACTGGGTCCCCTTGATGAACTGCACGACGCCACAGCGGTGTCCATGTCCCAGAGCCCGGTAGAGAGTGCCAAATCCGGAGGTGGTCTTGCCCTTCCCATTACCCGTAATCAGGATGACGATACCGCGCTCGATCTGTGCCTTTTCTATCCCGGCATCGACGACGGCCTTCTTGCGTTGCATGCGTTCCGCATGCTTCTGTTTGCTTTGCTCTTCCATTCCTGACTCCCGCTGACGCAATTTTTCTGCACGGGGAGGAGCACAAACTGACGGACAAGTTGCTCAGAAATCGTTGGTGGATGGATGATCAGTGCTGCGTGGAGCAGAACCGAAGTACAAGCCTTCCTGACGTCTGAAGCGAATCGTCGGCCATGCCCTCACCCCGGAGCAAATACCCAGATAAAACAGTTGTCAGGCAGGTCTTCTGGCTCACCATCTACCGGTTCACGTCACCTTCCCAAGTCATTTCGCCATGGCGAGACTCAGTGGTACAGGACGTAACCGTCAGGCTTACAGCAGCGGGGGCTGCGCCGGAATGAATCCATGCTTTCGCATGATTGTCACCGGACTTCCCTTTTCACTCTGGCAAAGCAGGCTTTGCCGGAGAACCCGAACGTGCATATAGTTGCATGAGCCTTCGTGAACGTCAATGTCGGATTGGCAGGGGCAGCCATGGCGCCTGCCAGGACTGATCAAGTGAGCAGCATGGATGTCAACGCCACGATGAGCATGAGCACCGCGCTCAACAGCACGGCCTGTCCATAGAGCAGCAGACCATGCTGCAATTCATCAACACCAGGGGAAATGCCGTTCGGATTGAGCCACGGCTCTTCACTGATTCCACTGGCATAGACACGCGGGCCGGACAGGCGAACCCCCAGCGCAAACGCCATGGCCGATTCCGGCCAACCTGCGTTGGGCGAGCGGTGATGAGCAGCCTGCCGCGCAATCCGTGCCCATGAGATACGCCCTGCATCGGCGAGCCAGAACAGAAATGCGGAAATTCTGGCAGGTACCCAATTGACCACGTCATCCAGACGCGCCGCGAACCGACCGTAATCAAGATACCGCGTGCTCTTGTGACCGATCATCGAATCGAGCGTATTGATGGCCTTGTAGGCCGCGATTCCCGGCAATCCCAGTAGAACGCCCCAGAACAGCGGCGCGATGACGCCATCGGATGCATTCTCTGCCAGGCTTTCCAGGGCAGCAGCTGAAATACCGGCCTCTTCCAGCTCTCTGGTATCTCGACCGACGATCATCGACACGGCCTGGCGGGCAGCCGGCAAATCCCCTGAACGCAAGGGCTCCGCCACCGCGGCCACATGTTGATACAGACTTCTGGCTGCCAGCAAGCTGGAGGCCGCGACCGCTTCCAGCAGAAAACCGAAAGGATTGTTCGGCAAGACACGAACCAACAGAGCTGCAACGGCGCCACTCACGCCAATGACCAGCAGCGAGGTCAGCATGCCGGCAGTGAAACGTTGCCGAGCAGAGGCCGATTCCCTGTTGCAATGACTCTCGAGCAGAGTGATCAACGCCCCTATCCACACAACGGGATGACGAATACGCGCGAACAGCCAGTTCGGCCAACCCAGCAGCAATTCGAGCAGCAACGCCGCCAACATCAACATCCTTCAGTCTCTCTCGTTCAGAAATATGAAGACCCCGGAAACAGGAAAGGCCCGCATGAGCGAGCCTTTCCAGGAGGTACTACCTTACTACCGACTGATTAGTTCAACTTGATCTGAACGTCCACACCGGCGGCCAGGTCCAGCTTCATCAGGGCATCTACCGTCTTTTCTGTTGGATCAACGATATCCATCAGACGCTTGTGAGTACGCAACTCATACTGGTCTCGCGCGTCTTTGTTGACGTGAGGAGAAACCAGAATAGTGAAACGCTCTTTCTTGGTAGGCAAAGGAATCGGTCCCAGAACTCGGGCACCGGTGCGCTTGGCGGTTTCAAGAATTTCTTTCGCAGAACGGTCGATCAGACGGTGATCGAATGCTTTCAGACGAATTCGGATTGTTTGACTGGCTGCCATAATGTATTACTCGATGATTTTCGCAACAACGCCCGCACCAACTGTACGGCCACCTTCACGAATCGCAAAACGCAAGCCGTCTTCCATCGCAATCGGGTTGATCAGGGCAACAGTGATTTTCACATTGTCACCAGGCATGACCATCTCGGTGCCTGAAGGCAGCTCAACCGCTCCGGTTACATCCGTTGTACGGAAGTAGAACTGAGGACGGTAGTTGTTGAAGAATGGCGTATGACGACCACCTTCATCCTTGCCCAGTACGTAGATCTCTGCCTCGAACTTCTTGTGAGGAGTGATGGAACCTGGCTTGCACAGTACCTGACCGCGCTCGATATCGTCGCGCTTCGTACCACGCAGCAGAATACCAACGTTGTCGCCTGCTTCACCTTGATCCAGCAGCTTGCGGAACATCTCGACACCGGTAACGGTTGTCTTGGTGGTGTCACGGATACCGACAATCTCGATTTCCTCACCCACCTTGATGATGCCACGCTCGACACGACCGGTCGCAACCGTTCCACGACCCGAGATCGAGAACACATCCTCAACAGGCATCAGGAAAGGCTGATCCACCGGACGCTCAGGCATGGGTATATAGGTATCCAGCGCTTCCACCAGCTTGTCGATGGACGGACGACCGATCTCGGACGTATCGCCTTCGATGGCTTTGAGCGCAGAACCGATGATGATCGGGGTGTCATCGCCAGGAAAATCATAGCTGTCCAGAAGTTCGCGAACTTCCATCTCTACCAGTTCCAGCAGCTCGGCATCATCAACCATGTCGGCCTTGTTCAGGTAGACAACGATGTAAGGGACACCAACCTGACGGGCCAGCAGGATGTGCTCGCGAGTCTGTGGCATCGGGCCATCGGCCG
>CBDUIJ010000434.1:0-4267 GCA_965367215.1 uncultured Granulosicoccus sp.
GCCAACCCTGATACTGGCATCCCCATCGTTGCGCCTGGCGTAGTCTGCCAAGGGTTGCAGCGGGGCGAGAATGCGTCTTTCAGGCAGGCTTTTGAGTCTGCCCGACCAGAGCAGCTGGTCATCGGCTGAGCGGAACACCAGTTTGCCGTCGACAGGCATCCTGAGGCGCAGCTGCATCTGCTGCATGGCATGGCTACGCGTCGACGAGCTCAGTTTTTGCGGCAGTACGAATTTCAGGCAGGGATGATCGAGAACGAGCCTGACCGTGTTCTCCGAAAATGGCGCGCTGCCGGTGTGCAGTTCATCGGCAATGATTCGTGCCGTCTGCCTGCCTTCCTGCCAGCACCAGGCGGAGGTTTCCACCGGTCTGAGCAGATTGCCGGTGCAGAAATAGCTCGGGTCTGAGCTCCGATAGAACTGGTCAACGACAGGACCACCGGTATTGGGGCAGATGTGCAGATGGCTGTTGCGCAGCAAGGCCGATTCCGGTTGAAACTGTCCCGATACAATCACGCCATCGGCCGCTATCGTTTTGCTGTTGCCGTGAGCGTCCGTGAAGCGCACGGCTTCTACCGTCTGTCTGCCTTCGATGTGTATGTTGCTGACCCCCAGATGCAAGGGCACGCGCCGCATGAAGGGGTAGGCACGCATCCAGGCGGGGGCAATGAGCTGTGAGCTTTCTTCCAGCATGGCGACGGGTTGGATGCCCATATGCCGGCAGGTCATGATCGCCGACAGGGAAACCAGTTCCGTACCGAGTATCACGGGACGCAGGAAAGGACGTTGTCCGTGCAGATAGACCATCGACTGCAAGGCACCGGTTGGCATTACGCCTTGTGGCCTCTGACCGCTCAGGAATCGTTGGGCGCGAGTCGCTTCCCGGGTGCCGGTACACAGGATGACGCGTTCGGCCTGCAGTTGGTACAGGCCATCCTGGTCGCTGAGGCTCAGCAGGCCTGCCGGGTGCAGTGCGGTGACACTGGTACCGGTGAGCAGGGTGACGCCGGCCTCCCGTGCCTTGTCGAGCAGAAGCTGCGCATATGCCGGGCCTTTCAGCAGTCGCCTGAATTCGCTGACACCGAAAGGGTAGTGCCCGCAATGCCGTGGCACGCCACCCGCGGTTGCCTCTCGCTCGATGACGATGACATCATCGATTCCCTGTTGCTTGAGTTCAGTTGCCAGGGCGAGACCTGCGGTGCCACCGCCGACGACGGCGACCGAGCAGGCGTTGCTGCGACTTGTCACGGTGCTGCTTGCCGTCATGATTCCGGGTCCACCGTCATGGGCTTGTCGAGGCGCCCCTGGGTGATGGAGGCCAGCTCTGCGCTGCAGTGAAAACCCTGGCATTGCCCCATGCAGACGCGTGTACGCCGCTTGAGGCCCTGCAGGGTGGCCGGTGGCATCGGACCATTCAAGGCCGTCAGAATTTCCCGGCGAGTGACCTGTTCGCAATGGCAGACAATGCCCTGATTGCCTGCTTCCTGCCAGTCACGGGGGTGATAGTTCGACAGCCTGTCGGCCTTGGGTACAAGCGGTTCGGCAATGTCCTGTCCACTGTGAGGGCATTGTTGCTCGATCAGTCCTGCAACATGGCTGGCAATGCCGAGAGCGGCGCTCAGTCCGGTCGAGCGAATACCACCCACGCTGGTGTAGTTCTGGCTGGTGTCGTTGTCGATCTGGTAATCACTGAATTCGGTAGCCGGGCGCAAGCCTGCATAGGTGGCCGTGACTTCGCATCCTGATAGTGAAGGAATGAGTTCGATGCCCTTGTCCCGAAGTGTCTGCAGTGTCGCGCGCTCTGTCGAGGCATCGTCCCGGCTGGACTGTTCTTCGGCTGTCGGTCCGACCAGCACATTGCCGAACAGGGTACGGCAGATGACAATGCCCTTGGTGGTGGCGCTGGGGACCGGCAGGATGATGTGCTCGACAAGTCGTGAGGCGGCTTTCTCGAAGACGACGAACTGGCCCTTGCGAGGTCGGATTTCGAAGCGGCTTCTGCCTGTCAGTAGCTGGTTGACGCGATCACCATAGAGGCCAGCCGATGTCACGATATGGCGGGCTCGCAGTTGTCCGCGGGTGGTCTGGATAGTCCAGGCCTCACCGTCGAAGTCGCCAGACACTACTTCGGCGTTGCGCTGCAAGGTCGCGCCATTGGCCAATGCTTGCATTATGTAGAGGTGTGCGGTGGCCCAGGGGTCAATCAGATATTCGCCAGGCACACGAAAGCCGCCCTTGACGTGCGTTGCCAGATGCGGCTCTGCAGCATGAATCTCATGGGTGCTCAGGCGCTTCACGTCATCGACGTCATTCTTGTGTGCCTTGTTGATCAGCGCATCGAGGCTCTGCAGTTCCTCATCGGTCCAGGCGAGTACCATTGCACCACTACGCAGCAGCGGCAGTCCAAGCTGTGCGTGCTCGTTCAGGTATTGCCGGTAGCCATCGGCGATGCAGCGCTGTTCCAGGGACCCGGGCGGCGCATCGAATCCGGTATGCAGAATAGCACTATTGCCCTTGGAGGCACCGTCAAGCACATCGGCAGCCTTTTCCAGAACGCTTACCCGTGCACCATCAAGTGTCAGGCGCCTTGCGATGGCGCATCCAACCACACCTGCGCCGATGACGGCAACGTCTGCCGTGCCTGTTTCCAGCAACCGAGAGCCAGTGTCACCCATACCGTTTCATGGCAATTTGCGAGGCCTTGTTCATCAGTCGCGTATTTACTGGTCTTTTTTTGACAAGCCACAATACAGCAAGTATTGTTGAAACGGAAACCTCCAGTGTGGGCAGTTGTGCCTCATTCACCTGCCGGGCACACCGTATTCCCAACTCGATGGCAATAACTGCTACTTTCTCTTGGCAGACCGGATCGTGCATCGATCAATCGGTAACCGATAGGCTATTCTTTGGCCCATTGTCAACAGCGCTGCAGGGCGCGAAGGTGAATGTGCGTTGAGTAATTCTAATCTCCATGCAGATTGTCTCGAGGCTACCATGCCGAAGGTGGCAGTCAGGTATGTCCGTATCGTTGATCGCGTGAACTACTGCATCGGCCGCGTCATGATGTACGGCATTTTCGTGATGATCGGTGTGCTGATGTGGTCCACCATCTCCAAGGCCGCCTTTACCGTTCCGGCTTTCTGGACGCTGGAGGTTGCGCAGTTTCTACTGGTTGCCTACTACCTGCTGGGTGGGCCTTACTCGCTGCAGCTCGGCTCCAATGTGCGCATGGATCTGTTCTATCACGAATGGTCTGATCGCAAGAAAGCCTGGGTGGACAGCTTCACCGTACTGCTGCTGATCTTCTATCTGGGAGTACTGCTGTACGGCGGTATCGATTCGACGTTGTATGCCATCAAGTACAAGGAGACCAGTCCGAGTCTGTGGAGGCCGCTCATGTGGCCCATCAAGAGCATCATGTGCCTGGGGATCTTTCTGATGTTGCTGCAGGCCATCTCGGAGCTCATCAAGGACATAGCCAAACTGCGTGGAGCGTCGCTGTGATGTCGCAGGAAATGATCGCGCTGTTCATGTTCTCCTCGATGATGCTGATGTTGTTCACCGGTCAGCGGGTATTCGGGGCCATTGGTGGTATCGCAGCCATTGCCGCGCTGGCCCTGTGGGGGACCGGTGGTTCGGATATTCCGTTTGCCGCTGCCATGAAGGTCATGAAGTGGTACCCGATGCTCACCTTGCCGTTGTTCATTTTCATGGGCTATGTCCTGTCGGAGAGCAAGATTGCAGAAGATCTCTACAAGATGTTCCACGTGTGGATGGGGCCTCTGAACGGTGGTCTGGCAATCGGCACCATCGGTCTGATGGTGCTCATATCTGCCATGAACGGGCTGTCGGTGGCGGGTATGGCCATTGGTGCCACCATTGCATTACCTGAGTTGTTGCGGCGGGGTTATGACAAGAAGATGGTCACCGGGGTGGTGCAGGCGGGTTCCTCGCTGGGCATCCTGGTGCCGCCATCGGTTGTACTGGTGCTGTATGCCATGATCGCCAGGCAACCGGTTGGGCAGTTGTGGCTGGCGGGTGTCGTACCCGGATTGATGATGGCCTTGCTGTTCGTCATTTATATTGCCGTACGCTGCCGGCTGCAACCCAGTCTGGGGCCGGCGCTGACGCAGGAAGAAATCGGTAGTGTCAGCAAGGCGGACAAACGCCGTCTGCTGGCGGCGGGCATGTTGCCACTGGTCATTTTCTTCGCCATGATGATTCCCTTCATCAAGGGCTGGACCAGCCTGGTCGAAAGCTCGGCCATCGG
>CBDUIJ010000435.1:0-4256 GCA_965367215.1 uncultured Granulosicoccus sp.
TCGCTCAGATCAAACGGCCTGATCTCGTATTCGTAGGCCTGATCCTCGGCCAGCCCTTCGATGAACAAGCTGGTGCCTCTGGTACTGCCGATTGCCACTCCATCCTGAAAGACCGTGTATTCGATGGGTGACTGCGCACCAGGCTTGCGTTCCCAGAACAATTCGATGGCCGAGCCGGAGTAGCGCTCGTAACGCAGGTTCACGGCCTGCAGACTGTCATGATGCTCGTCGGGCACAACCACATTTTCCCAGCGCTGGCCAGTTGTGTGATTGACGACGATATAGCTGCCCGCAGACAGAGCACAGCTGCGCCCGCCCTGACACAGGGATTCATAGCTGCCGGCCCGTTGCACCTGATACCAGCCATCATCCGGCCAGCTGATGCCATCGGCACTGATGATGATCTGTTCTTCCTCGACCGGATCCAGCCCGACTCGGACGTCTTCGAACCGCTCTCCCGTGGTGTGGTTGATGACGATATAGCGACCCACCGGCACCTCGCAGGAACTGACGCCCGCACAGATCTCGCTATAGTCGGAGCGGCTCTGTACCTGGTACCAACCATCGTCAGGTAACACGATGGTCTGCCCTTCCACCGTGGGTGCGGCGAAGGCAAGACCGCTCATGCATGACAGGGACATGCCCATCAGGGAAGCGGTGAGGCTGCGGGGGTGTTTGCGCAATTCAACGACTGCAGAGCGCACGAATGGGATACTCATTGATAATCCTGCCAGCGGAATATTGTGCATATCAACTTACACCGGGCCTGCCTGTGGTGGCAATGCCCCTATTACCTGAACAGCCCTGCCTACCCGCACACCATCAGCGTTCGCGCCAGGCATCCATGAGCTGGTATTGCCAGTAGGTCGCCTGTACCGCCGCACGGCCCACAACACCACCGGTGTACTCGAGCCCGAACGGCGCAAAATGCCGGTAACGATCACTCTCTTGCAGAATGGCTTCTGCCACAACCTTGCCGCCGATGGCTGTCGTGGACATGCCATGACCACCAAAGGCGGTGCAATACCACAAGCCTGACAACAACTGACCGATCTGCGGCATGCGATGTCGTGCATAACTCATCAGGCCCGACCAGGCCATATCCACTGAAAGTTCCTTCAGCTGCGGATAGGTGGCAACCATGCTCTGGTGCAACAGGCGCGACAGAGCACGAGGCTCGCTGGTACGCGTGGTGATTCGGCCTCCCCAGAGAATGCGTTTGCCGTCATCGACCAGCCGATAGTAATCCGATGCGCGTCGATCATCCAGGATGGCCGAGCGGGTCTTGATGGCGCTGGCGATGAGTTCAGGGTTCGCCTCGGTGAGCATGACGTAGGTAGCAATGGGCAGATAACTGCGATGCAGTACTGGCAGCAGCTTGCCCGTATAGCCACCCGTTGCAACCACCACATCACGCGCACTGACAGTACCGCGAGGGGTGACAATCTGCCAACTGCCGCGCGCGCCCTTGATGGACTCCACGATGGTCTCTTCATGCACCAGGCTACCGTGTTCGCGAATGGCCTCGACCAGACCTCGCGAATAGGCAAGCGGATTGAAGTGAAACGCATTGCCATCATGCAGCGCATCGTGATAACGCGCTGAGCTCAGCTGTTCGCTCAAGGCCTCTCGGTCCAGATAATCAACCGAATAATCGAACTGTTCGGCGTACCAGTCGCGCCTCGCCTTGAGCTGCTCTGCGGCGGGATAACGGCAGGCACTGAGAATGCCATTGACAGGTAGCGATGAATCGATACCCAGGTCCTGAATATTGCTTGCCACATGCTGCATGCCCTCGATGGACAGCCCGTGCAGTATGCGAGCTTCCTCGGCGCCGACTCGCGCCTCGATGGCCTGATATCCCTGCGCATAGCCTGGGGACACAAAACCACCATTGCGCCCCGACGCTCCCCAGGCGATACGCTCGGCTTCCAGCACGATAACCGTCTTGCCGGCACGCGCCAGCTCCAGTGCCGTTGTCAGGCCGGCCAGCCCTGCCCCGATGACACAGACATCCGCACTACCGTCTTCGGCCATGACGTGAACGGACTGTTCCGGCAGGCTACGGCTGTACCAGGTATCGATCATGGAATGGCTTCGGCATTGTGCAAGGGTTGACGGACGAAAGGCAAAAGGCACGCAAGGACCGGAACCCCGGCTGCATGCCGGCATTCATCCGGCGTCCGTGCAAAACCGTGTCAGGCCAAGCCGGATACTATCACTCTGAATTCACTGTGGTGCCGGCATCACTGACTGACACGGTATCGGGTGCCGCAGTCGGAGCAGTTTCTGCCAGTGGTGCCGAATCATCCTCCTTCGCGATGAGCTCTGCAGTCTCACTGACCGTTGCAGAATCGCCTCTGGCGCCCTTGTCGATTTCCATCAACGCGGTCAGCAGACCGTTGATGCGACTGTAATGGCGAGGCCCCATGTCCTTCAACCACGCCATCACTTCGGCGTTGAGCCGTATCTTGGCATCCACCTTGGGAATGTATCCCGAGCCTCGACGTGGGCGGCCGATGACAGACGTGGCAACGACGTCGTCAGCACGCTTGAACAACGCATCAAGTTCTATGTAAATCTTGTCCGTGCTTGAATCTGCCATCCGGATACTTCCACCGTGTACATGTCTTTAATCGGTGGCCAGTTTATCCATCTGATTTTTTACGAATGCTGCGCAGATCACAGTTGCGCGCCATCGCCGTGAATGGCAAACGGTTCTTTGAACCGTTAGCCACTATCTCTCCATCTGCCAGGCAGACTTGTTCGATACCGCCTACTGCTTGCTTGTCACCAGCTCGATAACCGGATGGTTGGCCGGGTTGCTCAGCTCACAACCCAGAGCGCTGATTCCCTGGTCACCCACACCGATCGAGAAATTGCCAGCCTTGGCAAAGCCGGTTGCGCAGTAGTCCGGCAAGCGCAAGGCATACAGGCAGCCTCCGGGTACCGGCTTCTTCAGAATGACGGTGGTTGGTGTATCGGCAGCGAAACCGGCCAGGTAGGCCGTCACGGAACCGGTTCCCAGTTCAGCGGTGAGGCCCACCATATCCTGTTGCCGATGCTGCAGCTGGATGGCACCGTCGCCACGCGATAGCAGTTCCAGTGAGTCGCCGAGACTCTGTGTCAGCGTGACATAGGCGGAGACATCCTGCGGGCCATCCAGTTCGCCGGCGGCCAGTTCTTCGTCGCTCAGATTACGCGCCACGGCCATATCGAAACTCTCTCCTACCACGGCACACCGAGCTGCCGAGTCGATGGTCAGACCGATACGCTCCTGGTCAACCAGCTCACCAGGCACTTCCTCCGACGGTGGGCTCAGTTCGCCCACCTCACCGACTTCTCCGGAATCCGGTGTCTCATCCTGACCGAGGCCGTCGCCGTCCGTTTCTTCCTGCCCCGGCGGCTGGTTGTCGCCGCCCTCGGGCACGCCGCTTGTACTGCTACTGCCACCACAGGCGGTCAGTACCAGACTGGACAACAGGGCTGACAAGGCCATGGCCGGTAGCCGGGGATATCTGTCGGATGGTTCTCGAGTCTGAAGCATGTTGAGCATGGGCTTGTTCCAGGAAATGGGCAATCGGCCTTGCCGGGCAGTGCATGGATTCGCACCCCGGAAAAGCTACATGGTTACCAGAAACACTCCACAGGTCAACCACCGAACGTCAATCAGGCGGATATCCTTATCGTCTTGCTGCGTCGTGGACGCAGGCGCCCATGGGCAGCCGCGATGAGTCCGCGAACACCGGGGCGCACGTAGCCGATGTCGACAGTACGGGTCTCATTCCAGGCAGAGATCGATTCGTCGCTACAGCGACCGTTGAGCATATCGAGGCCGATCATGCCCTGCTCGATGCCCCGCTGGATCACGTAAGTGAGCAACACAGGGTCGGGATTCAGACTTTCATGCTCCGGCGAATAGCCACCGTGCATGAACAGCAATTCACCTCGCCACACAAAGAGATAATGCACCGCGATGATGTTTCCATCGAGCTTCAGGGTAGCCAGCCACAAGGCGTCAGCGGCGAAGAACTGTCGAATGACCGCGCGGTGAAACTGCTCGCAGGAAACACTGCGACATCCACCCTCCTCCTTGCTGTCCCGGCGCAGCTCAAGTAGCGCATCACAGGCCTCACCCAGCTCTTCATTCGACGCACAGATCGACAACTCGACCTGACCTGCCGCATCCAGCTGATTCTGACGATGAGTGGTCTGCTCAGCGTTCGATTGCGCACGATACTCGTCAACGGTGTCAG
>CBDUIJ010000436.1:0-4239 GCA_965367215.1 uncultured Granulosicoccus sp.
GGCCACGTCCTGTGCACCGAAGCGTCTGTCCGATGAGGGGTTGTTGAATTCGAAGGCATCGATGACACCGCGCTCCATGGCAGGCACGATTTCGCCGCCCGGCAACTGAGATACCGACATGCCCATCGACTGCAGCAGGTCTGCTGCCAGACCAACCGTGCGGTACTTGAGTCCATCGACATCAGCGACCGTATTGATCTCGTTCTTGAACCAGCCGAACGGCTGCGCGAACATCGGGAAGCCCAGATGGCCGATGACGTTCATGCCCAGAATGTCCTGGGTCAGCTCTCGATAGAATTCCTGACCACCGCCGGCATAGAACCAGGACAACATGGTTGTAGCGGAGCCACCGAATACCGGCCCGGTACCGAACAGTGAGGCTGCCTTGGACTTGCCGTACCAGTAAGCGGGAACGGAATGCGCCACGTCGATGATGCCATCGTTACACGCGTCAATGACCTGGAAAGCGGCAACCACCGCGCCGGCTGGCAGCAGGTCGACCTTGAGGCGTCCACCCGACATGGCTTCGACACGCTCGGCGTACTGGCGGGCAAAATCCATCCAGATATCCGATGCCGGCCACGAGGTCTGCATCTTGACAACCAGGGGGGCCTGGCCGATGACAGCAGGCGCTGCAAAGGTACCCGCGGCGGCAACCGTTCCGACAGCCGCGCCCTTCTTCAAGAACGAACGCCGTGTGGCGCCTTTCTCTTTTTTCACGTCCATTAGATGTATCTCCAAATGACAAGGTTTCGTCGGCCAGCGAAGTACGAACGGGTCGCGAATCAGTGACCGGTGGTGAAAGCCATGGAATGGCGCATGTATTCCATCCATGGAATCATGATGCCTATTCTCCTAGCTCAAAAGATAGTACATCTGTTAACAGACAGTAACAACTCAGGAACTCCTTTCATTGCTCATGCAAGCAAGCAGACGTGCCCATCGATCCACCAATCATTCACTGAGCATGTGACGACGATAAGTATCGAAATCGATATTGCTGCCACAGGCAATCAGAGCGACACGCTTGCCTGACAATTCTTCAGCCAGCGGTCCACGCAAGGCCGCCAGTGCCGCAGCACAGGCAGGTTCGGCCGCCAGCTTCATGTCGTTGAACAGTGTGCGCATGCCACGCCGCAGCTCATCATCAGAGACGCTGACTACCTTGTCCACGTATTGCTGAATCAGCGAAAAGGTGAAGGGGGCATGCATGGGCGCACCGAGGCTGTCGGCGATCGTATCGACCTCGATCTTCGGCAACGCATGGCCGGCCTGCAGTGACTGTTGCATGCCGTTGGCACCTTCAGGCTCGACCCCATAGACCTTGCACTCTGGCTGACAGTGATGGATAGCCGTGGCGATACCGGAAATCAGACCGCCGCCGCCCACCGGTACGATCACGGCATCCAGCCCGGGTACGTCATCGCTCAGTTCCAGCCCGGCGGTGGCACAGCCTTCGACTGTTCGCGGCCCTTCGAAGGGATGCACCATGACGCGGCCTTCCTCTTGCTGCACCTGCTCGACCAGGGCATACAGATCGCTGATGGTATCGCCGAACACCAGTTCGGCGCCCAGAGCCCGGACGCGTTCAACGCGGATCGGATTGGCTGTGCGCGGCATCACCACCTTGGCGGTGGTACCCAGACAGGCGGCGGCGTAGGCCGTTGCAATGGCATGGTTGCCGGCCGAGAACGCGGTGACTCCGGGATGCGGCTCGGGTCCCGCATGCTCTGCCAGAATCTGCATGATTGCATTGATCGCTCCCCGCGCCTTGAAGCTACCCGTGCGCTGCAGCAGCTCAAGCTTGACGAAGCATTCGCCGCTCTCTTCACGCGGCGCCGGCCAGTTCACTGTGGGCGTGCGCAACACATGAGGCCGAATTCGCGCAGCCACCTCCCGCAACCCGGCCTCCCCCTTCACCCCCGCAAAATCCGACATCCCACTTTTCCAGTATCAGTAACAGGCTGCGCACGATACCAGACACCCATGAACTATCGCACCACATTCCACCCCTGAAAAAGACCAGACACCCACAAATGCTCAGCGGCCCGACAAAACCAGACACCCACAAACACTCCGCGGCTCGACAAGACCAGACACCCACAAACACTCCGCGGCTCGACAAGACCAGACACCCACAAACGCCCCGCGGCTCGACAAGACCAGACACCCACATCAATCTCCCACCGGGCAAACCAGACCAGACACCCACCCAACCCATGCCTGCAATAAATCGACACCCATTAAATCCACCTTACCGCCCTTCGCCTCACCCCCACACACTCGAGCCTTGCGTGAATTTTGATGCAGCAATTGACATCAGCCCTGTCACTTTCCTCTGCCAAAGTCAGGAAGTGGCAACACGCGGCCTCATTAATTCGTACTATTCTTTGACCCCGGCGCCGCGGCAGCACAGTTGATACTGATGAAAAAACGAATTGCCTTTTCTCTGTTAGGCCTCCTGGTCGTGATCGGAATACTCGGTGGCGTGAAAGCGCTGCAGATCAAGGATCTGATTGCCGCCGGTGCCGATGCCAAACCACCCAAGACAGCCGTGACCGCTGTTGACGTCACCATCGCTCGCTGGGAAACCACCTTCAACGCCATCGGCACACTCGAGGCTGCACAGGGGGTAGTCATCACGGCCGACCTGCCGGGCCGGGTGTCGCAGCTGTTCTTCGATGGCGGTGAACGCGTCTCGGCAGGTGACCTCCTGGTGCAACAGGAAACCAGTACCGAGGATGCACAAATGAAGGCCGCCGAGTCCGACCTGGCGCTGGCCAACAGCAATCTTGACCGCGTCAACCGCCTGTACAACAGCAAGGTGGTCTCACGTTCGGAATATGATGCGGCCCGCTCACAGGCCAGCGCGGCCCAGGCTCAGCTGGACAACATCAAGGCCAGCCTTGCCAAGAAGCGCATCGTTGCCCCCTTCGACGGCCGGCTCGGTTTGCGACTGGCGGACATCGGCCAGGATCTCTCGCAAGGCGTGGCGATTGTCTCGCTGCAGGCCTTCGACCCCATGCGCGTGAACTTCTCCCTGCCACAGCAGGCCCTTGCCAGCATCGCGGATGGCCTCGAGGTGCGGGTGACAACCGATGCCGTACCTGGCCGGGTATTCAGTGGCGAGATCACCGCCATCAATACCGAGATCGACAGCTCGACCCGGACGGTCCGTACCCAGGCCACGCTCGATGTCACTGCCGACGACGGCAACTCCGCGCCAGCCTTGCTGCCGGGCATGTATGCCAGCGTGGAAGTGGTACTGCCTGCGACCCGCCAGGTACTGACCGTACCGCTGACTTCAGTGAGTTTTGCTACCTATGGCGACTCGGTCTTCATCCTGGAAACCGACGACAACGAGCAAACCGTCGTCCGCCAGCAGTTTGTCCAACTGGGCGAACGACGCGGTGATTTCGTGGAGGTCACCAAAGGTCTGGACGCGGGCCTGAAGGTCGCCAACGATGGCGTCTTCAAACTGCGCAATGGTGCGGCCGTGAATGTCATGGAAGGGGGCTCTGAAGCGAGCGCCAACCCGCAACCCGATAATTCCTGAGAATAGCGATGCGATTTACCGACCTGTTCGTCAAGCGTCCGGTGCTGGCCATCGTGGTCAGCCTGTTGATACTGATTGCCGGCATCCAGGCCATCAGCAGCCTGAGCGTGCGCCAGTACCCCAGGAACGACAACGCTGTCGTCACCGTGACTACCGCCTATGTGGGCGCCAGTGCCGATCTGGTGCGTGGCTTCATCTCGACCCCGTTGGAACGTGCCGTATCCGGCGCCGATGGCGTTGATTACGTCGAGTCCTCCAGCCAGCTGGGACTGTCCACCGTTCGGGTACGACTGGAACTCAACTACGACCCCATCAAGGCGCTGTCAGAAATCAGCGCGAAGGTGAATCAGGTCCGTGGCGATCTTCCCCCGGAAGCCGAGATACCCGTGATCAATGTCGAGTCGGCAGACAGCGCCTTTGCCTCGGCCTATCTGAGCTTCACCTCTGACATCCTGCAGCCGAACCAGATCACCGATTTTCTGACGCGTGTGGTGCAGCCACGACTGAGCGCACTTGATGGTGTACAGCGTGCCGATATTCTGGGTGGCCGCAACTTCGCCATGCGCATCTGGCTGGACCCGGAACTGCTGGCCGCTCACAACATCACGCCTCTGCAGGTTCGTCAGGCACTGGCTGCCAACAACTACCTGGCAGCGCTGGGCAAGACCAAGGGCGCGCTGATC
>CBDUIJ010000437.1:0-4237 GCA_965367215.1 uncultured Granulosicoccus sp.
CTCGCCCGCAGCCCGGACAAGGTCAAGGACCTGGACATCGACATCCGTCCCGGTGATTACGCCGAGCCGCAGCAGTTGCAGACCTCACTGCAAGGTGTGGATACGCTACTGCTGGTGTCAGGCAATGCAGCTCCCGATGAGCGCATCGGACAGCATCGCAATGTCATCGAAGCGGCCAAGGCTGCCGGTGTCACGAAGATCGTCTACACCAGCGTTCAGGGAGCCGAGGAAGGAACCGCTTTTTCCCCGGTCGTACAGAGCAATCGCCAGACCGAGGCGGATGTACGTGACAGTGGCCTCAACTGGGTCATCGGTCTCAACGGCATCTACATCGAGCCGGATGTGGAGTATATCGACAGCTACCGCAAGGCCGGCGAAATCGCCAATTCGGCGGGTGTCGGTCGATGCGCCTACACCACTCGATCCGAGCTGGCTGTGGCCTACGCCCACCTGCTGACCGAGGCCCGACATGACGGCTGTACCTACAGGCTGCATGGCGACCTGCTTACTCAGGCACAACTGGCTGACTATCTCAATCAGGCCTTCGATACTGAGTTGCATTATCGTGCCATGTCGCACGAGGCGTTCAAGGCCGATCGTATCGCTGAACTGGGTGAATTCATGGGTACGGTCATCGCCGGTATCTATCAAGGCATCCACGACGGAGCTCTGGATCACCCCAGCCAGTTCGAGACGGCTGCTGGCCGCCCTCACCAGAGCTGGGATGACTACTTTGCGTCTCTGCGAGGCAAATGATTGGCCGAGTTCGGACTGTAGAGAACGATGAACCTGTCCGGGCCCAGAGTCCTTGTCTGGCATTCTTTCGATAATAACGTCGGAAATAATTACACGCAGGCCATGACCGCCTGGCCAATAGCGTCAAGGCATTACACTATCGTCTGAACCCACCCACGTCGGACAAACCGGCGAACAGACATGCTCAGGGAAACCCCAACCATGAACATCAGATTTGCCGTAGCAGCAGCCATCGGCATGGCACTCAGCAGCGCCGCCCATGCCGATATCGTCGTCTCTTCCAAGATCGATACCGAGGGTGGCCTGCTCGGCAACATGATCGCGCTGGCTCTGGAAGATGCGGGTCTACCGGTTGAACGCCGTTTGCAACTCGGTGCCACTCAGGTGGTACGTGAGGCATTGCTGGCCGACCAGATCGATATCTATCCTGAATACACCGGCAATGCCGCTTTCTTCTTCAACGAAGCCGACAGCGCTGTCTGGAAGGATGCCAAGGCGGCCTATGCTCGAGCAGCGGAACTGGATGCGGCGCAGAACAATCTCACCTGGCTGCAATCCGCTCCGGCCAACAACACCTGGGCCATCGCTCTGACAGGTGCCGTGGCCGAGGAAAACGGCCTTGCCAGCATGTCCGATTTCGGTGCCTG
This sequence comes from uncultured Granulosicoccus sp., assembly GCA_965367215.1. GTDB lineage: Bacteria > Pseudomonadota > Gammaproteobacteria > Granulosicoccales > Granulosicoccaceae > Granulosicoccus. The sequence goes on from CBDUIJ010000437.1 coordinate 1,404, forward strand.
GGTCGCCGATGGTGGCAAGGTGAAACTGGCAGCCTCCACCGAGTTTGTCTCCTCACCCGCAGTACTACCGGCCATGCAGGAAGCTTATGGCTTTACATTGACCCCCGATCAGACCGTGGTGCTCTCCGGCGGTGACACCGCGGCCACCATTCAGGCAGCTGCTCGCGGCACCTCTGGCGTGAATGCTGCCATGGCCTATGGCACCGACGGTGGTGTTGGCGCTACCGGGCTGGTTGTCATGGCCGACGACAAGGGTGTGCAGCCGGTGTATGAACCCGCCCCGGTCGTCCGCAATTCGGTATTGGCAGAGTACCCTGCCATCGCTGATGTTCTGGACCCGATCTTTACCGGTCTGGACATGGCCACCTTGCAGAAACTGAACGGCCGTATTCAGGTCGGCGGTGAACCTGCTGAAGCCGTCGCGCGGGATTACCTGACGCAGACTGGCGTTCTGGATTAGTCGCTGACACCGTGCCGGTGAGAAGTACCGGTCTGCTCTCCCCGCCGGGCGTGCTGCTAGCCGCTCTGGGCTTTGCCTCATTGCTGGCGCCGTTCATGACGCTGGCAGCCAACCGCATCGTGGCTGGCGAGGGCTTCAAGGCCTGGCAGGTGGCGGGCCCTGAATTCACGGCCCCCGGAATACTGGCCCTGGCCACCGGCTTGCTGTTGGGACTGTTACCCAAGTGGCATTGGCTGCGCCTGACGGGGGCAGCCCTTGGACTAGCTGGCATGGCCTGGCTGTTATCTCATGGTGCACCGGCACTGCTGGAAGGTGCCGGAGACTATGCGCGCGTGTCACCCGGTGCGGGCTTCTGGTGCCTGCTGGTGATACTGGCCCTGTTGATGGCAGATGCATTGACGCACTTGTCACCAGGGCCACTGGCACGGATTGGCCTGTTGCTGTTGGTGCTGCTCCTGCCGGCCATTCTGCTGAATTCCGGTGCGCTTGCCCAGTTGTCGATTCTGCAAGAATACGCCAGTCGCAAGGCCGCTTTCACTGACGCCGCGTGGCGGCATCTCGGTCTTGCCTTCGGCTCCCTGGTGATGGCGACTGCCATCGGCGTACCACTCGGGATACTGGCCTATCGCCGTGAGCGACTGCGCAAGGCCATATTACCCGTGCTGAGCTTTCTGCAAACCATTCCCTCCCTGGCCATGTTCGGCATCATGATCCCACTGCTGGGCTGGTTCGTCAGCGTTTTTCCCGGAGCCAAGGCCATCGGCATCGCCGGGGTCGGTTTTGCCCCTGCCTTTCTGGCCCTGGTGCTCTATTCCCTGTTACCGGTTGCCGGGAATGTGGTTGCAGGGTTGCAAAGCACCCCAGCTTCCGCCATCGAGGCGGCACGCGGCATGGGAATGAGTGCCGGGCAACGTCTGCTGCGTATCGAGTTGCCCCTGGGACTGCCAGTGATTCTGGCGGGACTTCGTATCGCATTGGTACAGAATATCGGACTGGCCGTCATCGCCGGATTGATCGGTGGAGGTGGCTTTGGCTCCTTCGTCTTTCAGGGACTCAATCAGACAGCCACTGATCTGATTCTGCTGGGCGCCCTGCCCACCGTGGCACTGGCGCTTGTGGCCGCCATGGGAATGGACGTGATTGTCGAGTTGACCAGAGCGACACCCGAGACAACATCATGATCGAGATCGACAGGATATCCAAGCTGTACGACGGTACCGCAGCCGTCGATGCCGTGTCGATGACAGTCGAGACCGCCACGATCACGGCCATCGTGGGCACATCCGGTTCCGGCAAGACAACCTTGCTACGCATGATCAACCGACTGGTCGAACCCAGTTCGGGTGAGGTACGTATCAATGGCGAGTCCACCCGTTCGGTGCCGAAAAACACCCTGCGTCGTCGAATCGGCTATGCCATCCAGAGCCACGGCCTGTTTCCACACTACACGGTGGCACGCAACATCGGCACGGTACCCACGCTTCTGGGCTGGTCAAAAGCGGATATACGCGCTCGGGTGGACGAACTGCTGGAGCTGTTCTCGATGGAGCCCGAGCATTTTCGTGATCGCTACCCGGCGGAATTATCAGGTGGACAACAGCAACGGGTTGGCGTGGCCCGCGCCCTGGCCTCACGGCCCGATCTACTGCTGATGGACGAACCCTTCGGCGCTCTCGACCCCATCATCCGTGCACGCGCTCAGGAGGATCTGCGCCGCATACAACGCACACTCGGCTCCACCATCATGCTGGTCACCCATGACATGGAAGAGGCCATTCAGCTCGGCGATCGAGTCGCGGTCATGGATGCGGGTCGCCTGGTACAACACGGCACTCCCGCCGAGATCATTCAACGACCTGCCTCCGATTTCGTCGCCGACATGGTCGGTGGTGTGGAACGTCCCTTGCGCCTCTTGTCGCTGTTTCCCCTGTCCGAGCTTGTCGAGCCAGGATCGGCAGAAGGAGACGCTCTGGATGCCGATACCAGCCTGCGGGATGCACTGTCCAACTGTCTCTGGACAGGCCGCACCGCCGTGCCTGTCGTCAAGGATGGCGTCGTGTTGGGCCGGGTGACGATGGATGCCATTCGTGCACGGGCAGAAGGTCCACGATGAAGCCGGCGGCTCTGTTCCGGACGGCACTGATCCTGTTGCTGTTGGCACTCGTGATCAAACCCACCTGGTTCACCTGGGCCTTTGCCCCGTTTGCCCCCAAGGGTGGCGCGGTCATCTACGAACGGGCCAGCCTCTTGTCTCTGTCGCTGAGCCACCTGAGTCTGGTGGCTCTGGCCTCCACTGCCGCGACACTGGTGGCAGTCACCTTGGCCATTCTGGTGACACGCCCGGCGGGGGCCGCCTTTCTGCCGCTGTCCCGTA
>CBDUIJ010000438.1:0-4213 GCA_965367215.1 uncultured Granulosicoccus sp.
CAGCTTGAAGCGCAATGGAAGAACCTGCCGGGTATGGCCTATCGCAGTGTTGCCGGAAAACCGTCGTCGATAGAATTCGTCAGCGATGGTTGCCTGGCGTTGACCGGTCATACCAAGAGCAGTTTTGAACAAGGTCTGATCAGGTGGGAAGATCTGGTGCATCCGGAAGACCGTGCAAAGCGCGGTGAACAACTGGAAAGCGCTACCGGCAGTGGACACTCGTTCAGTGTGGAGTATCGGATCAACTGCAGTAATGGCAAGGAGAAGTGGGTCTGGGAACGTGGCAATATCGGCCGTTCTTCGTTTGACCGTGCATTGCTCATCGAAGGTCTGGTTCTGGATGTGACGGATCAGAAGCTGACCGAAATTGCGCTGACCGATGCGACAGCCTATGCACAGACCGTGGTGGATACGGCCGCCGAGGCCATCATCACCATCTCCACGCAAGGAGAGATCGAATCCATCAATCGATCGGTTGAAGAGATATTCGGATACTGCAGGGAGGAGCTTGTCGGCAAGAACATACGGCTTCTGATGCCGGAACCCTATATGAGTGAACACGATGCCTATATGGAGCATTATCTGCAGACGGGCGAGAAGCGCATCATCGGTATCGGCCGAGAGGTTTCTGCAAAACGCAAGGATGGGGTGGTATTCCCGATCCAGCTATCGGTGAGTGAGTTCGTGACCAAGGATGAGCGCAAGTTTGTCGGCCTGATTCGCGATCTGACCAAGCAGCAGCTTGCCGAGCAAGAGGCCAGCCTGCATCGTGAACGGCTGGCCCATGTCGGCCGTGTCAACATGCTGGGAGAAATGGCAACCGGCATTGCCCATGAAATCAACCAGCCACTCAGTGCCATTTCCATGTATGCACAGTCTGGCTTGCGCTTTCTGGATGCTGGCATCCCCAAGCCGGAAAGGCTCAGGGATGCGCTGGAAAAGCTCAGCGTGCAGGCGCACCGTGCTGGTGCGGTCATCGAGCGTATGCAGCAATTTGCGCGACAGCGTGAGTCACGCTACGAGGCTGTCGATTGCAACAGGCTCATGCAGGAGGTGGCCAATCTGGCGGAATCGGAAGCATTGATTCGAGATGCCGTGATAAAGCTCGAGGTTGAAAGCGATATCGGCATGGTTCAGGGTGACCCGATACAACTGCAACAAGTGGCTCTGAACCTGTTGCGCAATGGTATGGAATCAATGGCAAGTATTGGTCATCGCTATGGGAATCACATCGTATTGAGGACGCAGGCTGATGGTGACGGGGTTAAGATATCCGTTATCGATCAAGGGACTGGCGTGTCCGACGAGGCTGCGGAACAACTGTATAAACCATTTGCCTCTACCAAGGACATGGGGATGGGGATAGGATTGTCGATCTGCAAATCCATCATTCATTCTCACGGTGGTCAGCTGGACTTCGTCAACATGGAAGGTCATGGCGCCACTTTTTTCTTCACCTTGCCCTATACCGCGTGAGATTGCCGAGGAGTTCCCGTATGCAGCAAGTCTATATTGTTGATGATGACGAGGCTATCCGTGATTCAATGAGCATGTTGCTCGAGACGATAGACTTGCCTCATCAGTGTTTTGCGTCTGCTGCGGAATTCCTCCAGATCTATGATGGTTCTCAACGAGGCTGTCTGGTTCTGGATATCAGAATGCCGCTCATGAATGGTCTGGAATTGCAGAAGAGGCTGAATGAACTGGAATGCCTGCTTCCCATCATTTTCATGACCGGTCATGGCGACATTCCCATGGCGGTTGAAGCCATGCGTGCCGGCGCTCTCGATTTCATGCGAAAGCCCGTGCGAGAGCAGGATCTGCTCGACAGGATTCAGCAGGCTCTGGACCATGAATCCGGAAAATTCGATCTGCATGAGAAAATGGCCGGCATCAAGTCGTGTATTGCCACGTTGACGCCCAAGGAACACGAGGTGTTCGACCGGGTTGCCGATGGTCAGGCCAACAAGGTCATCGCGGCAGAACTCGGTGTCAGCGAGCGTACGGTCGAAGTGCACAGAGCGCAAGTCATGAAGAAGCTCGGCGTTCGAACACTGGCTGATCTGGTCAGGCTCAAACTCACCGGTGAGGGGCAGCCCTCCTTGTAGACAGCTTCCCAGGCGGGTTTGTACGCAAGTCATTACGTATATCCCCGTATGGAACAGAACAGCGTTGTCCGATAGTTTATCTGCCGATAGTGTGGAAAGATAATCGGGCAACGTACCGTGCAAGCGAGCGAAAACTACAAGATCTTTATCGTCGATCCTGACACGGCCATCAGAGACAGCGTGGAGCTGTTGCTGGAGAGTGCTCACGTGGAGGTTTTCGGTTTCGAGAATGGCAAGGCGTTTCTCGACACGGGCGTCCCGGATGCCCCTGGCTGCCTGCTGGTGGAAAGCTCACTACCGGATTCCAGCGGCCTGTCCCTGATAGCAAAAGTCAGAAGCATGGGCAATGACATGCCTGCCTTGCTGTTGACCAGCTCGACAGACGCCGATCTGGCATCGCGGGTGGCGGATCTGGGCGTTGCGGGAATCGTACGCAAGCCACTGCGCAGTCAACAGCTGTTTGATCAGATCGAGTTCCTTCGGCATACCGGGAAATCGAGATGACATCGGGGTATGTACCGAACACAGTCCTGTACGTACTTCTCCTTATTCACAGGCGTTGAATGTCTCATTTATCATCATTGTTGATATCTGAAATACAACGCATTCAACAAGGAGTTTCAAACCTCATGAGTACTACCATGAAGGCAGCTGTCGTACACGAATTCGGTGCTCCGCTGGTCATCGAACAGGTCGAAAGACCCAAGGTTCGTGATGGGATGGTACTGGTCAAGGTAGAGGCCTGTGGTGTTTGCCACACGGACCTGCATGCGGTTGATGGCGACTGGCCCGTCAAGCCACAGCCTCCGTTCATTCCTGGTCACGAAGGCGTGGGCATTGTTTGCGATGTGGGCAAGGGTGTTACCGCCGTCAAGGAAGGTGATCGCGTGGGTGTTCCCTGGTTGTTCAGCGCCTGTGGGCATTGCAAGTACTGCATGAGCGGCTGGGAGACCTTGTGTGACAATCAGCAGAATGCCGGTTACTCGGTCAATGGCAGTTTTGCCGAATACGTACTCGCTGACCCGAACTATGTTGGCAAGATACCCGAAGGACTGGATTCTGCGGCTGTTGCTCCGATCCTGTGTGCCGGAGTCACCGTTTACAAAGGTCTCAAGGAGACTGATACCAAGCCGGGCGATACGGTCGTCATTTCCGGAATCGGTGGTCTGGGCCATCTGGCGGTTCAATATGCCAAGGCCATGGGCCTGACCGTCGTGGCCGTGGATGTCTCCGATGAAAAACTGGTGCTGGCCACGAAAATGGGCGCTGATTTCGTCATCAATGCCAGCAAGCAGAATCCGGTTGAAGAGGTGCACAAGGCGGTGGGTGGCGCTGATGGCGTACTCGTGACTGCCGTGTCCCGATCCGCATTCAGTCAGGCCGTGGGCATGCTGGCAAAACACGGCACCTTGTCTCTGGTGGGGCTGCCTCCAGGCGACTTCGATCTGAATATCTTCGATACCGTGCTCAATCGCAAGACTGTCAGAGGCTCGATTGTCGGTACCCGTATGGATCTGGTTGAAAGTCTGGAATTTGCAGCTGCCGGCAAGGTGAAGACGCATTACACCGTGGATTCACTGGACAATATCAACCATATCTTCGACAAGATGCGTGATGGCAAGATCGACGGCCGAATCGTGATGACGATGTAAGCGGGGCAGCAGCGCCAGCGACCCGCGCGTCAGGTCAGGCTACGCTGCGGGCCTGACGACCCTGGTGCTTTCTCAGCCAGAAAAGAGCAGCACCGGCGAGTAACAGAAACGGGATCATGGCCAGGTTGACGGCGCTCCAGCCATGCACGGGTGTGCCACCCGAGCAATTCATCAAGCCACCGGATGCCAGGCTGGCGAGAGTGACGCAGCCAAAGACCATCGTATCGTTGAGGCCTTGCGCACGGCCACGTTCGTGGACGCCGTGAGCGCTGGCCAACAGGGTCGTTGCTCCGATGAAACCGAAATTCCAGCCGATGCCCAGAAAGATCAAGGCGATATAGAAGTTCTCCAGATGTACTCCCATCAGCGCAACGACACCGGCCAGTGCAAGAATGCTCAAGCCGGCCGAAATGATGCGCGTGACACCAAATCGCACGATCAGGTGGCCGGTAA
>CBDUIJ010000439.1:0-4204 GCA_965367215.1 uncultured Granulosicoccus sp.
AAACAACTCATTGCCGACGATCGCCCGGGCGCCATCGTGAATGTAGGATCGATGTGGGCTCATCAGGCTATCAAGGCAACACCGTCTGCGGCCTATTCGATGGCCAAGGCCGGACTGCACGCATTCACACAGCATCTGGCAATGGAATTGGGCGACAAGAACATCAGAGCCAATGCCGTCGCACCGGCGGTAGTGGAGACACCGGTTTACAACAGTTTTATCCCTGAAGAGCAGGTGGCTGACGCTCTGGCAGGTTTCAACGCATTTCATCCAATTGGACGAATTGGTACCCCGGATGAAGTGGCAGCTGCCGTCGAGTTTCTTCTGTCCGATGAGGCGTCCTGGATCACCGGGTCCATCCTCAATGTGGATGGTGGTGTGATGGCTGGACGTAACTGAATCAGGTTCAATACAACAACAGGAATGAAGTCATGAAAAAGCACATACACCCCGTTATAACGCCAACAGTATTCGCCTGCTCGAATTGCGGTACCGAGATTCCATCTGCATCCACAAGGCAGGACCATGCCAGCCTGGATGTCTGTTCGAATTGCCATCCGGCCTATACCGGTAAAGTGGTAAGTGCGGTGTCAGGCAGTCGAGTCGATGCGTTCAATGAGCGTTATGGGGCCAGGTAGTGGTAGGCGGCGCGGGCCGAGTTCGTCGGCCCGCTCCCCGGTATTGCTGTTTTCGGTTCACCCGGGCCTTGTCTCTGGCCCGGGTTGACCATCATCAGCTCAAGGACTGCATTCTTCGAATGATTCCTGACGGCATGACACCAGATAGCCCTCGCTCAATGCCCGGCTGATCTGATCCTCACCAACAGAGATGACAACGCTCTCGAAGGTGGAATCTCCATCGGTATCGTCAAGCGTTGCCAGCAGAGCGCTACCATCAGCGGCCGTGACGGACAGATAGCCTGAGTTCCAAAGACCGACGGGATTGGCGACATCGGGGTCAGGGTTATAAGCCAATTCAATGCTGACACTCAGAGGGCTGGCGGAGAGGCTGGGGATCTCTGCCGTAAAGGAGATCGACGCGCTGATGTCTGCGTAGAGAATATCGAGAAATGAGCCCAGCTCCCGTTTGAGTTGTCGGCTTAACACCGACTCGAACTCGGTGATTTCCATGACCGAGACGCCATCGGATGACTCGGCCGAGTAGAGGCTGGCGGTCAATGTATCAGTGCCATCACCCTGATAACGATTGTAGGTTTCGTTGTAGGAGCCCGTGTATCGATAGGTGAAGGCATCGTCAGCCGGTGAGACTACGATGTCTTCGTAGTTGCTGCCAAAGTACCCTGAGCGCCCGCCTGAATAACTGGTGACCGTGCCGCTGTATGTGCCTGATGGCAGTACGCACTCATCAAAGCGGATCATGTATCCCTGGCTGTTTTCCCCGCCAAAGACGGACAAGGCTTCTGCACTGCCACCGGCATTGCAGACATACTCGCCGCCGTTCAGTCCGCCGAAGCCTTCCGACGATGTGCCGCCAGCTGTGCCCTCTATCAAGGTCAGTCCGTTGTCCGAAGGTTCGTCTTCAGCGAAAAAGCCATAGGCGGATTGCAGCACGGCTTGCACGCCGGGAGACATCAGCTTGGCAGCCTCATCGAAGGGTTCTCGATTGGCAATGTTGACCACGGCCTCGAGCAGGCTCTCGGCATTCTCCAACGTGATGGCAGGCGGCGAGTCGGGTGTATCAGTGGAGACAGCGATGGAGGCGGTCTCGGAGCGGTTGCCGGCATCATCGATGGCTAGAACGGAGAACCGATGTTCGCTCATGGCTGGGAGGTTGCTGGCAAAGTAGCTGGTGCCGTCGGTCAGAGTCAAAAGCTCATCGTCAGCGTTGTAGACCTCGAACTGTTGTCCCGGCCCTTGGCGATCCCAGAACAGCTCCAGTGTGTTCGATGAGTACACCGAGGCGCGCAGTCCGGTAGGCATGCTCAACTGAGTGTTGGCGTTCGTGCCGTCGTCCGGCGTCTGAAAGAACAGGGTGCTGGCCGTGGACTGCCTGCCTGAAGAGTCACGAGCAAGCACGGAGAATTCGAGATCTTCTCCGGACGGCAAGCCGCTCAGGAAATAGCTGGTGCCGTTCGTAGTGCCTGCCAACTGGTCTGCCTGATAGATGTCGTATTGCAATCCGGGTATGTCTGCACGATCCCAGAAGAGCTCAGCCGCGGTGCTTGAATACACCTGGACGGTGAGTTGAGCGGGCAAAGGGATGGCGTGCAACTGGCTGTAGATCGTATTGGCCTGAATGACCTGATAGGGGTCGTAAACTACCCAGCTGCCATCGATGGTTTCTACCATAGGCGCGGTATAGATGCCGTCGAAGTCACCGACAGTGACGCCCTCGATGCGCTGCCGAGTCATGTGATTGATGACATTGTAGGTGCCGGGAGTGACAGAGCACGCTGTGTCATCCCGATTGCCTGATGGTGTGTCTTGCAAGGTATAGACGGAAGACTCGCACAGGGTCTGCCAGGTGCCGGCATCCTGAACCTGTATGTAGCCGAAGGTGTCTGCGCCCCAGGTCATGCTCTGGTCTTCGACCAGTACCTGAAAAATGTCGTTGGCGGCGACTGTCCCGGAGCCTGCCAACAAGGCGATACCGGTGCAGAGAGTGAGGGTGTGTTTTTTCATTGCGAAACCTCTCAGGTACGAATGCCAGACAGTGCAGGCCATACCTGCAATTGTAGGCCGATTGCCTGTGGGCTTGGCAGGTGCTTTGTTACAGACGGTGCGGTAATAATCGCTCTGGTGTCAAGAATGCCTGCCGTGTGCGTTTACACATTCAACAATGTCGTTATTGCTCCTCGGTACGTGACACTCCATGAAAAAGACCGGTGTATTTTCCAGCAATCCAGTCACCAGCATTCTGTTCGGTTTTCTGCTTCTTGTCGCTTTCGCCTTTTTCAGTTACTCCAAAGGAATGAGCGAGGAATTCATCGTGCTGAAGACCGCGGGCATGCTGCTCTGGTATGTCGCCCTGGGACTCTGCCAATCGCTGATGAAAGAGGTCACAAGCAGCAACAGACAATCGCACTCGCTTTTATACTCGGCTTTCTACGGTCTGATTTTCGCAACAGGCATGTATGTCATGATCTGGAATCCAGGTCAGTATGAGCGTGGTGATCTGCTCATCTTCCTGGTTGCTTTCATTCTGATGTCGTACATTCAATACGGTCAGGTGTGTCGCGAAATCATCAAGCAGGCAGAAAAGGCTGAGCGGTGACTGAAGAATCTCCGGCGCTCAGACACTTCCTGCATTCACACGCCAATGGCTCTCAGCTATTCAAGTGCTGAGCGCATGCCTTTGAACGGCTTCGCATGGACAGCTGCAAGCCCATGCCAGTGATCCACTACGCCCGCGAGGGCTGATACAACTTGTCAGCCACAAAGGCCCGGTTTTGTACGAACGTCCACAATACGGTGCAGGCAGTGCCGATCACGATCAGTAGAATGCCGTAGTTGCGAATGAGGTCGTGCGAGTTGGCGGACACGATCTGTATGCCGGTTGCGCCCGCGATCGTTGCGCAGAACTGTATGAGTGCAGCGGCTGACCCGGTGTCTCGCGATTGCTGTTCCAGCAACAGGTTGGCGCCGGGCACACGCACGAGGATTATCGATACCGTCATACAGGCCGCCAGCGCGGCAAAGACCCATGGGGACAGGCGTCCGAAGAACAGCATGGCGATACCACTCACGACCAATACGGTGAAGCAGGCGAGGATGAGATTCCGAACCGGAAACACCTGGGAAAGCCGGAGATAGAGGGTTGGTCCGAGCATGGCGCAAGCGGCATTGGCAGCGAAAATGAAGCTGAATGCCTGCTCTGACATGCCAAAGTCGTCAACATAGACGTAGGCGGCGATGCCGATGAAAGACATCAGGCACATGGGGGCCAGCGAGAAGATGAACAGCAGGCAACTGAACCGGGGGTTTGCCAGTACAACGAACAATCTGCTCCAGGCGTGCAGCAGGGTGCCGGTTGATTTTTCCTGCAATGTCTCCTTGTATAGGGCGACGAGTACGGTGACGCAGCATCCGAAGAACGCCAGGGCAAGGAACATCGCCTCCCAGGAGGCTATCTTCAGCAGAAAGGCACCCAGGACAGGGGCGATCATCGGTGCAATCAGGACCAGCGACATGACCGTGGCCATGACCCGTTCCCGCTCTCGGCCATCGAACATATCCTTGACGAT
>CBDUIJ010000440.1:0-4175 GCA_965367215.1 uncultured Granulosicoccus sp.
TGCAGGCTGAGGGTGGTGCACTCGGTCAACCGATCGTCTATTCGCTCAAGGGTAAGCTGGGAGCGGGCAAGGGCGGTTCGAGTGTCACTCGGTTCAACGACAAGGGCGAGTTGAACCTGTTCGCTACCAGGGAAGATGCGCAATCGCAATAGGGTAGTGAGGGCCGTACCGCCGTTTCAGCCCCGGCAGGCTGAGTCAGTGATGACTTTCAGTCTGCTCTTCAAGCCCGAGCTCTCGCTGGGCAAGGCGCGCAACGCCTGCGTCGGCCAGTGGCTGATAGTCAGTCGCATCACAGCGCCATAGACCGGCAATGCCGAGCTCACGTCGCTGATGGGTATCCAGCCTTTGCAGCGCTCGTTCCACGGCATCACCGATGCGTGAAGCGTTGGCATGCTGTGCCGTGATCAGGGGCGTGCCCGGTACCGCTGGTGTGTAGCCGACGATACGCAGTTCATCGGGTGACGGCCCGAAGCGCCGAGCAAGTGCCAGTGAATGGCAATCGATGGCCGCGATATCGGCGCGGCCATCAAGCAGCCAGGCGATGGAGTTGCGGTGTGCGTCACTCACCGCGACGGATGAGAAGAAGCGTAGCGTCGGCATCGGGTCCAGCAACTGCGTTTGCAACCGCGTCCGCAACTGCGTCCGCAACTGCCCCATGACGGAATGAAAACCTGACTGACTGTCCAGATTGTTGATCACCAGGCGCCTGCCACGGGCGTTCTCCAGACAATCGATGTCACTGCCTGCTCTCACCAGCAAGGCGCTGCGGTAGTGACCTGGAGGGCAGGCCTGCAGAGCGAGATCGAAAGTGCCGACGACGCTCACCCGGTTCGCCAGCGTTGTGGCCATCGGCAGGCCGCAAGTCTGGCCAAGCACGAGATCGGGTCGGGTCCAGCTGGCATCGTAGGGCAGTTCACGTGCAAGCTGCGCAGGGGCCTTCATGCCATCATTGCGAAGCTCATGCGCAATCTCAGCCCACAGGTGATCCATCGGCGCATGCAATTCTGGCCAGTCGTACATGGGGAGTGCGGCAATACCGCTATTCATCGTCACGGCGAAGTCGATATGTTCAGGTCGATGGAGGTGCAGTGTGGTTGCTGGCAAGCAGGAAATGCGTGCGCGAAACTATACAAGATCAGGTTCAAGGCTGCACGGGGGTGTTCGATCAGACGACACATCGACGAACTGGCGTCTTCAGTGAGTATGCCAGGACCTCAGCCTTTCCTGGGGCGAGGGAAGTCTCTCTTTCACAGATCGAACTGACTGACCAGCTTTTCCAGATCCCGGGAAACAGACTCCATCTGCGTGGAAGTCTGGCGTAACTGATTGACGCCTGTCAGTGTCTGCTGGGTCGCGCTTGCCACCTCGGACATGCTTTTGGAGATGTTTTCGCTGCCTTCGGCCGTGTTGGATATGATCTGAGAGATTTCAGAGGTCGCGCTTGCCTGTTCGCCGACCGCCTTGGCAACGTTCGACTGGATCGTGTAGATACGATCCACCGTTGCGCTGATTCTGGCGATGGATTCAGCGACACCACCACTGTCGCTTTGAATGGCTGCCACCTTGTTGCTTATCTGGTCCGTTGCCACAGCCGTTTCCTTGGCAAGCTCCTTGACTTCATTGGCCACCACTGCGAATCCCTTGCCCGCTTCTCCTGCTCTGGCAGCTTCAATCGTTGCATTGAGTGCCAGCAGGTTTGTCTGCTCGGCAATCGAGGTTATCACCTTGATGACGCTGCCGATATCGGCAGATGAGTTCGATAGTCTGACAACCAGGCCAGTGGTGCTCTGTGCAACGTCAGCAGCTTCTTCTGCCACTTGCGTGGCACTGCGCGTGTTTGCCGCAATATCATTGGCAGTTTCGCTCATCTCCTGAATAGCCACGGCAACGTTGCGCACGCCGGAACTGATGTCTTCCGAAGACTGGGATACGTGAGTCGATTGAGAAGAATTGTGCTGTGCACTGGTAGCAATGCTTTCACTGGCACTGGACAGCGAGGTTGACACGCTGCTCAAGGTGGATGCACTGCGACTGATGCTGGACATGCTTTCTGCAAATTGCCTGAAGACCTTTTCCAGTCTTTGCCCTATGAGTCCAATCGCGTCATCTCCCTTGACGGTGACAGGGCTCAGCAGCTTGCCTTGCGCCACTGAATCGACCGTGGCGAGTAACTCATCGACTCGGGTCTTCAAGGCAATGGATTCTGCGCGTTCACTCTCTGCAGCTTCCAGTAGTTCCCGGTTTCTCTGTTCTTCACGCTTTTGCGCTTCCCGGGCAATGCGCTGGCTTTCTAGCTTCTGTACCTCGCGCTCTTCCAGAGCTGCAATACGGTGTTGCTCCAGAGCTTGTCTTTCCAGCATGGCATCCTTGAACACCTGCAGCGATCTTGACATCGTTCCTATTTCGTCACGTCTCTCCACGAATGGCACATCGATGTCGATCTGCTCATCTGACATCAGTGTCATTGCCTCGGATAACTTGTTGAGGGGACGAGCAATCAGCTTGTTGATGAGCAGGTAGATAATCAAGAGCAACACGGCAATGACCGCTGAAAAAGTCAGTATGGTATTGATCAATATGTCACGCAGGTTCGCCTGCAAAGGTCTCAGATCCCAGGCAATGACAATCGAGCCGACAACCTGTTTTCGCGGGCCGAACACAAGCTGGCTGCCGACCAGCACATAATCGTTTTCCTGATAGCTGGACATGCCTTCCTGGTCAAGGGGGGCAGCATCAAATGCGGATTCGATGTTGTCCGGTTCCCAGTCGTCGAGCGCATGCTGTGCGAGCACATTGCCATCGATATCCGAGATTCGGGCCAGGCGCAATGTGTCAGTTGCGCCTTGCTCTATCTGGCGTTCCTGGAAAAGTTTTCTGATCGCTGCACCTTGTTTGAACTTCACTGCAGTTGACATGGAGGGCAGGAACAGTCTGGTACTGTCCTCGAAAGACTTCAATTCGGCCTTGTACAGCGAATCGTTGAGTTTTCCAAGCATCAGGGACGCCGAGATCATGCAGCCGACAGACACTACGAGCGCGACCGACAGGATCAGCTTGCGAACGATTTTCGACTGCCCCGATCTGGCGCTTTCGTTGTTGTGAATTGATAGGGGCACGATAGTGTCCTTGTATGCGATGAATCTGGACAATCTGCCAGGTGATGGTCGGGCAGGACTACTCTATGATTTCTGCTACGTTCAGCAGGGATGCCGGGAAGTCGAGGTCATAACGTGTAATGGCCTTTATATTTACCATCAACACGGGCTCGTCATCGATCTTGACCGGCACTTCCGACACTTTCTTGCCATTGATAATGACATCCACCAGAGAGTCCGCGAGCATCCCTCCCAGTTTGTGATCATCGGCGATGACGCCTCCCGCCGCTCCCTTGGCTACGCCTTTTGCAGCGTAAGAGAACAACGGAGTTTCACTGTTGTTTTCTATGATGACATCCGTATTGTCGAATATTCTGCTCTGGTTCCCCATGACTATCGCCGAGAACAGATGTCCTTTCTCGAGGATGATTTCCTTGAGCTCTTCTCGACTTTCTGCCATCGCCTGTTCGCACCGGAATCCGAATTCAATACAAGCCTGCTCCGTGCCTTCCCAGTCAATGGCCGAGGAGACATAGTTGGCTTGACTGAGCAGTAGAATGGAATCCATATAAGGGTGGAGCAGCATGAAACTCTCGATGGTTTCAATGATGGGTATGTAATAGGTAACGCCGGTCACCAATCCCTGGGGGCTCTCCATGCTTTTGAGCGTTCCCAGTTTGACGGGGTGATTATTGCCTCCTATGAACGAGGGAATGGTCGGCGGGTAGTCTCTCAGATAAACAGTGCCACTCGATCGCAGGATGATCTGTCCCGCCTTGTTCTCGCTGGCAAATCCCTTCACGACGGCATCCATCTCTTCGACCGACCCCAGCTCTCCGTGAATATCCAGGTTGATGGTCGGAGCGATTTCCTTGAGCCTGTCCTGCACACCCACGAGCACGGCCTTTGCCATGCTTGATTTTCCCATCCAGGCAACTCCTACCTCTTGTGCAAGCGAGGCCTGGCAAGTGAGCATGCCCATGATGACGATGAGGAGCCTGCTGGCAGAAAGTAGGGGTTTCATCGGAATACTCCATTGCTTGGGGATAGACATGCAGGGAGCAGCTGACAGACTTCCCC